>JAFMDF010000051.1 GCA_017857395.1 Bacteroidota bacterium | reverse complement strand
ATTATTTTGATAATATTTTATTTTATTAACTAATTTTGGGCGAACCTAGCGAACTATCAAAGTAGAAAAGAGATTAGAGACCATTTCATTGAGAGACTAGAGACTTAAATTATCTGAAAAAATAGGAGAATTACAAAAATTAGTAATTTGTGAGTCTCTATTCTTGCATCCCTACTCTCTATTCTTAAAGAGCTAGTTGCGTTTACAACTTATCTTTTAAATTATGATATATTTTTTCTAGGGTGCTTAAACAATGATTCATTTCTTCTTTGGAAATGCCTTTTTTTGCTTCTTTCACAACAGCATGCCCATGAAACATGACCTGATTTTGTAATTGGTTTCCCTTATAGGTTAAGAAAATTTTCTTGTTGCGCTTATCTTTTTCATCTTTAATTCTAACAATAATATTCTTTTTTTCCATTAACTCTAAAGCTCTGGCAATCGTTGCTTTATCTTTAACAATTGAGATTGCTAAATCTTGTTGAATTACCCCATCTTGTTCCCATAAGTCCGCCAAGATACCAATACAATGAGTCGGCATATCAAACTCCTCTTTGCCGAGTTGATTTTTTAAATGATTGCCCATTAGTCTTCCTATTCGATTGGTTAGAAAGCCTAGGCGCATTGCCGTATTAGTCACTATTTTTGACTTTTTTGACATATAGTAATAGTTGTGTTTGCAACGAAACACAAAAGTAATAAAGATGTTTTGGAGAAGCTGGAAATTTTTTATTAATTATTTTGAAATGTAAAATATAAGAGATGAACTGTAATAATCATTCAGTTATTAACAGGGAAGACGAACTATTTTTGGTTTTACTTTAAAATGAAGTCTTTTTTTTAAAAGTATTCTTTATTTCGCTGAATATCAAGTTCCATGAAATCAAAAAGGGTTTTTAAAAGGCAGACTACCTTTTAAAAACCCTTTATAAATTAGGAGATTGATGCGACAAAATTTGTCACCACACATTTAGTTAGTCGTCATTATTCCCTCCTTCAAGTTCATCTAAATATTCCTCTTTTCCTTCGGTATCTTTAAAGTCTGGAATTTTAGTTGCTCGTTTCTTTAGTTCTCTAGTAACTTCTGTTTTACCAAAAGCATTGGCTAAAGCTTTTTGTATTGCTTCTTTTTTATACTCGCTAAAGGTAAATTCTTTTTTGACTTTCTTTCGGTTAGTTTCAATGGTATAATCCTCAATATCACCAGAGACATTAAAGTATAAGTTAAATAAACCTTTTTTCTTGGCAGGTTGTGGTTGAATGCCTGATTTATTTGTCAATTTTGACATCAAAATTTGCCCAGCGTTGACTTTTATATTATAATCAATTTCATTATTAAAGGTATGCTCGCCGCTCAATAGCATATTCATTGCATTGGTTTGAATAAACATAACGGGAATGTAAATACGTTCGTTCTTAATCTCAAACCAGTTTTGCATGTCAACAAATCGAATTTTTCGTAAATCATCTGAATTGGCATAAGCAGAAAAATCTTCTAATAGTTCAAAATCATTTAACTCTCCGTCTGTAATGCCTACGCCTGCAATGACTCTTAATTCATCATATAATAAATTGCCCTCTGTATCAAAAGTGGCACTTACAACCATGTTAGCATTAAGCGTACCTTCAATATGTCGAGAAGCTAAGACATCTTGACCAAAATTTTTTCCTTGTCTGAAAAACTCTTTGGCATTGATGTCCTTACAAACAAATTTAGCCCTGAATTTTGGTAACTTTTCAAAATAACCTGTTCCGTCAATATCAAAAGAACCACCCATTGCGAGGGCTTCCCCAATAACACTCATTTGTTTATTTTTGAATTCAAGGTTTCCATTAAAGCTTTCTCCTTCTATTAAATCATAATTAAACGATGCTACTCTTGCTTCAAAAGTACCTTCTAAGAAATTGGTAATGACTTCTCTTCGATGAATATTTTCTTGCTTGATAGAATCTGGTACGACCTCTATTCCTTTTGAAGTGAAGAGGCTTTCTTCCACTTTTACTTCCGTTAAGCCAACCAAACGGTCAAGGTCCAAATTTTTTGATTCGAGTGTTGCTTTAAATCTAAGTTTGGCATCTTTACTATTAATAGAATCGGCTAATAAAACAGGTAAAAAATTATTAGCATATCCTCCAAAAACAATTTCGCTACCAGCGCCTTCTAATTTTAATCGCTCAATCTTTAGTTCATTATCTTTTAACACTAAAATACCTCTATCCAAAATTAGTGCTTCTCCATTAATCGTTAGTTCTGCATCGTCAAACTCAAGCGTTCCACTTGATTTAACTCGATGGATTCTTGAAGGATTAATCATGTCTTCATATTGACCTTCCAATTCTAAATTACGAATCTCCACTTCTCCGTCGCCATCCGTAATAAATGGAGAATCAAAAAGGGTATAAATAGATTCTAATGGTAAGGTCCCATCCATTTGAAAATTGATGGTTGGGTTTTCTAGATTAGTTAGTTTAAGTTGAGATTCAAGTAATTCTCGATTAAAATAGCCTTTGAAATTATTGATTTCAAAAAGTGCATCCCTGCCAGCATGTGATTTGCCACTTTTAAAGTGAGCGGCAAAAGAGACATCTTTTACATTGCTTTCCAAAACAGTGTGGCTAATTTCACCATCCACTAAACCAAAATTGACATCAAACGTTGGTTTTTCTGTGGCATTAGAAATACCTTTAATCGTAGCATCAAAAGTAAAATTACCTCGACTGGCAAAGCCTTCTAAATACTGATATTCTTCTGGTAATAATTGAATAACAGATTCTATATTCCCTGTCTTGGATGTTATTTCTAAGTCAAATTCTGTGGACGAGCTATGTGGTTCAATATTACCAAAAACGCTAAAGATATTTTTAGCAACGGCTAATTCCATTTCTTGAAACTCATAGAAATTATTTTCTAGGTCTACATACATTTTGGCATCATAGCCCAAATCTTTACCCACGAAATAGCGGCGACCATCTAGCTCTACGAAATTGGAATATATTTTTGCGTCGCTAATTAAAGAAAATTGGTCATTATTAAATTTACCAGAAAAAGAAGCGTTTTCCAGTTGTAATTTCATTTCTTGTTTAGACCGTTCATCGACATAAATTAATTCAATATCTTTTAAGGTTGCTTTGTCCAAAGAAAGTGCAAAGTTTAGTTCTGAGGTAGCCACATCTTGATTGGAAGGCTTTTTAATGAGGTAATTGGCTTTTCCTTTTCCATTGACTTGTATAAATAAGGCGCCATTCTCTACAACAACGGATTCTATTTTTAAATTAGAGGTCAATAAGCCTAATAAACCAATTTTAAAGGACATGCTTTGAGCTTCCAATAACACCCCTTTTCGATTGTCTGGTAAAATGACATTTTGTAAATCGGCATTGACATAAGGAAATCCTTTAATTAGGGACAGGCGAAAATTCTCTACTTCTAAATCATCAACTAAGCCTTTATTAATTTCTGCAACTAATGTTTGTCCTATTTCATCTTCAAATACGACCGCAACTACTATGGAAGCAACAAATAGGATTAAAAAGGCCAAGCCAAACCATAAGGCTATTCTTTTAACAAATTTCATGGATGGGTGCGTTATCTTTTTTAAGAAATGGGTCTATTTTTAAAAGTAGTTTTAGGTATTTCTTTTTCACTTGTAAAAATAACGTAATTCTGATATTGGTTTGGTGTGTTAGAAAGATTTTATTTTTTATTAATTTTTTGACAAGGAAACTTGCATTATATTTTAAATGCCTTTATATTTGCACTCGCTTTGAAAGAATGGCGAAATACATAAAATTCGGGTGATTAGCTCAGTTGGTTCAGAGCACCTCGTTTACACCGAGGGGGTCGGGAGTTCGAGTCTCTCATTACCCACAAAAATTAAAGCTTCCATGATGATTCATGGGAGCTTTTTTAGATTATATACTATTTTTCATATCTCAAATATAGAAAATAAAACATTCTTAAACTGTTAATTATTTCAGCATCTTTTGTAACTCCTTCAAAACCTTCTTCCCTCTAGACCGAAACCCACTCGTCCCATGCGGCATAAATTCCTCAATAATAATGCGTAACTCATCCGCTAAATCTGGTTCTTTTTTACAAAAATTATAAAGAATACCCATAGAAAATATCCGAACCGCTACTGCCTCATTTGGGTTGGCTAAAAAATTAAAACAGCAATTAGCAACCGTGCCCATTAATTCCTCTGGAAGATCTACGTCTTGTAATAATCTTACCGTATTACGTTTGACTGCTACATGGATTTTTTCACTCTTTAAATTGAGTACCATTTTTTCTAGATGCGGACGGATGAGATGTGGTCGTTTCTCTGTGCAATGCGTCATAAT
Source organism: Bacteroidota bacterium (assembly GCA_017857395.1). Classification (GTDB taxonomy): domain Bacteria; phylum Bacteroidota; class Bacteroidia; order Chitinophagales; family Saprospiraceae; genus JAFMDF01. The sequence continues at coordinate 36,659 of JAFMDF010000051.1, read as the reverse complement.
CCAAGCAGCTCGCTGGGTCACTCGATATTCATTGCTGAAAAAATGAACCATTAATTCATCGAAAAGTGCCTGATTATCCCCTATATAATCTCTGATAAATAGGGCTTGTTGTTTGGAATGCTCTTTTAGAATGGCTGCTTTTAAATCCATAAAACTTATATAAAATGAAGAAGTCAATAAATTTATTCAAAAATAGTAACGAATAAACAAAAAGTTGTTTTTTTAACTTTATTTTTTTGCTTAATCTTAAAAATTCCGTCATCCTGTCCACCTTTTCCGTACTTTTACCATCCAAAATAAAACTACATGCAAGATTATTTAAACGAGCTAAACGACGTACAGCGAGATGCTGTCACTACTATAAATGGTCCAGTATTAGTGGTCGCAGGACCAGGGTCAGGAAAGACTAGAGTATTAACTTACCGTATTGCCAATATCATAGAAAGTGGCGTTCCGCCATGGGAAATTCTTGCTTTAACCTTTACCAATAAATCGGCTAAAGAGATGAAAGAACGGATTGCCAAAGTAGTTGGTAGTCGAGCGAATAACGTATGGGCAGGTACTTTTCACTCCATTTTTGCTCGAATTTTGCGGGTGGAAGCAGAGAAAATTGGCTATCCTTCTAGTTTTACGATTTACGATTCGCAAGACTCTAAAAGTGTCATTAGTTCGATTATCAAAGAATTAAATTTAAGTAGAGATAGATATAATGTGAATGCCATTGCATCTCGAATTTCTTCTGCGAAAAGTAGCTTGATTCCGCCTAAATTATATGGGCAGATGAAGGAATTAATCTCGCAAGATAGTATGAATAAAAGACCTAGAGTTCATGAGGTGTACACCAAATACATGGCACGTTGCAAGCGGGCAGGGGCGATGGATTTTGATGATTTATTATTTCAATTATATTATTTATTGCATAAAAACCCAGATAACGTTTTAGATAAATACCGCAATAAATTTAAGTATTTATTGGTCGATGAGTTTCAGGATACCAATTATTTACAATATGCAATTATCAAAAAACTATGTAAGTATGAGGGGAGTAGTCATAATATTTGTGTGGTAGGAGATGATGCGCAAAGTATCTACGCCTTTAGAGGGGCGACAGTAGATAATATTTTGGATTTTGAGAAAGATTATAAAGGTTTAAAAACCTTTAAATTAGAACAAAATTATCGGTCTACGACGCATATAGTGCAAGCAGCCAATTCTGTCATTGGGCATAATAAAAAACAGATTAAGAAAAAGATTTGGTCGCATAAAGGAGATGGTACAAAAATAAGGGTCATCAAGGCGGTATCAGATTCGGAGGAAGGTAAGCGGATTGCGGATAGTATTATTGAGCAAAAAACGAGAAGGCATTTAAGCAACAGCGATATTGCTGTATTGTACCGAACCAATGCCCAATCTAGAATTTTTGAAGAATATTTACGGCGCTACAATATTCCTTATAAAGTTTTTGGTGGTACTTCGTTTTACCAAAGAAAAGAAGTCAAAGATTTAATCGGCTATTTGCGCTTAGCGGTCAACCCGCAAGATGAAGAAGCTTTAAAACGGGTAATTAATTATCCGAAAAGAGGTATAGGGAATACGACCCTTGAAAAGATTAGTACCAAAGCAGGAGAAAATGAGGTTAACATGTGGGAGGCAATGGATTACGTGGAATTGCCTGCTGGAACGATGAAAAAATTAAAGGGTTTTAAAGCAATGATTGGTGCATTTATCCAACGAGCAAAAACCGTAGATGCTTACGATTTAGCGGCTTATGCTGCTCGACAATCAGGCTTAATTGCGACCTTAAAAGCAGATACTTCCGTTGAAGGTTTAAGTCGTTTGGAAAATGTGACTTCTTTATTAGATGGTATCAAAGAATTTGTGGAAAATGATGAAGTAGAAGAAGGACAGGAATTAACGACTGATAAATCTCTAGCAAGTTATATTCAGAATATTGCTTTACATACGAATCAGGATGAAGATGATGAAGGCAATCATATTACCTTGATGTCTACGCACTCTGCAAAGGGTTTAGAGTTTAAATCTGTTTTTGTTGTAGGTTTAGAAGAGAACCTATTCCCTTCCTTTATGGCTATGAAAACGCCTCAAGGAATCGAAGAAGAACGGCGGTTGTTTTATGTAGCGATTACTCGAGCAGAAGAAATACTGACTTTATCCTTCGCTAATAGCCGTTATCGGCATGGGAAGCATAGTAACAATTCTCCTAGCCGTTTTTTAAATGAGATTCCTTTAGATAATATGGAAAGTGGTTTTAGTTTGTCGAAACCAACTGGAACGGCTGTTCGACCACAGCGTTCTGGTGTTGCTGGCAATTTTAAGCAAGCTCGAACGCAGGCTAAATTATCTATCAATGTTGCCGATTTTAAACCAAGTCCTAGTAGTGCAATCCAGGAAGGTCAAAAGGTGTTGCATTTAAAATTTGGAGAAGGAGTAGTCGAACAAGTAGATGGGCGGAATGATAAAAAAGTGGCAACGATTAATTTCCCGCAAATTGATAACCCAAAACGTCGCTTGATGTTGAAATTTGCTAAGTTGCAGATTATGGAATGAGACGGTTTACGTGAATAGAGCGTCAACTAAAAGAATGATATTAAAATAATATTTAAAATCTCCTCTAGCTCGTCAAATCCGTTGTCTTCATTCATCCGTTGGTAGAAAATAAACCAACGGATGAATGAAGACAACGGATGATTATCAATTTTTTACCATGTACCGCCTCTTACATCATACTCACCATCCCATCCGCTATATCTTCATAAAAAGACTCAATATATTTTCGTATATTTTTCCGACTAGGTTTTGGCAATAAGTCAAAATTACTGATGTATTCTAATAACGCTTCTCTTTTAGCCTCATAGCGTTCAAAATTATTTTTTAATTCTTTTTGACGAATGATATGTCCTAAAAAAATACGTTGTCTGCTATTTTTTTGATTTAAATGTTCTGCTATGCGCATATAAGAAACGCCTACTACGCCACTAAAATCAAAATCATAAGGAATTAATTCATACTTATTTGAGCCATGTACTTTCATTGCCTTAGCATTTTTAGCGAAAGGCGTAGCGCGCCAATCTACATTTCCTATCATATACTGGAATAAAGCGACATAATTGTACTGCTCAATATTAAAACTATCAATGGGTAATTTGGGCTCTGGATGAACTTCTACGCCTATTCTATCTTCTAATTCTCCTGTATCTTCGATTAAAAACCCCGTTCGTTTTATGCTATTCATTTTGCCTTTACTATCAACATAGGTAATATTTAAATATTGAACTTGATAACTTTTAGGGGACAAAAGATTATACATTTTATAGACCAAATATTCTCGCAAGACATTTTCTTTACTCTCTTTTTTATCATTCAGACAATGCGTGACCACTTTATAGTCATCATACTTAGCCATGCCATCTGCCTCTAATTCTTTTTTAGAAAAATTGAGTTTGATGGTTGGGAAATCGCAGACTCTTCTACGGTATTTTCCCCTTGGCTTGACTTTCATCTTGCGGGTAATTAATTTGCCGTTTCTATTTTTATAAGTAAATTTTGCGGGCTGATAAGTTTCTCTTCTTCGAAAATTAATCAATGGATCAAGATTGGTTTCAATCGTAACATTGATAATTTCTTGGTCTTGTAATCTACTAAAAATACTTTCGGCAGGAATACTATTTTGGGCAGCTAAAGAAAAGATGAATAGGAAAAGCCCAATGGTTAAAGGGAGTAGTTGCTTCATAACTGAAAATGTTTGTTTTGAGGTTATGCATTATTAGAGAATAGACAGGAGCTATTCTTCAATAATTAAAGGTTTTTATAATTTTCGTCAGTTATTAAGCGGAATGAGTTCTTAAAGCATAAATTTAAAAGCTAGTTGATTAAGTTCCAAATATTTGAGCGGATAGGGAGAAAAAATACGGATAAAACCTTAGATGACTAATGATATCTATCAATTAAGGTTTTAATTTCGAAATATCCGACTTGCCTACATATTACATTGGCAGTTTTCTAAGCATTCGATAATCAGAGAAATATCACGTTCTTTCAAAGAATATAACATTTTTCGACCTTCTCTTTTTACAGTTAATAGTCCTTTAAAACGCATATTTTGTAAATGATGAGAAGTCAAAGATTGTTCACTATTCAACATATCACAAATCTCGGTAACCGTTAAATAAGGATGTTGTTCTAATAAATGAACGATTCCTAATCGAGTTGGATGACCAATCGTCTTTAAAATAAAGGCAATTCTTGTTAGCTTTTCAGCCAATTCACTATTAATCGCTTCTTTTGCTTGAATCTTATCCATATCTGCTTTTTTAGCGCACAACCATCAAGTGATTAAACCGCTGATGTTAAATTACCTTATCATTTTCATAAAAGTACCTACAAACCAATTAGAATCTGCATTAATTAATCTATCTAAAGTGGAATCTACTTTAGTAGAATATAATTGTAAATCTTTGATGACTTTAGCAAATTCTTCTGCATCTTTATCAGCGGGGTCTATATCACCAACATCATTCAATAACCTTAAAATAGGTTCTAATTCTTTCTTTTTCCGTTGGATAATAATTCGCTTAACTACCTCCCACATATCTTTTTCTGCAATAAAAAATTCTTTTCGTTGCCCTGGAATTAATTCTTTATGAACCAAACCCCAATCAATCAATGCTCTAATATTCATGTTGGCATTCCCTACAGAAATTTGTAAATCCTGCTTAATTTCCATAGCACTTAGCGGCTTTGGAGAAACCAATAATAAGGCATGAATCTGCGCCATAGTTCGATTGATGCCCCAATTAGACCCAATAGAACCCCACGATTGAACAAATTTATCTTTTTTTTCCTGTGCTGTCATTTTTTGTAATTAGACCTTTTCTACGATAATCACTGTTTGAATTTAGTTTTGGTTATACCTGATTAAATTCACCCGATTTGGCTTAATATATCTTAATTCTTACAAAGAAACAAAAATACAGGAAGTAAAAGGAAGATTCCGCCTATGAATTATTCCGATTATTGTAAAAACAGTTCTTGTAACAGATTAGTTTAAGCTTTCAAGGAATGAGTATAATAAGTTTAAGCCCATACACTCGTAAATTCAATCTATTCCTAAACTTGCGTCGGCTTTCCTTTTTTTCTTTTTAAATTCACTTAGATTGGTGGCGATACTAAAATGACTAGCACTTTCCCCTAAGTGATAGGCACCAAAACCAAAAGAAAAACGAAATCTTTTAATCTTCATCCCTATTCCTCCTGAAAAACCTGCCAAGCTTCTAAAGCTACGAAGCGACAAATCTTGTTTCCTAAAATGATTATAAGCAAAACGAACTCGAAAGTTTTCTTTTTTACCAAACAAAAATTCTCCGCTAAAGATTAAATGACGAAATAGGTTATCCACCCATTCATTACTAGTGACCTCCTGTTCCCCTAAGAAAGATATATTTTCTTGTGAATTAGGATTGTCATATAATAAATTCCATCGTTCTAAATGCTGTGCGGTAATAGAGAATCGGAAGGGTAAATATTTTAAACGTTTAGAAACGCCAAACAATAATTCAAATGGTACGTCTTCCTTATTTCCATCTCTATAAGTAGCGAGCTGCCCACCAATATTTCTAAGCACCATAGATGCTACAAATCCTTTTTCATCAATATGATAAATGGCTGATAAATCGGTGGTTAGACCAAAAGAATTATAACTTTCAAATTGGGAAGTAATCACTTTTATATTTGCGCCCACATCTAAGCGTTCGTAAACAGCGCGACCCACACCAATAGTGATTGCATATTCGGAAGCATCAAATTGGCCATTGATATTTCCTAGTTCATCCGCTAATTGGAAATCACCATAATTGATGTATTGTATGCCAAACAAAAAAGTCGTGTTTAGTTTTTGGCTATGCCGACCATATCCCGCAAAACCCTGCCCTATATCCGCTAAATGAAAACTGTGATTAAAAGTCAATTGATTGTGCATGGTATCATTTAATGCAGCAGGATTACTTAACGCAAAGGCCAAATCATCATCTCTAACGGTAATGTGTTTTCCACCCAAAGCTGTAATTCTAGCAGAGGCTGGAAGGTTTAGAAACTCATATACTTTACTACCTCCGATTTGGGCGATTGAAGTATTCGTGATATTAATCAATAGAAATAGAAAAAGTAAAAATTTATTCATTAGACTTGATTCGAGTTGCGGTTGCGAGTTATATATAATTTTACTTGAATTTTGACTATTTCATACTCAAATTCTATTAGTTTTTAAATAAATCCAATTTACATTTAAATAGCGGTTTTAAGCATCATTTCTTGGAATATTAATCCCTAATTCCTATTCAACTCGCAACTCGTAACAATATTGATGTAATAATCAATAATGTTTATTTATTAAGTAGGTATCGATTTTATTTGTACGGTTACCAATCAATCATCTATATCTTCAACTCATTTTCTTCTTTTGTCCAACTCGTTTGGCAAAGTCCTTTATTACAATTCATTTTTTTGATAAGTTCACCATTTTCGTCAAATAGTTTTAATTCTCCATGCTCGTTATCTCCTTCTAAATAACTGCCCGTTGCTTTGGTTTTGCCATTTTTATAATATTCTACAAAAGGACCATTCTCTTCATTTTCTACAAAAGTAACAATCTCCATGAGTTCTCCACTATCATAATAACGTTTCCATTCGCCATCCATCTTTCCATTAATATATTTACCTGCTAATTCTAGTTGTTTATTTTCATAAAAGGCTTGAAAATCACCTGTAAAAACACCATTTTCATAAGGCTCAGTAGCTTGAATTGTACCGTTTTCATGATATAAGATGCGTTCCCCATGTAATTGTCCATTTTTATAAAAAGCAGTTTCTAATAATTGCCCATTATCATCGAATACTTCACTTTTTCCTTCTTTTTGAATAGTTTCTATATTTTGCACATAGCGCTCTATTATTACGCCTGCTTCGTTTTGTACTTCAATCGTTTTTGTTTTAGAAGAACAGGCGGTCAATGTCATTCCTATAATAAAAAACCAAATGATATTTTTCATGATTTAAATTATTGTTGTGAGTGGTTTATTTTCAAGGAGCTACTCAGATTAAACCTTTTAATAATAACGTTATTTTTATGGATGAATTATACAATTTAATGCACGATTATTTTTTTAACGATTATCCCTTGATTAGTGGGTATTTTTAAAAAATAAATTCCTTTTGTTAATTTAGAAACGTTAAAAAAAGTAGAAGTCACATTAAAGATAGTTTGCCCCTGCATATTGATAAGTTTAATAGTCCCTGTTAATGCTAACGTTTTGGGCAATTCAATTTTTAGTTTGTTTTTTACGGGATTAGGATAGATTTTTATATCGGAGTCTTTAGCCTCAGTTATGCCAACAGTAAAAGGATTACAATCATGCAAGATGCCTGGCGAAAGCGATAATCCTACTCCAATAGCGCTATGATTAATAAATTCAGCTTCTTTTTCAATGGGACAAAAAACTATAGATTGGTTGGCACTCGCTTCTGCTTCATAATCGTGTAACAGCATAATATTTTGCAGGCTATCTCTGAGCATAATACGGTCTCCTATATTTGTTAAACTGAGCCGACCACTACTTGCTTTTTGTACTACAGTGTTATCGAAAGTGCGCTTAATTTCACCGCCGCCAAATACCAAAAATAATTGATTCGGTTGAATGATTGTACTATATGGAATTTGGTGCCGTAATAAATCTGCATCATAAATGGTCATTCCTGATAAATCAATGGCTGCATCGGTAGGATTGAAAAACTCTAGAAATTCATCTTGACTAGCATTTCGTTCGCCATCTCCATTGGCATCACCAATCAAACCATTGGGCGGATCCGCTAAAAATTCTACCAAGATTAATCCAAAATCATTATCATTATCAAAAATCGTTAATTCAAAAGATTGATTGATGCTGATTTGATTGCTGTCAGGCGCATTCACATTGGTGATGGTGAAAATAAAAGTTTCTTGTCCTTCAATTTCAACATCATCAGAAATCGGAATACTCAATAATCGTTGACTATTCGAGTTGACTGGAAAAATGACCGTTTCGGAAGTAAAATTAGCTAAATCTGCTGCGTCTCCTGTGCCGCCCGTTAGTTCTATTGTAGCAACGACCTGACTTGGTTTTGGGTTGATTAAATTTAAGGACAAATCAATCCGTCCATCACTTTCAATTGCTATTCCTCTATTGACCGTAAAGTGAATTAAGGTAGTATCGCCATTATTAAAAGGAAAAGAATTGGTCAACGTACCTGGCGAATAAGGTAGCCCAAAAGCATCAGGTCTTTCAGTATGAGGAAGGAAATCGCCCGTAAATTCTGGTGTTCTAACCAAAGAGGCATCAATATTCGTTTCGGTATAAGTCACACTATCAAGGACAACGCCTTCATTTGTTTGTAAGGTTACCGATGATCCAGCATTGCTCAAAGCTAAACTACCATTTGAAGCTAATAAAACGGGGCTTTGACCAAATAATCCATTTGGCATACCACCACCAAATACGACTAAAAAAGTTTTTGGCGGTACGATTAATCCATCGGCAAATTCATGTTTAATCGTTTGGTCAATAATTAATTGGAAACCGCTAAAATCTCTAGGAAGAGAATCATTATTAAATAATTCAATAAATTCATCTTCTCTAGCACTTCTAATGCCATCCCCATTGGCATCGCCAATTAAACTAACCGCGACATCGGCATAAATTTCATTAATGACTATTTGACTAGTTAAAGCGGTAAGTCGGAATACTAATAAAAAAAAGATTCCTAAGTAGTAGAGAGGCTTGTTCATTGGCTAAATTGTTTGTTAACAAAGGTCGAAATAGGTAAATATCCTGTTAAATGTAGTACAAAAAATATTAATTTAATAAAAATGTCGCAGTTGTTCACTTAATTTGGTAGCGTTAACCCCGATATTTCCTTAATTTTGGGTGATTTTGTAAGATTACAAATTCATTTTGTGGTATTTTAATAGTTTGCGTGCTTCTAACTCGCAACCCAAAACTTAGTTTATTCCGATATATCGGAGCAATTCGAATAGATAATGAGTCAAGACGAATCTCAGAAAAAAGGGCAGTTAGCCAAAATAATTTTAACTCTTACGTTTGTAGGCGTATTGGTAGCAACTCTTTTAGGGTATCAAAAATATCAAGAAATTTTTGGTACAGGGGTTTCCTCAAAAATAGGAGAAACAATCATTGAAATCCCAACGAATACTTCTTTTGAAGAAGTCGTAACTATCTTAAAAGAAAAAAACTTAATTACCCATGAAAAAGCTTTTCGTTGGGTTGCTGATTATATGAAATATCCTCGGAGCTCAATGCGTTCTGGCAAATTTAAGATTCAACCGGGTTGGAGTAATTATGAATTAGTCCAGCATTTAAGAGGTGGTAAGCAAGAGACGGTCAAACTTGTGTTTAATAGTGCTTGGACGGTTAAAAATGTAGCAGCAAAAGTTGCGGAGTTTATAGAACCAGATTCTAGTGATTTAGTGACGATGTTTACTAATGAACAATTTATTGCAGATTTAGGATTTACGCCTGCTACCTTAATGTCGCTATTCATTCCGAATACTTATGATTTTTTCTGGAATACCAGTCCCGCTAAATTTATGGAGCGCATGAAAAAAGAGCACGCTTCTTTTTGGGCAAAAAATAATCGGGCAGCAAAGGCAGAAAAATTAGAACTAACTCCTGAAGAAGTGTATATTTTAGCTTCTATAGTAGAAAGAGAAACTTTGCAAAATGGAGAGAAAAAGCGCATGGCTGGTGTTTATTATAATCGTTTAAAAACAAAAGGCTGGCGATTAGAAGCAGACCCAACGGTAAAATTTGCAATTGGTGATTTTGGCTTGCGTCGAATATTAAACAAACATCTGGCTTATGATTCTCCTTATAATACTTATAAATATGGTGGTTTGCCACCAGGGCCTATTAGTATGGCTTCCATTGCCAGTATTGATGCGGTCTTGAATGTGGAAAATCACGATTATATGTTTTTCTGTGCTAAAGGAGATGGAAGCGGTTATCATAATTTTGCGAAGTCCCTTAAACAGCATAATCGAAATGCGGCCATTTATCGGGCGAATATGCGGAAGAGTGGGGCTTGGGATTGACAGGATGACCCGATTATTTAGAATTACGGAGATTTATGATTTGGGGCTTTATCCCAATTTTCAAGCGCTGCTTAAAGAACTTATAATTAGCTATTAAACTTAAATGGATACCAAAAGAGATAATATACTACCTACTTTTTTCCCCCTCTGGAGGGGGGTAGGGGGAGGAATCACCCTCATCCTCCTATTATGCTGCCTCATCTCCTGCGAAAACGACTTAGCAGAAGTCAGCAGATTCATAGAAGATGATGCGGTAGCAATAGAAGTAGGAGAAAAAGTAAAAATGTTATATAGTGATTCTGGTAGAGTAGAAATGATGATTGAAGCACCGCTGTTACATCGGCATTTAGATAAACGAACGCCTAAGCGAGAATTTCCAGCAGGATTAGAAGTTTTCTTTTTAGATAAAGAACAGAAAGTACAAAGTTGGCTAATTGGGAAGTATGCGATTGAAGATGAAAATAAAAATATTATCACCGTTCGAGATAGTGTCGTTTTATTTAATCATAATGCGGAAAAATTAGAAACGGATGAATTGATTTGGGATAAAGGCACGAATACCATTTCTACTAAACAATTTGTCAGAATCACGACCGAGAATGAGCAAATTACGGGCTATGGTTTTGAAGCAGATAGAGAATTTAAGCATTGGAAAATCATTGCGCCGCAAGGAAGTGTGAAGGTAAATCCTAATAAAATAGATAATTAATTTTAAAACTATTGGCTCACCTTTTGCCTATCATTGACTATTAGCGAATTATTTAAGACTTTTGCACCTCCTAGCAAACCTCAAACCAAATTTTTTAGAATTCTTTTGGATTTCCCTAGTTAGTATAAGGACTGAATCGTATAAAGTTTGAAGGACTAAAGACATGCTAAAAATTAGCTATACTTTTACTTCCATCTTAAGATAAAATAGTCCAATTATTTATCAAAAAATAGAACAAGTAATAAGGTTTCGGAATTAATTAATGTCTATTAACGGTTAATAGGTAATAACTTCCAGTAACCTCTAATAACTTCAATACTCAGTTATGGCACAAGACGATAAGTTTAAAAAGTTAGTTTCACATTGTAAAGAATATGGTTTTATATTTCAATCCAGCGAAGTGTATGATGGATTGAGTGCGGTATACGATTATGGCCCTTATGGGGTAGAATTAAAAAATAACATCAAAAAATATTGGTGGGATTCTATGGTGCAAATGCACGAAAATATTGTCGGTATTGATGCCGCTATTTTTATGCACCCAAAGACTTGGAAAGCTTCTGGTCACGTAGATGCTTTTAGTGATCCATTAGTGGACAATAAAGGGTCTAATAAGCGGTATCGAGCAGATCAGTTGATTGAAGGGTACATGGATAAGATTGAGGGAAAAATAAATAAAGAAGTCGCCAAAGCGAAAAAACGATTTGGGGAGGCCTTTGATGAAGCAGAATTCAGAAAGACAAATGGCAGAGTGGTAGCCAATCTCGAAAAATTTGAGGGCGTCCGATTGCGACTAGCCGCAGCGATGACGAATGAAGATATGGCAGATTTGAAAGCCATGTTGCAAGAATATAAAATCAATTGTCCAGTAAGTGGATCTAATGACTGGACTGATGTTCGGATGTTTAACTTGATGTTTTACACGCAGTTGGGCAATGTCGCAGGCGAAGAAGGTAAATTATACTTACGACCAGAAACGGCGCAAGGTATTTTTGTCAACTTTTTGAATGTACAAAAAACGACTCGTCAGAAACTTCCTTTTGGTATCGCACAGATTGGAAAGGCTTTTAGAAATGAAATTGTTGCTCGTCAATTCATTTTCCGTATGCGGGAATTTGAACAAATGGAAATGCAATTTTTCATTAAACCAGGTACGCAAAAAGAATGGTATGCTTACTGGAAAGAATACCGATTAAAGTGGCATAAATCATTAGGAACACCCGCTGAGAAATTCCGATTTCACGATCACGATAATTTAGCATTCTACGCAGATGCAGCGGTGGATATTGAATTTGAATTTCCGTTTGGTTTCAAAGAATTAGAAGGGATTCATTCTCGAACGAATCACGATTTGAGTAGCCACCAAGAATTATCAGGTAGAAAGTTGCAATACTTTGACCCACAGGAGAACGAAAGTTACGTGCCTTATGTAGTGGAAACATCTATTGGTTGCGATAGAATGTTTTTGGCGATGATGAGTCATGCATTGCAAGAAGAAACGGTGCCTGATGCAAAAGGAAAAGATTCTACTAGAACGGTTCTTAAATTGCCGCCTGCTTTGGCACCTAATAAATGTGCCGTATTGCCTTTATTGAAAAATAAAGAAGAATTGACCAGCAAAGCAAGGGAAGTATTTGATAAATTAAAACTTCATTTCAAGTGCCAATACGATGAAAAAGATGCGATTGGCCGTCGATACAGACGTCAAGATGCGATTGGGACACCTTACTGTGTAACGATTGATTTTGATACGTTAGAAGATAATACGGTAACGATTCGGGATAGAGATACTTTAGAACAGATTAGAGTAGGAATTGATGAAGTAGCGGATATCGTATCCAAGAAAGTAGATATGAAGCATTTATTAGCTTCTTTCTAGTTTTGATTTTGTGGACTTAGTGTTCCCAAAATCAAAAAGGGGTTTTAAAAGAAAGTCAAAATAATCTACTAAAAATTATTTTGACTTTCTTTTAAAACCCCTTTTACAAATAAAGCCGTTCGAGACAACTCTATTTATTATACGCTTATATTATTATTCCGCATCAAAACGCAATTCCTGAATAAATTGCTTCCCTCCGTCCACTCTTAAAAATACATATACTCGATAAGATTTAGTGGCGGTATTCAAGTTCCCGATACAGTAAACAGAATCCTGTCCTTTTGAAGTACCTTTATGCACTTGGTCAAATTTAGACGGTTTATTAGCTGCGAAGAAATCGGTCAATATAGTCTTTGCTTCTGCTTTATCATATACATCTTCCTCATCTGCTACAGAAATCTCTACAGACTCATCAAAGTAGGTAGATAATACTTCTACATTACCTTGGCTTAAAGCGGTTGTGATTGAATCCAAATTAGGTAAATCAATCAAACTCCCTAAGACGAAAAGAAAACCTAATAACATCTTCATAAACATCAATTTAATTAAAAATAGAACAGTTGTCTAAAATTTAGTTAACCCGTTCCTAAATAAAACGAAATAGTTTATTCGTTAGTACTTATGCAATTTAGACTTTTTTGATTTAAAAAAGTCACCCTAAAATAGAAAAAGCAAGAAACTAGCCAATAGTTCCTTGCTTTTTTAAATTAATGAAAAATTAACGACATGGAATGATTGCTATATTGTTATGATGGTCATTTAATCGACAACAATAAAACAATATAGCAATACAACCATTATTTTTAATTCTTTACAAACGCCAAACTCTTATTAATAAAGTTTGTCAAGTCAGCGCCTTTCAACATATTCTGATTCAATTTCGCTAAATCAATTAAGTATTTCGCTAAATTCGTTTTTTCTTCTCCTTCTAACTTCAATAGTTTATCGGCTACTAAAGGATTATTTGTGTTGACCACTACATTATAAGAATCAGGGAAATTACCCATGCCCATACCATTCATCGCTTGCATCTCCTTCATTCTTCTCATAAATTCAGGACGAGTAATCACGATAGGTTGGTCATCAGGAGACATTGCCTTAGTAGAAACGGAAGCACCTGCATCTGTCACTAATTCTGTAAATAAAGTTTTTACTGCTTCTTCCTCTTTTTCACTTAAGACAGACTCTGTCTTTTCATCTTTCTGCACTAAATTATCTACGGTATCAGAATCAACTCGAACAAAAGTGACATTCTCTCCTGCTGTTTCTAATTTCTGCATGAAATGATTGTCTAGAACAGTCGTCATTTCTAGCACATTATAGCCCCGACCTTTAGCTGCTTGAATAAAGCTATCATGCTCGTGCGGTGCATTCGTATATAACAAAATTTGCTTGTCGTGCTTATCGGTCTGTAAATCCTTAATTTTTTCTTTATAAGCGTCCATGGTGTAATAGCCACCATCAACGTCTTTTAATAAAGTGAATTTAGTTGCTCTTTCTGCAAACTTTTCATCTGACACAATACCATATTTGACGAATACGCCAATATCATCCCACTTTTGCTCGAAAGATTCTCTTTCATTCTTGAATAATTCCTTTAATTTATCCGCTACTTTTTTAGTGATGTGGCTCGTAATTTTCTTTACGTTCTTATCGCTTTGCAAATAACTACGAGAAACATTCAATGGAATATCAGGAGAATCAATGACTCCATGTAATAAAGTCAAGAATTCAGGAACTATTTCCTTAACATCATCGGTTACATATACCTGATTAGAGTATAACTGGATTTTATTTTTTTGTACTTCTAGTGTATTACTAACTTTAGGGAAGTATAAAATACCGGTTAGATTGAAAGGAAAATCAATATTTAGGTGAATCCAGAATAAAGGTGGGCTACTAAATGGATATAATTCGTTATAAAATTTAGTATAATCCTCGTCTGTTAAATCCTTTGGCATTTTTTTCCAAGCAGGATTTGGATTATTGATGATGTTTTCAACTTCAATTTCTTTTTGTTCGGCATCATCTCCTTCACCTTCTGTGATATATTCGGTCTTTGTACCAAATTTTATCTCTACAGGAAGGAATTTGCAGTATTTCTGTAAAAGCCCTTCAATGCGCGCTTTTTCTAAATATTCGACACTATCTTCACTAATATGAAGAATAATATCGGTTCCTCGCTCTGTTTTATCATTTTTATCTAAAATAAACTCTGTATTTCCTGTGCAGGTCCATGTCACACCTTCGCTTCCTTCTTTATACGATTTTGTGACAACTTCCACCTTTTCTGCGACCATGAAGGCAGAATAAAAACCTAGACCGAAATGACCGATAATGCTACTCTCATTTTTGTAAGTTTCTAGGAATTCTTGCGCACTAGAAAAAGCAACTTGGTTTAAGTACTTCATCACCTCTTCCTCATCCATTCCGATACCTTTATCCCTTATAGTAAGGGTTTTGTCATCTTCATTGATTAGAATTTCAATAGTCGTATCTCCAATTTCTCCTTTTACCGCTCCTCTAGAGGCTAAGGTTTTTAATTTGGAAGTCGCATCCGTTGCGTTTGAAACAAGTTCTCTAAGAAATATTTCCTGGTCAGAATATAAAAATTGCTTGATTATAGGAAAGATATTCTCAGTAGAAACTGATATAGTACCTTTTTGCATGGTTAATTGATTTATGTTATTGATTAATAGTCACAAAGACCATCAAAAAAACACTCAAATGATATGCCATCTGTTTAATTCTGACAGAATGACGCTTATACCCCCTAAATGCCTGTCAAATTACGACTATATACCATTTTGATTTAACATGATGGCAGTTTTTACGTCACATTAATTACGAAATTAAATGGATACAACAATAGATTGCTCGTATTATTGTGGAGTCGTTTAGAAGGAACGTCATCAACATTGAAAAAACGAGTTTAAATGCTTTAAAAAATAGGTTATTCTATAACAGGTAAACTATTTATCCCAACAAAATAATTTACAATGTTCCTTATTTAAAAGTATTTAAATATTAGAGAAAAAAAATTATATTTTTTTTCATGGAAAGTGAATTTTGGGAAAGGTTTTTGCAATAGATGATGTGTAAAATAAAGACTACAAATAATTAAATATAAATTTCCTTTTAGGAATCATTTTATTTTCTCCCCCTCATAGATTCTCATATAATTTAAGCCGATTAAACAAGTAATATACACTAGATTTTTATGTCTAGTTGACTATAAAGAGTATTAGAGCCAGATGTGGCTCTAAGAAGTGAGCGAGACCAGTTTCTTGGGGGGTAGAACTGGTCTCAAAGCTCACTATAATGTGCCCCCGCACAATAACCTTCCCCCGATTCATTCTCATAACCGTAAAGAAAAGGCTAGCAATAGTCTTTAGGTGAGGCAGACCAGTTCGTCGGGGGGTAGATCTGGTCTTGCTCTCACCTTTTTTAATTTAAATAGGGGCTTAGTAGCAATAACTACTAAGCCCCTGTTTTAATTTTAGAAAATCATAAATCGCAGTTCATAAATCTTAAATCATAAATCTGTCACGTAAAAATTAGGTAGATTTATGATGTATGATTTAAGATTTCGTGAACCTGCCCCCTATTTATTCCCTAAAACCCAAAAATATTTCGAGCAAAATAAAAGGCTGAAATAGTATGCGGATGTTTGATGTCTCCATCATCAATTTTTTTGTAAATTTCTGCTGGACTCAACAGTATAATTTCTATATCTTCCCCTTCATCTAATGCCAATTCATACTTTACTTCCGCATGATCCATGAAATAATGATGGATAGTGGTATCCATCCAAACAGGGTTGGCTAAAACATTCCCTAAATATTGCCAATTTTCGCCTTCATAACCTGTTTCCTCCCTAACTTCTCTTTGTGCTGCTTTTAATAAATCTTCTCCTTCATCAATCATTCCGCCAGGTATTTCTAAGGTGTAATCCCCAATACCAAAACGAAATTGGCGCACCATAATAATTTTACCTTCTTTAGTTTTAGCAATTACATTTGCTGCATTATGTCCTTCAATGACTATCACTTTTACCGTTTTTTCATTCCTTGGGTTTTTATAATAATCGTGGCGAATTTTTACGATATTTAAATCAATGGCAGGCTCAGATTTTAATAATTGCCAATTTTTCTCTTTTTTCATTTTGATAAGATTATTTTTGTGGTTTGTAGCGCTAAGTTCTTGCTTAGTGTTTTATTTATTAATCAACAAATATCAAGCAATTTCGATACGGAATGGCACTATAACAAATGTCAAAGGCAAAATACACATCTTTAATCACTCAAGAAGCGAATCGTTTAGGATTTGACTTTGTCGGTTTTGCCAAGGCGGAAAAATTGGACGATGCTGCCAAAAATTTAGAGCGATGGCTTAACCAAGGCATGCAAGGCAAAATGGGCTACATGGCAAACCATTTTGACAAGCGGATTGATCCTAGAAAATTAGTACCTGGTGCAAAGACAGTCGTTACGTTAACCTATAATCACTTTACTGAAAAAAAGCAGGAAGATCCGACTGCACCCAAAATTTCTAAATATGCTTACGGAAAAGATTACCATTTCGTCCTTAAAAATAAATTAAAAACATTATTAAATTTTATTCATGAGACAATTGGGGCAGTAGATGGCAGATGTTTTGTTGATTCTGCACCTGTTATGGAGAGAGAATGGGCCAAAAAAACGGGCGCAGGTTGGATTGGTAAAAACACCTTATTAATTCATCCTAAAAAGGGGTCTTATTTTTTTTTGGCGGAATTAATTATTGATATAGAATTAGTGTACGACCATCCTATCAAAGATTATTGTGGCCGATGTACCCGCTGTATTGATGCTTGTCCGACAGAAGCAATTTCACCAAACGGCTATGTAGTAGATGGTAGCAAATGTATTTCGTATTTTACGATTGAATTGAAAGAGACCATTCCACCAGATTATAAAGATAAATTTGACAACTGGATGTTCGGTTGTGATATTTGTCAAGATGTTTGTCCTTGGAATCGCTTTTCTAAACAGCATCAAGAACCTGAATTTGAACCCCATCCACATTTACTCGAACTAAAGAAAGAGGAGTGGGAAGAAATTACAGAAGAAGTATTCAGAGAAATTTTTAGAAAATCACCAGTTAAACGAACGAAGTATGCTGGTTTGAAACGAAATATTGACTTTTTAAAGTAGGGTTACGAGTTGCGGGTTGCGAGTTACGGGTTGTATCATACTCGTAACTCGCAACCCGCAACCTGCAACTCGCAATCAATCAACTAATGCATTTTCTACTAGTTTTCATTGGCGGCGGTTTAGGTAGCATTTCCAGATATGGTATTGCTCGCTTATTAAAGGCGCAAGTGTGGGATTACCCACTGGCTACTTTTATTGCCAACGCTTTAGCATGTATCGTATTGGGGATGCTGATGGGATTAAGTCTAAAAGGAAATTTGAGTAATCCGACCAAGTTATTATTAATGACAGGATTTTGTGGAGGTTTTAGTACTTTTTCTACTTTTTCGGCAGAAACATTTGACTTACTACAAGCGGGTAATTATATGTATGCTTTAGCCAATATTGGTCTGAGTATTATGGTCTGTTTATTTTGTATTTTTATTGGATTAAAATTTGTTGGCTAATACTTCTTGATAAACAACTAGTGTTTTCCTAGCCGTTTCTTCTTTAGAAAATTGTAACGCCGTTTGTTGACCGTTTTTAACGAATTTCGCTCTTGTCGAGGAATCGTTTAGTAGCGCATCGACTTTATTGGCTAACGATGGCGCATCTTTAATGGGTGCTAAAGAACCATTTTTCCCATCTTGAATAATTTCTGGCACACCACCAGCCTTTGTAGCAACAATAGGAATCCCACAAGCCAACGCATCAATTACGGAAGTGCCTAAGCCTTCTTCTTTACTGGTAAATAAAAAAATGTCTACTTCTGGTAAAATTTGAGGTATATCTTTTCTAAAACCAGTTAATATAAAATGGTCTGTTACTTCTTTTTCCTGAATATACTTTTTAATTCGCGTTTCCTCTCCTCCATCTGCTCCAATAATTAAAAATTTTAACGCTCGATTGTTTTTTAATAAAATAGCAGCGGTATCCACAAAAGTGAAATAATCTTTATGTGGAGCGATGGCTGCTACATTAGCGATAATTGATGTATTTAGCGGAATAGCATATTCTTTTCTTAGAATATGCTGATTAGTATATTGAAATCGAGAGGTATCTATACCACTATGAACGACTTGTAATTTTGTTTTATCATGAATGGAAGGCGCTAAAATTTGCTGCACATAATGAGAAACAGATAGCATTTTTTTGATAGAAGAATGATTATATTTTTGATAAGACAACCAATTATTCTTAACTGGAAAATCAACTCTTCTACTTAGAATATAAGGAACGGTATTACCTAAAATGGCACTTATATACCCAAAAGTATGACTATGGGCATCGTGTAAATGAATGAGGTCAATTTTTAATTTTTTGCTTATTTTTTTGAATTGACAGGCAACTAGTGGATCAACAGAAAATCGTTTTTGGTAAGTAAAATAAGGAATAGTTTGTTCTTGGCAATAAGTGGCTAAAGCACTCCCTTTTGCACAAAAAATCCATTGCTGAATTTGCTCTTTTTGCAATTCTTCGTAGAGGTAAGCAATTTGCTGTTCTCCTCCTCGCCATGTTTTTGCCGAAGAGAAATGGAGGATTTTCATGCTGGTTGCTGGTTACTAGTTGCTAGTTGCTGGTTGGTAAAAAAACAGCAACCAGCAACTAGGGCTAATTAATCGTAAACCGAATATATTTTATCGTTTTTCCTTTTTTCAAGTGCATATTTTCGTAATAAGTTTTTACTTCTAATTCTTCCATTGGTAAAGGCTTCGCATAAATGTCTGTATCTTGGTACAAGATTTTTGCGATTTTATCTGCCTTTAGCACTTCTAAAGTAAATTCAGATAAAACACCTTCATCTGTTTTCAAATGCATTAAACCATCCTGCTTTAGGATTTTTCGATAATGGTCCAGAAATTTTGGTGCAGTCAAGCGTCGATTGCTTTTTCCTTTTCTTAAAAAAGGGTCGGGGAAAGTAATCCAAATTTCATCTATTTCACCTTGTTCAAAAAAAGCGGCAATTAGTTCTATCCGAGTTCGGAGAAAAGCTGCATTATCTAATTTTTTTTCTTGGGCAATTCTTGCACCTTTCCAGATTCGAGCACCTTTAATGTCGACGCCAATAAAATTTCGATTGGGATATTTTTCAGCTAAAGCGACAGTATATTCGCCTCTGCCACAAGCTAATTCCAATGTAATTGGATTATCATTTTTGAAATGTTTCTCTTTCCATAGTCCTTTCATTTGAATTTCTTTTCCATCAATTCCTGATAATCTAGGTGGATAAGCATCCAAATTTTCATAAACATTTGGAAAGGTTAGTATTTCCGCGAATTTTTGTAATTTATTTCTTCTACTCATTATTAGCTGTACTAGCATTCCGGTAATTATCGGAATTACTCGGCAAATTAATTATTCGGTAGTTACTTAATTCTAAAATTATTGGAATGGCACTACCCTATAAAATGCAAAAATAAGCAGGATTCTTCTTTATTCACAGGTTAACTTTGAAATGAAATGCCACCAACTATCAAAATAGAAGTCGGAACATTAGAAACAGTCGTTGCGATTTCTCAAAAAATACCAGAGTTCCATAATCCACATAATCTATCTACTTACCAACAAAGGCTTAAAAATGTGCCTCATATAATTTTGGTTGCTTATGTAGATGATGTGCCTGCCGGTTTTAAGGTCGGTTATGAAAGAGCCGATTATTTTTATTCTTGGATGGGTGCTATTTTACCTGCTTATCGCAGATTAGGTTTGGCTCGTCAATTAGCAGATAAGCAAGAACTATGGGCAAAAGATAATGGCTACCCTCACGTTACTTTCAAAACTAGAAACCGTTTAAAGCCGATGTTGCTTTTTGCGATAGGTCGAGGGTTTGATATAATCGAAGTGCAACCTAAAACAAGAATTGGGGAATATCGAATTATTTTAAGGAAATTGCTGTAGAATAGTTCTGTAGCGCCAAGCTCTGCTTGGTAAAATAATTAACGTTAATATACCAAGCAGAGCTTGGCGCTACAGAAGCTTGGTGTTAGAGCAATTAATTAGTTCCTGCAATGGCAATAGTGACCATACTTATCTTAGTGTCAGGCACTTCCAAAATTTTAGTTGCACAGGCTTCCAACGTTGCCCCTGTGGTCAATACATCATCCACCAATAAAATATGTTTGCCTTTTAAAGCATCGATTTGTCCTACTTTGAATGATTGCAAAACATTTTCGTATCGCTCTATCCGACTTTTCTGGGTTTGACTGACGCCATATTTAGTTCTAATTAATCCTTTTTTTAACCAAGGTTTCTGCATCGTTTTTGATAAACCCATTGCAATATAATCACTTTGATTATAGCCCCTTTTTCGTTCTTTTACTGGATGGAGTGGCACGGGAATAATGACATCAATATCTCTAAAAAAAGTAGATTGGATGAGTAGCTTTCCATAATCGGCTCCTAGTTTTAGACCAACCCTTGATTTACCTTCATATTTTAATTGATGAATTAAATGTTGTACTTGATTACCGTCTTTAAAATGATACATGGCTGCACCTGCTTGCAGATAAATTCGACCAAAGAAGCGGTCTGTAAAACGATTTTCTTGCATAAGATGCATACCTGTTGATGGTAGTTTTCGATTGCAAGAGAAACAGGTAATAGCTGTTCCTTGAAGCGAATTTTTACCGCAAGCCAAGCATAAATGTGGGAAAAATAAATTGAATAAATGGGTTAACCAATTTGCACTCATTCAAGAAAGGTAAGTAAATAAATCCTTGAAATTTAATATTATTTAAACCTATAAAAATTAGCTAAATTTGATAAAAGGAAGGTTGATACAACTATGCATAAAAAAAGCCTGTCTCTAAGAAGAGACAGGCGCATCAAAACAAAACGAAAAACCAACTTTAAACAAGTTTCTTTATGTGTTCATTTGAATTTATATAATAACTGTGCTGAGCGCACTTTTGTTTTTAAATAAGTGTTAAAATAATGTCAATTTTCTAAAAAAACGACAATTTTATAACAATGCAAAGGTAAGCGTTTTTTAACCCGATTTCAAGGTTACTGGAATTTTCTTTGTTTTACCATCTCTATTAATGGTTAATTCCAATGTTTCTCCTACTTTTGCTTTACTTACTATGTCAATTAATGTTGGCGCATCTGTTATACTCATTCCATCAATTTTTGTAATTACATCATTGGGTAAAACGCCTGAATATTGAGCTGCACCACCGTCGGTTAATTCTGCAATATAAACACCACTATCAACAGAAAGGTTCTGTTCTTCTGCAAAATCTATATCGACATCTACTACTTGAACGCCTAACATCGCTCTTGGTCCACCATGCTCAATAATATGATTCGTAATTTCTAAAACCATATTAGATGGAATAGCAAAAGAATACCCCGCAAATGTACCTGTTGGTGTAGCAATAGCGGTATTAATTCCTACCAAATTACCATCTAAATCGACCAATGCACCGCCACTATTCCCTGGGTTAACGACTGCATCTGTTTGAATGAAATTTTCTATGGCTTGTGAATTTCTAATAACGCCAATACTTCTGCCTTTAGCACTAATAATCCCTGCAGTAACAGTAGAAGTTAAATCAAAAGGATTACCGACAGCTAGAACCCATTCCCCTACTTGCGCTCTATCAGAATTAGCAAAATCCATGGTTGGCAAATTATCGGAATCTATTTTAAGAACCGCTAAATCCGTCCTTGGGTCAATGCCTATTTTAGTTGCTTTAAAAGTTCGATCGTCATATAAAGTTACTTCTAGGTCATCCGCAAAGTCTACTACGTGTTTATTGGTCACAATATATCCATCATTGGAAATAATTACGCCTGAACCTGTCCCTTTTTTCTGTCCGCCGCCAAAAGGAGAACCGCCGCCATTAAAAGGAGAGTCAAAGAAAAAGTCAAACATATTACTTCCATTTTCTTGCTGTTCATCTCTTCTATATTGCGCATGTCCTTTACTTTCTGATGCTTTAATATGCACCACCGTTGGCATAGCAATAGTAGCAGCTTCTGTAAAATTTAAAGGTACTGGTTTGGAACTAATAGGAGTAGCTATTCTTGTGTTAACTTGTTTTGCTATAGGTTGTTGAATTGGAGCTTCTTTTTGCATCATTTGATGCCCACCAAGCGTAATCAAGCCTCCAACAACCCCAGCAAAAACTAAAGACAGGAGATTTTTCATGTTCAATTTGTGTTTTAATGTTAAAAAATTAGTCGAATTCTATTTACAAAGCTAACGTCTAGAACAATTCTTTCGTTCTGGTATTTCTTATTTTAACAGGAAATTAACGCTGATATTTAACTACTTTTGCCGTATTTAATTGGTGAAGAAAAGTATTGGCAGAATATTAGAAAACAAATAGAATGATAAGCTATGAATGAGGAACGATGAATTTGTCAAATAGAAAATGTATTAGTGAAGGGGTTTGTCCTTAGTAAATTTCTTTCAACCCAAAATCAAGGATTTAGATTTAGCAAATCGGAAATTCTCGTTCAGTCTGCTAAGCTACTTCTAATCTTTCCTTTTCTTCCATTTCTTTCCTACCTTTAGGATTATTATACAAATCGACTTAACCAATTTTAATAATTATGAAAATTTATCACCTTCTTCCCTTTTTATTCCTATTTCTTTTATTGAGTTGTCAAAATAATAGCACGACTGAAACTGATGAAACAGCGGCATCAAAAACAGTAGAAAAAGCAGCACCTATCCAATGGGTGACGTATAAAGCGAAAAATAATCCAACTGGAAAAAAGATAGTCTTAGTCACAGGCGATGAAGAATACCGCTCTGAAGAAGCGATGCCA
Organism: Bacteroidota bacterium; assembly: GCA_017857395.1. GTDB lineage: Bacteria > Bacteroidota > Bacteroidia > Chitinophagales > Saprospiraceae > JAFMDF01. The sequence goes on along the minus strand of JAFMDF010000051.1, from coordinate 12,960 downwards.
CAACTAGCAAAAATTCTAACAAATCATCATGGTTTTGACTGTACTGTTTTATTTGCGCAAGACCCAGAAAAATTAGGAACGATTGACCCCAATTATAGTTTTAATATTCCAGGCTTAGAGAAATTAGCGGATGCCGATTTAATGATTTTATTTACTCGATTTCGGGCTTTGCCGAGTGAACAAATGCAGCATATTGATAATTATTTATCGGCTGGAAAACCACTTATGGCGATTCGTACAGCAACCCATGCTTTTAATTTTAAAGATACGACCCATCAATATCGACATTATGGATTTAATTATAAAGGCGATAATACAGATTGGAATTTAGGTTTTGGTAAATTGGTTTTAGGAGAAACTTGGTATACGCATCATGGACATCATAAACACCAAAGTACACGGGGAATTATTGCTCCAGGTGCAGCAACTCATCCAATTACAAATGGTATAGAAAATGGTGCAATTTGGGGGCCAACGGATGTCTATGGTATCCGCACGCCAATGCCTAATACGCAATCTATCATCTTGGGGCAATCTGTTAATCGAGCTGGTGAATATGATAAAACGGATTCTTTTTATGGTTTAAAAGAAACAGATACAGAAATAGCAACGATTACAGGAAAAGGAGAAAAAGCTTATAATCCAAACGACCCTATGCCACCTATTGCTTGGACTAAAAATTATCAACTTCCTAATGGAAAACCAGGGATGTCTTTTACAACGACGATTGGTGCTGCTACAGATATGGTCGATGAAGATGTTCGTCGCTTAATGGTGAATGCGACTTTTCATTTATTGGGAATGGAAGTGCCTGCTAAGGCTAATGTAAATTTGATTGGTACGTATAATCCTTCCCCTTATCAATTTCATGATGATGCGCATTGGGTGGAAAAGAATTTGCAGGTTGCGGATTATGTGGAGTGATTAGGTGCCTAAAAAAATCCGTTGGGAAATATAATCTGTTGGGCTTTACCCCCACGAATTTAATTTCCCCACGGATTTCTATCATTTTATAATGGGCGTTCTAATTTTGCCCAACGGATTTTTTATGAATAGGCTTTTATGAATAACGGATATTTCTAGTCAAGACTTTGGCATTATAATTCACATTTTTTACCCGATATTTCTAGTCTCCAGACTAGGAATGGATATCTAGTCGTCCTGACGACTCACATTTTATCCCCTTAGAATCCCCCTTATTCTTACATCTGTCCTCCAAAGAAAATAGCATTCATCAATAACTTATTCGTGCCATACCAAAATGCTCTAAAATTGGTATTGTCGGTAAAATAGACCACTTGACCACGACCTAAACCGCCCGTTTTAAATGGAACGGTATTTTTAAGTAAGGTTAAATTTTTCGAAGAAATATAGCCACCTAATAATGGGGAGTTAGTATATTGAATGGGATTATTATAACTATTTTTATCTGCCTTGACAAAAAGGGTAGAGTTTCTAAACATCGCTAAATGGTCATTCTTATAACCAAAAGCGATAGGATGAGAACGGTCAATTTTTGTATTAAAAATAGCGCCACCAATGACTTGTGCTCCAGCATAATTTCTGCGCTGATCATACGGAATATTCGTAGCCGTATCAGCTTTAGATTCAAAAGTCATTTTTAATAACTCATTTTGATTCATCCATTGACCAATATTTTTATAACCGATTAAGGTACCGCCGTTGCGAACCCAAGTTTTTATTTTTTCAGCAGCTTTTTTATCTAAGGCATTTCCTCTAGCAGCTGGTAATATGAGTGTTGTATACCGACTTAAATCTGTTCTTGAAAAATTGCGAGTATCTAATTTTGTTAGCTGCATATTATAACGTGTATCCAATAAATGCCAAATCTCTCCTGCATCATACGAATTGATACCTGCTCCGATTAACATCGCTACTTTTGGGGCTTTGATAGCCGAAAATTGTCTACTGCCTAAATCAATCCCTTTCGTTAATCCTGTACTTACTGGGATTATTTTTACCTGCGTTTCTTTAACAACTTCTTTCATAAATGCACCTAAATCGGTAGCAGATAAGGATTGATTTTGTACAGGAATGAGGATAGTGCCATAATCATATTTTTTATCTGCTAAAGTAAATGGTTGCATCCCAACTTTTGCTCTAAGACCTTTTTGTAAAATTAAATCTAACGCTTCTGGGGTGTAATACTCATGCCATTCCATTAAATAGCCATAACTGGCAGCAGTTGGTAAAGTAGGCGTTGGCGTGGTCAAGTCGGTAATGACGTCACCCGCTCGATTGATGGAGGCATTTTCTACATAATCTAGATTAAAAGCTAGTGGAAAAGTCCAAGCACTAATATCATAAAACAAACTATCTTTAAATTCCGTCCGCTTCTCAAACATGGCTTGAATCAATCGAGTTTGTTTTTGATTTTTAGGAACAACATAGCTATAGCCTTTTTTAAAGGTCTTGCCATTAGCCGTAAAATCACTTTTCAATTCGTGTAAAACGATTTTATGTCGGTTTAAGATTTCTGCTAAATGATAGGTTTTAGCGGCATCTTTTTCATCTCCAAAAACAATCGCATCTTTATTTCTAGCTGCTTCTTTTCTAGCGTTATTATAAAAATCTCGTTGATACCCTAATAATTCACTACGCATAGAAACGGCTGCTTCTAGGGTTGATAAAGCGGCGGTAAATTGATTCCGAACGGTGAAAGGAAAAGTCAAAATGCCATTATCTGTTTCTTGTGCATGTCCACGAGAAGACGCTTGTTCAAATAAAATACCTACTGCACCATTGATGTCAGGAAAAGTAGAACCTTTGCCATAATAAAAATCATCAAAATCTTCTTCGGTATAATAAAAGCTACCTAATTTATCAAAAGCCTTGGCGTGGAATTTTCCAATAGCACCCGTTAAATCTTGATTCTTTTGTGGCGTTAATGGATGCGTCCGTGCAGGAATCCCTGGTTGAAAGAAAAAAGTAGAATTGCTACCCATTTCATGATGGTCTGTCAAAATATTAGGATACCAATTATGGAAGGTATTGATACGTACTCGACTTTCAGGTAATTGAGCAGGCAACCAATCTCGATTCATATCAAACCAATAATGATTGGTTCGACCGCCTGGCCAAACCTCACTATATTCTCGGTCATTAGGGTCAGGGTTTATATTTTGACTCTTATGAATATTTGCCCAATAAGCAAATCTTTGCAAACCATCAGGATTATAACAAGGGTCAAATAGAATAACCACTTCGTTCAATAATTTATCCATTTCTGTACCTTGCCCTGCGGCTAAATGATAAGCGACTGCCAAAGCAGCATTTGCACCACTCGATTCATTTCCATGAATGGAAAATCCTTGGTAAACGACTACTGGCATATCCGAAATATTGAGTGAACTACCTGCCGGCTCTGTCAAGGATACATGACTACTTTGAATAGTAGCTATATTTTGATGATTCTTAGGAGAAGTAATTGTTAATAAAGGCAAAGGACGCCCCTCGAAAGTTGTCCCTCTTTTATCAAGTGTAATTCGGTCACTTGATCCCGCTAGTGCATACATATATTGCACTAACTTATCGTGGGTCACATGCCATTCGCCTACTTCGTGTCCAATCACACTTTTAGGCGTAGGAATACTCGCATCATAAGTAACATTAGCTGGTAAATAATAATTCAAATCGACGGTAGCATCTTGGGCAGTAAGCAGGAGTGTTGAAAATAGTAAAAGGAGTGTTAAATATTTTTTCATTAGTAGAAAAGTTAGGTTGAATGAATTGTGATTTTATTCGTACAGGCGAATATATCACAATTCATTCATTTGTACCCAAAGTCTTACTAAATAGTATCAACTTAATAAGGAAATGTATTTTTGAAAATAGATAAGAATGAGAAATAATAATAGTAGGAGCAAATCCGTGGGGAAACTAATCTGTGGGGCAATGGCATTTTAATGGATTCTTAGCTTCAAATAAAACCCTTCCCGAATCTCCAATAATAATTCATTAACCTTTTCCAAATCAGGTATCTCCCGCAAATCGCAAGATTCAAACAATTCATTAATTTCCAAAATCTTATCGGCTGCAATTTTCACCAAATCATCGTATTGAAATTCGCCCATTCGAACTTGCCACAAAAAGGCTTTATCATGAGTACGTCGAACTTGAAAAGTACCCGTTCGAGCAATTTCTTCGGCATTATGCAATAAACGAAAAGTATGCATCATATTCTTGGCATCGTAATTTTTGCCATGATTCATGGTACTTTCATACCTCGCTTGATTTCGTTTATTTACCCACTCCCAATATTGTGTATGTTCTTTACAATATAGAGAATAACCATCTTTATTAAAATATAAAACACCGATAGGTTTTTCTTTTTTAGGAATAGAACTTAGGCAAATATCATTCGATTTTTTGCCACGAATAATACCTTGGTAGGCTAAGGTGGGATTATGAAATAGGGCAAAGATGCCTTTCATGTGCGCCACATTTACTAGGCCACAATCTGCTTGTTTAAAATTATTTTCGGCTAGGAATTTTAATAGCGGCATAGAACCTTGTCCATGTTGCACATAGCAAAATTCCAAGACTGATTTGCGACGTTCTGCCATTGGGTTAACAATCTTTTTATTTAATCCCCTGGCTTTTTTAATTTGAGAAAGGGCGTAACCCGCAAAAGTGTTTTTGGCTTGTTTAGATAGAAAATCGTCTAGTTTTAGTAGGTCAAATAGAGGATGTTTATAACGGATACAATCTGCTGGTGAAGCTAACATTTCTAAGAAATTAGGTTTGTTTTTCACCAGCATATCTACGAACTTTTTCAATTCATAATACACCTCGTCATTTAATTCATCACTAACTTGCTCTATTGGGGTCAACCCATAAAATTGTGCTTTAGGCATGACAAAGACCCCTCTTAAATCAACATCTGAATCCTTATGTTGGAGGCCATAAGCATGGCTGCCACTAACTGCTTCAAACAGTAAAAGATGTTGATTTTTTAGCTCCTTTATAGTCATTTTTATTTGGTTTAGGAATCATACGTTGAAAGAATTTATCCATCTCCAACATATTGACTTTACTGCCAGATAAATCTGTTTTACCAGCTTCTGCAATAGCAATAGATTCCTCGATTAATTGAAGCAAAGTTGCTTCTTTTTCAAATAAAAAATCCTCGTTTTTAGTTCCCTTTAACGCAATTAAAGCTAAAAGGTCTTTTCTAATAGACGGAGCAATCAAAGATAGTAAATCTTTAAAAATAACTGGTGGCATTGCTTCTTTTTCTACAATCCAGCGAGCGCTTAGTGCCGTTCGCAAAGCATAGAACCAAGTCTTTAGATTAACGGTGGTTTCTCCCGCACAGCTATCATAAAATTTTTTCGCCATACTCAAATAATGATAATTCATAGAATTAGGCGAAAAGCAAGTAGCTCCAACTTTTTGGAATCGTCGAAGAAAACCTGGCGCTTCTTGATAGACAATAGGCGAATGCATCCATTCCAAAGGAGCTGCATTGGATTTTTTCATCAATTGCAGCGTTTTGCGCAAATCCCAACCAGTCATATCCAAATTAGCTTCATCGGATTTTATTGTAATCGTATCTTTTCGATTACACAAGGATAAATACCAATCTAATTGATGGACATAAATAAAGCGGACATCATAGTCGCTATCAGGAGAAGGAATGCCCCAAGCTCTGCTTCCAGATTCGCAGGCATAAAGGACACGGATAGATTTATCTCGCTCTAGTTGAGCAATCGTTTCTTGAATTTTGTGTAGCACGAGCAATTTTCAGTTTTCTCAATAGATGATGGTTATCCTTTTATGGGGAGTGATAACCTGCGGCAATTTACCAATAACTGGTAATAAAAGTTTGATTATCGGGTAAATTAAAGCGATTTTTTGAAAATTAATTCAAAAAACAGCTTATCTTTTGTATATAAACTGTCAGATTAGGGCAAATTAACCTTTTTAGGGTATATCCCGTTATCGGTTATCGGTGTTATACCCACAAACTGACAACTGATAACTGACAACCGTTAATTTTCCAACCTCATCATCTCACTCAACTCTGCATTACTTAAATCGCCAATCCATTTCTCGCCCGTTGAAACCGTCATGTTAGCTAATTCTCTTTTGTTGATTAATAACTGATTAATTTTTTCCTCAAAAGTACCTTTTGTGATGAAGCGATGTACCATGACATTTTTGTTTTGTCCGATACGATAGGCCCGGTCTGTAGCTTGTGCCTCTACTGCTGGATTCCACCATAAATCATAGTGAATGACATTACTCGCCGCCGTTAAATTTAAGCCTGTACCTCCTGCTTTTAAAGATAAAATCAGTACTCTAGTCGTTCTATTATTTTGAAAATCTTCCACCATTTCATCTCGTCCTTTTCGACTAACACCACCATGTAAGAAAGGTGCTATTGTACCAAATTCATCTTCTATCATTTGCGCTAGCATCCGTCCCATTTCTTGATATTGCGTAAAAATTAAAACCTTTTCATTTTTATCTAAAATCTGCTGTAGCAAACTAAATAATAAAGCACATTTACCAGAAATAGCAGGGTCGGCACTTCCTTTTTTTAGAAATTGACGAGGATGATTACAAACCTGTTTTAAAGCAGTAATTAATTTTAGAATTTGCCCTTTTCTCTGAATACCATCTGCGGCTGCGACTGCCTTCATCGTCGTTTCAACTACACTTTGGTATAGTGCAGTTTGCTCTGAAGATAATTGACAGTATTGGTCTAATTCAATTTTATCAGGTAAGTCTTTGATAATAGATTTATCTGATTTTAAACGCCGTAAAATAAAGGGCTCGGTGACTTTTCTAAATTTTGCCAATTGAGTTTGGTCTTTGTCAATTTCAATAGGCGCAGCAAACTCTTCTTTGAACTTTTTCAGATTGCCCAAATAGCCTTTATTAGAAAAATCAAAAATACTCCAGTATTCACTCAATCTATTTTCTACAGGCGTTCCACTCATCGCAATTTTAACGGGTGCTTTTAGTTTTTTAATCGCCTTGGTCTGAGCCGTTCCTGGGTTTTTAATGGCTTGTGCTTCATCAATAATTAAGGTCAACCATTTTTGTTTATTTAAAATTGTTGTTTCCGTACGAGCAACCCCATAAGTAGTAATTAAAGCATCTGCTTCTTGGAGTGGTTTTAAATCTCTATTTGACCCGTGATAAGTATGTGTTTTTAAGGAGGGCGCAAATTTTCGGATTTCTTTTTCCCAGTTGGTTAATAAAGTAGTCGGTACAACTATTAATGCTTTATGCGTTTCCAATTCTCCGTCTTCTTTTAATTTTAACAGCGTAGCAATAACTTGTAAGGTTTTCCCTAAACCCATATCATCTGCAATCAAACTACCGAACCCTAGCCTAGAATTTTTATACAACCATTCATAACCCCGCAATTGATAAGGACGTAAAGTCGCTTGCAAGCCTGCTGGTACTTCCGTGCCTTCGCCTTGTAATAATCTATCAATTAATTGGCGCGTATTTTTATCTAAATGCACTTTTGCACCTTGATAATCTTCTGTCAAGGCAATTTGTAATAACTGATGACCATCAACATGCGGTGGATTTTCTATTTTATCAATTAAAGAGCGAATTTCATGTTCGTCAAAAAAGACAAATTCATCATTTATTTTAACAATCCCTGAAAACTGTTTGACTAATTTTAAAAATTCTTTTTCCGTGACCAATCTATCCCCAATCGCTATTTTCCACTCAAAACTGAGCATTTCATCCATATTAATAATGGATTGTTTGCCTTGAATCGTGCCGTCGTCTCCGCTTTCCAATTGCATCGACATTTTAGGGCGCAATAATTTGCGTAAGGCTTTTGGCAATAAAATTTTAATCCCAAATAATTTAATGGTCGGCAATATTTTAAATAAAATAGCCACAAAATCATTGGAATCAAACACCAATTGTTCCGTTCCTTTCGAGGCGACTAAATAACTTATCTGTGGGAAAAAATCAGACATCATCGCCAAATCCCGCAAGAAATCGAGTCGAATAGCACTATAACTATCTTTGGCAAAAACATCTTTTAAGGAAATAAGTGGTTCTAATGGTTGAGTCGTATCTTGGAGGGCAATTTTTACTTCAAATCCTACATCTTCAATATCTTCGACTTGTAAAACAGGGACAAAATCTTTTTCCGCAATGTAAAATTTACTCAACCATAATTGAATGGCCGAAGGATAAGCTCTATTTTCAAATTCAGTAAATTGTTCTAAAGCGCCATTAAAAAAGATTTGAAAAACCTCATTTTCTTGATTGCGCACCTTTCTTAAATCCCGATAGCTGTGCATGAAAAAATTCAAGAAAAACGAGACCAAAGTTGGATAATAATCGCTTTCTGTTGGCTGCTGAATTGCCTTGCTAATTTTATAAAATACTAAGTTTTTAGGCGTTAATTCCTTAACTTTCTCATAAACATCCTTAACAGTTTCATTTAAAATAGCAGGCAACCACCGGATTTTGTATCGCCTCGTACCAACTCGTAATAATTGTGGAATATAAGCACTCTGAATCGCTAATTTTTCGGCTAAATGATACGTCAAAAACAAACCACTCAAACAAGGCGCTAGTTGTTCGAGCCTAGCCATTGGAATTTCTTCCAACCAAGCCATTAATTTTTCTTCTTCCTTGAAGGAGATAACTTTTTTACCTCGACTATCTCTAAAATTAGCTTGCAAGAAGTCTTGTTCTGTATCTAGAATAATTTCAATTTCATCCACCGCATCCATTTCAGCAGTCAAAGATTCAATCTCTTTTTTCTTTGCTTTTTTAGTTAAATATTTGGCAACGGATTGATACCCTTTTTCTAAAATAGTTTTAAAATCTCCTGATGGGAAAAAAACGGGTTTATTCCCTAAGATAGTCAATAATTGGGTTTGACAATTAGGAATAGTAGAGAAATCTAGTTGTTGAAAAAGCGCATCTTGCCACTCAAAAGGGGTGTCATCAAAATGATACGCTGTTTGCAAATCACTAATAGGCAAAATCGAAATTTCCTTCTGTTCGCCAATTGTATATCCTACACCTTCTAATTCTTTAAACAAATCAAAGCCATGCAATTCAAAAACTAAAAACGGGTTTTTATCAATTTCATTAGCAACCAAATAAAGGACAGAAGCCAAATGTTTACAAGGCACCGCCGAATCAGGACAAGAACAATGACCATTCATGTCTTGCCAAGATTTCGGAAAAAGAGCAACACCTACTCGTCTACAGGCCTTGTCAAGTGCACTAGGTAGTTCTCGATTTAGTAATTTGGAAAGAAAAATAGGGTTATCCGTTATTAATTCTATTACTTTGGCTTTTTCTCCAACCATAAATTTCTTAACGGAAATACTCACATCATAAGGTCGGCGGCGACTACCTTGGACTTTAGCCGTAATCCGATGTTCGTTGATTTGAATATCTTTGGCTAGCCCCTTATTCGCATACGTTTTACCTCTTGGCAAACGATTGGAATAATCAATTTGTGTGAGGGATTGTAGCCATTCTTTTCCCCAATAAGTATTACCGTAGGACTTTCTCATATTTTTACTATCTTTTTGACAAAATTAGTGGTTTTTTTTAAAAGAAAAATCAATTCTCAAAAGCTTGCTTATTAAGTAATATGAATTTATGGACAGACAAACGAAAAGAAGCTTATTCTTAATTATTGGCCTATTAGCATTGCTTTTTTGTTATACTAAATATAGCAATAAATGCCCTTGTAAGGAACGTATTTCTTACGATAGTATTGACGTTAATCAACAACTCCATTTAGATAGTCTTTTTAAGCCAACAGATAGTTTAGAATTAGCTACTATTAAAGCGAATTGGCAAAGTTTCTCAACGGCGAGTGATAGTTTTTCCATTATAAAAGAAATGTATTATGCCATTGATAGAAAATTGTTAATCATTGAGCAATATGCAGAAGGGCGAAAACATTATGGTGCTATAATCTTTCCTTATCAATATGATGAACAACAAAAATACCCTTTATTGCTTTGGGCAAATGGACTTAATCAACAAGACCCTACTTCTTATATGGAAGATGACTTTAGAAAGAAATTATATGCAAATCTGAATAATTATTTTATACTCATTCCTGCCTATCGAGGACAAGCACTTTCCGTTTATGGCAAAAGATATTGTGCGGATGGCTTTTTTGGAGATGCCTTTGATGGCGCAACGAATGATGCGCTCCGACTTTTACATTTAACGCAGACTGAGTTCAAAGGAGTAAACAAGAAAAAAACAGCTGTTTGGGGAGTTAGTCGAGGAGGCACGGTTGCGCTTTTAATGGGCGCAAGAGATACAACGATTAATGCCGTTATCAGTCAATCTGGACCAGTTGATTTTTTTGCTAAAGTTGTTTACCAACGATATAATTTTCAGTATAAATATCAATTTTTGAGTAAAAAAGAACCTATTTCCACTATAAGAGCAAAAATGCTTAAAAGTTCGCCTATTTATTTTATAGATAATTATCGGAATGCTATAATGATTGCACATGGCAAAAATGACCAATTAGTACCTATTACTAATGCAAATCGACTCATGGAAAAAATGAGTACCAATCAACAAGTAGCTACTTTAATAGATGACTCGGGACATCAATTCAATCAAATGAATCAGTTGGCGGATTGGTTAAAAACAGTAAACTAGCTTTGGTTGTATACCGTAAATCAAGTATATTCTACGCTTTTCAACAAAAAAATTCCGTTTCCTTAAAAAAAGGAAAAGCATTTCCTATCTTTAAGCACCTATTTAATCATAGACTAAAGAAAACTACACAAAACATGCTAGTCAAAACCTATGCAGCAGCCGTCCACGGAGTGGATGCACAAACCATTACAATTGAAGTAAATGCAGGCGGCGAAGTCGCCCAAGGACAACCCTTTTATCATTTAGTGGGCTTACCAGATAATGCCGTCAAAGAAGGCTTTCAACGCTTCGAGGCCGCCTTAAGTAATATTGGTAAAAAAATACCTCGATTAAAGTTAGTCGTCAATATGGCGCCTGCTGATATTAAGAAAGAAGGGAGTGCTTATGACCTGCCCATCGCTATGGGTATTTTAGGTGCCACCCATCAGATGAAACCAGAAAATTTGGGTGATTATATGATGATTGGAGAGCTTTCTTTGGATGGTGGGTTAAGACCAATCAAAGGCGTTTTATCCATTGCTATTCAAGCAAGAGCAGAAAAATTCAAAGGCATCATTGTACCTAAACAAAATGCCAGAGAAGCAGCAATTGTGAGTAATTTAGAAGTGTATGGCATTGATAACATCAAAGAGGCTGTTGCTTTTTTTGATGGAGAATTGGTTTTAAAACCGACGATTCTAGATACTAGAGATGAGTTTGCCAATACTAAAAATGATTATAGTGTTGATTTTTCAGATGTCAAAGGGCAAGAAAATATCAAACGAGCTTTAGAATTGGCTGCGGCAGGAGGACATAATGTCATTTTAATTGGGCCTCCAGGTGCAGGTAAAACCATGTTGGCTAGAAGATTACCGACTATTCTGCCTCCATTAAGTTTATTAGAAGCATTAGAAACGACTAAGATTCATTCCGTTGCAGGCGTATTGCCAGCAGACTCTGCATTAGTACCGACTCGTCCATTTCGTGCGCCGCATCATACGGTCAGTAATGCAGCTTTGGTAGGCGGTGGTTCTAATCCTCGTCCTGGTGAAATTTCTTTAGCGCATAATGGGGTATTATTTTTAGATGAATTACCAGAATTTCAACGCTCTGTTTTAGAAGTTTTAAGACAACCAATGGAACAGAGAAGAGTCACCATATCCAGAGCAAAAATATCCGTAGATTATCCTGCTAGTTTTATGTTAATTGCCGCGATGAATCCCTGCCCTTGTGGGTATTTTAATCATCCAAGCAAAGATTGTGTTTGTGGTGCAGGTGTCGTCAAACGTTACCTCAATAAAATATCTGGACCGCTTTTAGACCGAATAGATTTACATGTCGAAGTCACCCCTGTTCCACTAGAAATGTTAGCTAATTACGAACGGGAATCGGAAACGAGTGAAGATATTGCTAAACGAGTTGTTGTTGCTAGAAAAATACAAATAGAACGCTTTAAAAATTTAAAATTTGTGCATAGCAATGCACAAATGCCAAGTCGAATGTCAAGAGAAGTTTGTAAGCTTGACCAAGCGGGGATTATCTTATTGAAAACGGCTATGAAAAAATTGCAATTATCTGCTCGGGCTTATGACCGAATTCTGAAAGTGGCTCGGACTGCCGCAGATTTAGATGGAAAAAAGGATATTCAGATTGGGCATTTGGCGGAGGCTATTCAGTATCGGAGTTTGGATCGGGATAGTTGGGGAGGGTGATGGCTTATAAACATTTAGAAAGCCTGCAATACTTATAGGGAGTATTGCAGACTTTTAAGTGGCTTCAAAGAAAAGTAACCTTAGTAGTAGTGTTTATTCTAAAATAGATCGTATGAGAAGTGCTTCCAGAACTTGGAGTTCTGGAAGTACTAACATCTGTTAATTTAATCTACGTTTTTCAGCCGCAGAGCCTGTTGCTCGTTTCCGTTCTCCTTTTACTTTGGTATTTCCAAATCGCTTAGAATAGGTCAATCGAAAAACTCTTTCCGTAAAAAGCACGGCGCCAGTATTAACAAAATCAATGTTGGGATTATCTACTACCCAACGCCAGTTACTTCCTTTGAAAATATCACTCACAGAAAATTTCAGTATGCCTTGGTCATTGTTTAATTCCTTTTGGACACCAATTGTTAGGGTATGAAAAGGTTTAATTTCAGCAATACCCATTAAGGATTTAGAAAAATAATTGCCTGCGACTTCTAGCGAATACTTTTTTGGTAAAGTAATAGTCGAGCTTCCATTCACATACCAATTAGAATTAGTAAAAGAAAAAACGGATCGTGTATTAATTCGGTTGATTAAGCTCTGAGAGCATCTGAAAATTTACCCG
>JAFMDF010000050.1 GCA_017857395.1 Bacteroidota bacterium | reverse complement strand
ATCGTGGGTGCAATATCTACGGTCGCTACGGGCTGTGGATAATTCCCCTTTGGAAATGGTTTACCCATCAATACAAGCGGTACATTGGAGTCGTATTCGTAGGGTGTTCCGTGGGTGGTGCCATTTTCTTTATAGGCAACTAAATAGAATTTTTTGAATAGCATTTTGATTTCATTGCCCCGTTCTAGATGATAAGAACGTTGAAACCAACTTTGATAGGATTTTTTAGCTTTTATGCCTTTTTGCAATTCTTCAGCAATGTAAGTTTCGACGATATAATCAATAGATTTTAGGGCAGCAGCCACTTTTTTTCGCAATCGAGTATCGTTGATGCCTTTTTCTCTAGTTTCCAAATAATTTAGACTCAGTCCTTGAGGACTATAAAAATAAAAGAGCGGTTGAGTTAATTTTAATTCGGTTTGCAATTGCTTTTCAACGGCGTCCATATCTGCTTCAAATTGGGTTTGACTAATCCGTTTAGCATCCAGTCCTTGTCTGGCTAAGTCTTCAGGCATTCGCGCCGAACCGTGGTCTGAAGATAATGCTACTGCATAATTGGCTGCGCCTACTTTTTGGTCTAAAAAATCAAATAGCCCACCTAAATAGTCATCCAAGTGCATATAATAATCTTGTACTTCCTGACTGTAAGGCCCAAAATGATGTCCAACTGCATCTGCCGTTGAGCAACTTAATAATAATAAATCAGGATGGGCATCCATTCCCAATCCTTCATTTTCGATTAAGGCTTTGGCAAATTCAATGGCAAAGGCATCCCCAAATGGCGTATTCCAAAGCATTAGTGTATTGCGCCAAGACGAAGGAATGCCCGGTCCCATACGTTCTCGAGTATGTGGAAAAGTAGGAATAAATTGCCCCATTTCCCGTTCAAAATCATCTTCTCTGGATACGCTATAATCAGATTCTGGCATTTTTTTTTGCCAACCAGTTTCAATTTCTGTTTTCATCATTTCCTTGCCAACCAAGGTTTTAGCCCATTCTGGATATGCTTTTCCATACCAGTCGGAAGAGACAAATCGGCTCGATATGTTATCATACCAATAGGCAGCATCTGCCTTTTTTCCAGCTAATAATATACTACTTCGGTCTTTAAAAGCGACCCCATACACTTTGCTTTGTGGACTTTTTGCTTTTAATCGGTCGCCCATCGTAGGTTTCCATAATTTAGCAGGCGACATTCCTTTTAATTTTCCACTATGTGCCACTCCGATTACTTGAACTGCGGTATCTTCCACCGAATATTCAATATCTCCTGTTCGGGGATTAAAAAAATCATTTTCAATTATGCCATGATTGGTGGGATAACAACCTGTAGCTATGGTTGCATGCCCTGGCGAAGTGCCATTTAAAGAATGTTCGTGGTGAGCTTTGGAAAAGACTGCCCCTTCGGCTAATAGTCGCCTAAATCCATGTTTAAAATAGGGTTGAAATCGCTCTAAAAAGTCGTAGCGCATCTGGTCAACAGAGATGACTAGCATTAATTTAGGGGGCTCCATTATTGAAACAGGCTGACTGATTTTTTCTGTTGGTTTACATTTTGAAAATAAAAAAACCAAAAGAATAAAGCATAAGCTAAATTTATATTTCATGACCATTTTTGTTAAATAACCTTGGGCTAAGTTCTACTGTAATCTACTATTTTTTGTAGGGTAGAGTAGCTAAGTTCCGTTTATATTAATTAAAAAATGATGATAATTGTCATTAGGGGATATTGATTTTTGTCAACCTGGTGGTTTCCGTATTTGGATTCAGCAAATAAGTCATGCCTACTCCAAAAGCAACAATTGTTACGGAACTCAATGGCATTAATATAGCCGCAATAACAGGCGAAAGTGTTCCCTGTACCGCAAAACTCAAACCAATCACATTATATATAAAAGCTAAACCGTAAGCAGCATAAACCACTTTTAAACTCTGCTGGGCATAGCGAATAAAATCAGGCAATCGCTCAAATTGTCGAGCATCTAAAATAGCATCACAGGCAGGGGTGAAATTATTCGTATTCTCAGAAATGACAATACCTACATCTGCCTGTTGCAATGCTCCCGCATCGTTTAAACCATCGCCTAACATCAATAATTTATCTCCGAATTGTTGACGGCCTTTGATAAAGTGCAGTTTGTCTTTTGGACTTTGATTAAAGTATAAATTTTCTTTAAAAAGCCATTTTCCTAAAATTGCCCGTTCTTTATCATTATCACCAGATAATAGGAATAATTGATAAGCTGGCTTCCACTTTTTGATTAAATCTTGGAATCCTTTTCGATAGCTATTTTGGCTAGTGAAAATGCCTTTTTGTTGACCGTTTATTTTCACGAAAGTCCCCTCTTTATCCGCTTTTCCAATTTCAATAAAAAACTGGTTATAAATTCCTTCAATACCTTGACCGACTTTTTCTTGGAATTCTAGTATTTTATTATTGCTACTTATATCTGTTTTTAGCACTATCTCTTTCCCCCTTTGGAGGGCTGGGCTTGCTTTTGCTGGGCGCAAAAAAGTTTTGCTAGGGGGAGGATAAATAGTAGCTTTTCTACCATTACCTAGAACTTCCTCCCCCCAACCCCCTCCAGAGGGGGAGATTGCATTTTTCTCCGAAATAAAGTTCTGTGCAAATACTTTTCGGAATAGGTTCAAATTTGGCATATCTTGGGTACTTTCCAAATACTTAACTATCCCTCGACTAATCGGATGCGAAGACTGTTTAGCCAAAGCATAAACCGCCAATTGTTCTTTTTCTGAAAGTGTCTCTCCTGCATAATTTAACTGACTTTCCGCAGCATTCGTAATCGTTCCCGTTTTATCAAAAACAATGCTACTAATTTCATTTAATCGCTCAATAACATTGGTATTTTTTAGATAAAAACCAGCTCTACCCATTAGTCGCATAGCATTCCCAAACGTAAAAGGAATAGATAAAGCAACTGCACATGGGCAAGCAATAATCAATACCGCCGTAAAAGCATTGATAGCCAATGGAATATCTTTTGGCAACCAATAGGCTAGGGTAGCAAAGGCAATAGTTAAAATAACCATCGTAAAATACCGCCCGACTTTATTCGCTAATTGGCTAGTGGTCGTTTTGGCTTCTTTTTGAAAAGTATCTTCATTCCATAATTGGGTTAAATAAGATTGGGCTACTTTTTTGGTAACGGTTAATTGAATAGTTCCACCTGTTTGCCTTCCACCGGCAAAGAGTTTTTCACCGATTGCTTTACGGACAGGTTCGGATTCGCCTGTAACAAAACTGTAGTCAATTCGAGGGGTACCTTTTAGTAAAATCCCATCTGTTGGGATTAATTCCCCATGTCGCAGAACGATTTGGTCTCCGATATTCAGCTGACTTAAAGCCACCGAAGTTTCCAAACCGTTTTTAATAACCGTAGCGGCAATCGGAAAATAACTTTTATAGTCTCGTTCAAAAGATAATTGATGGTAAGTCGCTTGCTGAAACCATTTTCCAATTAACAAAAAGAAAACCAATCCTGCCAAACTATCCAAATAGCCTGCACCAGTATGGGTTAAAATTTCAAAAATAGAACGGCTAAATAAGGTTAAAATACCTAAAGAAATGGGCACATCAATATTCAAATGTTGTTGGCGTAGTCCTTGCCAAGCAGAAGTTAAGTAATCTCGCCCGCTATAAAATACCACAGGCAAAATCAATAGAATATTCAGATAGCCAAATACTTCTCGAAAAGTACTTTCTGTTAAACCAAAATATTCGGGCAAACTCAGCAGCATAATATTTCCAAAAGCAAAACCTGCGATGCCCAATTGATAATAAAATCGTTTGTCCACCACCTGCTTTTTAGGTGCATCCAAATCACTTAAATTAATAGCAGGGTCATAACCAATAGACGCTAATAATTCTACAATTTTTCGAAAGGTCGTGGCAGAGTTAGAAAAAGTGATATAGACTTCCCTTTTTAGAAAATTGACTTTAGACGCTAAAATCCCATCATTCAGTTTATACAAATTTTCTAATAACCAGATACAAGAGGCACAATGAATTTGGGGAATATGTAGCGTTGCTTTGCTAATCTTTTCGTTGCTAAAATTGATTAATTGAGCGACTATTATTTCATCATCCAAATAGGCATACTGTTCTAATTTTTTGCCTTTTAAACTAATACCTGCTTTTTCTTCTAAGTCATAGAATTGGCATAAGTCATTGGCATTTAGGATTTCATAAACCATTTTGCAGCCTTCGCAGCAGAAGGGCTTTTCTATTAGTAGAATGAGGTTATCCTCGCAGGATTCTCCGCAATGATAGCATACAGTGTTAGTAGTAGTTGGATTTTCAGTAATAGTCGTCATAAGTAATTTTTGTAAAGGGGGTAATCCTTTTTTACAAAATTAGACCTATAGCGTAGGAGAGGGGGTGACAAAAGTCACCCCCTTTTGATGACTTTTCTCATTAGAATAACTCCAAAATCCCTCCACCTTTGCCCTATCAATCATAAAAAACGACTATTATTAATGAATCCACTATTACTAAAAAAATACAACATTGCAGCCCCCAGATATACGAGCTATCCAACGGTTCCATACTGGCAAAAAGAAAAGCCAAGCGAGCAAGCATGGATAAAAGCAGCACAAGTTGCATTTAAGGAGAGTAAAGAAATTAGTTTATATATTCATTTACCCTATTGTGAAAATTTATGTACTTATTGTGGATGTAATAAGCGAATTACCAAAAACCATAAAGTAGAAACGCCCTATATTCAGACGGTACTAAAAGAATGGGACTTGTACCTTCAAAAACTCCCCGATCAACCGATTATCAGAGAATTATATTTAGGTGGAGGAACGCCCACTTTTTTTAGCCCCGAAAGTTTAAACTTTTTGCTGGAGGGTATTTTTAAGGGAGCAGAAATAGCGAAGAAACATAATTTTAGTTTTGAAGCACACCCATCAAGTACTACGTCAGCACATCTGGTGGCCTTAAAATCCCACGGTTTCAATCGCATCAGCATTGGCGTGCAGGACTTTGATGAAAAAATTCTTAAAGCCATTAATCGGAAACAAACTTATAAGCAAGTCGAAGATGTTGTCCTGGAAGCCCAGAAAATGGGCTTCGATTCTCTCAATTTTGATTTAATTTTCGGCTTGCCTTTTCAAACAAAAGCAAATATTCGAGCTAACATGAAAAAACTCGAATACCTTCGCCCTGACCGCATCGCCTTTTACAGTTATGCGCATGTGCCTTGGCTATATCCTGGACAGCGTGCTTACTCGGAAGCGGATTTACCGAAAGGCGAAGCAAAGCGAGCTTTATATAATTTAGGCAAAGCATTATTATTAGAAATGGGCTATGAAGAAATTGGGTTTGACCATTTTGCCTTGCCTACAGAAAATCTTTCTATTGCGCAAAAGAATGGCAATTTGCATCGGAATTTCATGGGCTATACGCCTTTTAACACCCAGTTAAATATTGCTTTAGGCGTATCTGCTATTAGTGATAGCTGGACTGCTTTTGTACAAAATGAGAAGAAAATTGAGGATTATAAAGCACGAGTCAATCAAGGAGAATTGCCATTTTTTAGAGGGCATTTATTAAACAAAGACGACCAAGTTTTGCGCAAGCATATCCTCCAACTTATCTGCCAATTTGAAACAGATTGGGTGGATGAAGCAGACCGTTGCGAAGGTTTGTATGCTGCTTTTGACCGCTTGGAGGAATTAGAAAAAGATGGCTTGATTGAAAGAGCGCCTTTTCAAATAAAAGTGACCGAAATAGGAAAGCCATTTATTAGAAATATTTGCTTGGCTTTGGATACCTACTATTGGGCAAAGCAACCTAAAGGTCAATTATTTAGCCAAGTAGTTTAATGCAAATGGTAAATTTTATTACCCTTGATAAGCATAATATTGCCAATGAGCATATTTGCTGTGCCATTTCAGATAAGAAATGTGCGGAAAGTTATGCTTTAAAAAAGGAATGGTTAACGAAAGAATTTAGCAATGGCTATGTTTTTAGAAGATTGGATGCGAGAGCAAAAGTTTTCATTGAATATGGCCCTGCTGAAAAAGGTTGGGTACCGATAACCGCACCCAATTATTTATTAATCAATTGTTTTTGGGTATCTGGTAAATACAAAAAGCAAGGGCATGGAAAAGCCCTTTTGAAATCTGCTTTGGACAACGCCAAATCACAAGGTAAAAGTGGCTTAGTGACAGTAGTAGGCACAAAGAAATTCCATTTTATGAGTGATACTAAATGGTTGTTGCGACAGGGATTTGAAACTTGTGATGAAACTACTTCAGGATTTAGTTTGCTGGTAAAAAAAATAGCACCGAACGCCACCAATCCTAATTTTAAAAAAGTTGTAAAAACAGGAACGTGTCCCGATGAAAAAGGCATAGTGGTTTATTACTCTAATCGCTGTCCTTTTGCAGAATTTCATGTAAAAAATTCCTTAGTGGAAACAGCAAAAAAAAGAAACATACCATTAAAAGCAATTAAACTAGAAACGATGGAACAGGCACAGTCTGCCCCTAGTCCAGCAACTATATTTAGTTTGTTTGTGAATGGAAAATTTATAACGACAGATTTAAGTATTTGTATGGACAGCCGATTTGATAAAATAATAGAAAAATCAAAAATTTAAATTATGAAAAAGACTAAAGTTGGAATTTGGCTTGATTATCGAGCAGCGAACATTATTACCTTAAAAGGAAAAAATGCAACGTATAACACTATAGAATCAGGAATTGACCCGTCTAAACCAAGAGGTGGTTCAAGACCAAAGAAAGCCTATGGCCCAGTTGATACAGTTTCTGAAAAGCATTTTCTAGAACGTAGAAAACACGAAGAAAAGGCCTATTATGAAAATTTGATAACAGCCGTAAAGGATGTGGATGAATTATATCTTTTTGGGCCAGCAGAAGCCAAGGATGGTTTATTGAAAGCGATTAAGGCAAGCAAAAATTTTAAGCCTGCTTTTAAAGGTATTGAAACAGCAGATAGTATGACCGAAAATCAAAAAATAGCAAAAGTTCGAGCATTTTATGCTGGAGTGAATGCGTAAAATTAGAAGTCAGACCGCTTTGCTGTCAGACCAAAAATTATCCCGAAAACTTTCGGGACTGTCAGAGGTCAGATTCGAGAAGTGACCAACTTCCTAAATCTGACCTCTGACCGTTACCTTTGATAACTGTCTTCTCAAAAAAAATCCTTGTCATCACAATTCGAAATATGGGAATTTCTAGCTGGGCTAGGCATTTTTCTACTAGCAATGGTGCTATTAGAAACAGCGCTAGAATTTCTAGCAGGTCGCTCTTTTAAGAAATTTCTCAGACGACATACGAAC
This sequence comes from Bacteroidota bacterium, assembly GCA_017857395.1. Classification (GTDB taxonomy): domain Bacteria; phylum Bacteroidota; class Bacteroidia; order Chitinophagales; family Saprospiraceae; genus JAFMDF01. The sequence continues at coordinate 33,686 of JAFMDF010000050.1, read as the reverse complement.
CATCCTATCAAAGCGATATTAAGTGGCATCGGCATCACCGCTATTTTACAAAGTAGTTCGGTGGTTAGTCTAATGGTACTCGCTTTTGTAGGAGCTGGGATTATTGAGTTAAAAAATGCGATTGGCATTATAATCGGTTCCAATTTGGGAACGACGCTGACTGGATGGGTAGTGGCTTATTTTGGATTTAGTTTTAATATCGAAAGTTTTGCGTTGCCCTTTCTGGCATTTGGCGGGTTGAGTATGGTCTTTTTTCCAAAAAAGGAAACACTTTATCATGTTGGCCAATTATTCGTAGGTTTTGGTTTTCTATTCCTTGGATTGGACTATATGAAATCGAGTATTGACCTATTTGCTCAGAATTTTGATATTTCCCCTTTTGCTCAATGGAATGCTTATTGGTTCTTTTTGGTTGGTTTTGTCTTGACCGCTACTATTCAAAGTAGTTCAGCTGCGATGGTAATTACATTGAGTGCCTTGAGTGCCAATATGATTGCTCTTGATGCCGCTGCTGCTATGGTTATAGGTAACGATTTAGGAACAACTATCACCGTTTTATTTGGGGGCATCAAAGGAACGCCTGGCAAAAAGCGAGTGGCATTAAGTCATTTTCTGTTTAATTTTATAGTTGATTTGGTGGCTTTGGCTGCATTATATCCCTTACTTTATTTGATTACCCAAATTTGGCACTTCACTAATCCTTTACTTACTTTAGTGGCTTTTCATAGTACCTTTAATTTAATTGGGATTATTCTATTCTTACCTTTCTTGGGCATTTTTGCCCGCTTTTTAGAACGCCGTTTCCTCAAAGATGACGAAGTAATTGCTCACTTTATTACAAAAGTACCAGCAGAAGTTCCCGAAGCTGGGATTGAAGCTTTGAACCAAGAAATTCGACATTTATTACAGCGAGTTTTTGTGTTAAATGCGACTATTTTAAACTTACCTAAAGCGGATTTCATAAAAGAAACGTGGTTAAAAAATACAGCTCAATTGTCTATTTTGGACCAATATGAATCCATCAAAGAACTAGAAGGAGAAATCACCGAATATTTTATCAATGTGCAGAATAGGCGTTTGGAAAGAGAAGACGCCAAGCGATTGCAGCAGTTATCACATGCGATTCGCTATGCCATGACAGGCGTAAAAAGTATCAAAGATATTGCCCACAATATTCGAGATTTTGAACGTTCGGTTAATGATGAAATTATAGCATTAACCCATTTCATCAAAACCGCAGAAACGGATTTTTATCAACAACTTTTCCATATTTTTCAATCACCAAAATCCAAAGCCCATTTTGAAGTATTATCAGATTTAAAAAAACAAAGCAAAGTTAGTTACACTCAATTTGTAGAAAAAGGCTATCGACGCGTACAAAAAGACCGCTTTTCTGATTTGGAAATCTCTACGCTTTTTAATGTAAATCGAGAAATTCATTCAGGGAATAAAGCTTTGATTATGGCGGTGAAGGATTTGGTTTTGCGGGGGAAATCTGCGGCTGATTTTGAGAGCGTACCAGAGGGAATTTAAATTTATTCAGGTTCTCCATAAATACCAATTTCTATTTTATTCCCCCTAATTCCAAAGTTGATTTTCCTGCTGCGGGAGTGGTACGAGAAATCAAAGCCATGCTCATAGAACATCCATATGTATTGATTTTTGTAGCATAAGTAATAATGATATAAAATGATGAATATCAATCAAATATGGTGATTTTTGTCACTATAAAAACAGGAATACTTATCGAATATTGTGATAAGATTAATCAATCAAAATCTTTATTATCATGTTTAAATACTTATTTCTTTTTCTGCTTTTTGGGCATGGACTAATCCACTCCTTAGGCTTTTTGAAAGCTTTTGATTTGACAGAAACCAGTCAATTAACAGGAGAAATAAGTAAACCCATTGGCATAATATGGGGCGTAGTGACCGTATTATTTATGGCGACCATGACTTTATTTTACCTAAAAGATAGCCAATGGGCTTTGTGGGCAATGATAACTGTTGTGATTTCCCAAACCCTGATTGGAATGGCTTGGCAAGATGCTAAATTTGGCACTTTTGCCAATCTAATTATATTCACTATTGCGTTGGCATTTTATAATGGATGGCGAACATTTTAAATAAAAAAGAAATTGCTAAAATATTTTAATGATAAAGTGATTAGCGTATAGAAAGCCTTAAATTGTAAAATGAAAATTAATAAAGATAGTAATTTGTATAGAATTATAATTTGCGGGCTACTCAGCCTCTTTTTATTGGTTCCTTTTGCGGATATATTAGGGCAAGATTCTTTACGTCAGCAGGAAATAGTAAAAAAAAGATACAGCTTATTTGCCGTTCCACTTATTTTTTTTACGCCCGAAACTCGTTGGGGATTTGGAACAGCTGGTATTTATACCTTTCGACTAAAAGGGGAACGAATGGAATCTCGGCCCTCTAAATTGCAGTTAGGTTTTCTTTATACGATGAATAAACAGGTACTCTTTTATTTGCCTTACCAATTATTCATCGGCGATGAATCTATAAATATCTATGGAGAAGTAGGCTATTATCTTTTTAGTTATAAATATTTTGGGATTGGCAATGATACAAAAAAAGAGGCGGAAGAGACGTATGATGTAGATTATCCTCGGTTTAGAATTAATGCCTTAAAAAAGGTACGACCTAATCTGTATCTAGGCCTGCGCTATTGGATGGACGATTATAATTTGGTAGGATTAGACTCGGAAGGCGTTTTAAATAATGGAAATATTCCCGGTAGCAATAGTAGTTTTTTGTCAGGGGCAGGGCTAGTTTTGAATTATGATAGTCGGGACAACCTCTTTTTTCCTAGCAGCGGACATTATATAGAAACGGTGTTATTTGCTAATGGGAAATATTTAGGGAGCGATTTCGATTTCAACAAATTTTATCTAGATGTTCGTACCTATAGGGCTGTTAAAAAATCAGTTTTCGCTTTTAATTTTTTGACTGAATTAACGAGTGGAACTGCGCCTTTTAATCAATTAGCTTACATCGGTGGCGCTAACAAAATGAGAGGTATTTTTGAAGGCCGTTTCAAGGACAATCACTTAATGGTTTTTCAAGGAGAATACCGTTGTCCCTTATTTTGGCGATTAAAGGCGGCTCTTTTTGCTAGTTATGGGATGGTCGCAGCAGATTTTGGCGATTTTCGACCTAATCATTTTAAGTTAAGTTATGGAGTCGGATTACGAGTTTTAGTGAATAAAAAAGAAAAAATTCACTTGCGCTTTGATGCTGGTTTTGGAAAAAAGACCAATGGTTTTTATGTGACAATAGGAGAGGCATTTTAAAAAAACTAGCTTATGAACAAAACACTAAAAATAGTAACCCGTTTCCTGCTAATCCTAGTCGTTATTTCCTGTGGTAAACTTTATTCTATTTAAAACAATTAAAAACCTCAAATCATGCCATGGTATAACGATTTAAGACCAAAAACAGACCCTGGAAAACAACAGTATTCTGTAACATTTCCAAATTTTTCAGATACTAATAAAGTTCGGACAATTGGCGATTTAATCGAATTACGAACAGCATTGGCTCCAATTAGAAATAATAAAAAAACGAATAAAAATATTCTGCTGGCAAGTTGGAATATCAAACAATTTGGCTTTTTGAAGAACAGAATCCCAGATTCCTATTTTTATATAGCTGAAATCATTTCTAGTTTTGATTTAATTGCCATCCAAGAATTGAAAGGAGGATTACACGACTTAAATCTATTAATGAAGTTGCTAGGAAAAGATTGGAAATACATCATCAATGATGTGACCGAAGGCGATGAGGGTAATGATGAACGCTTTGCCTATTTGTATGATTCCAGAAGAATTTCTTTTAGTGGATTGGCAGGAGAAATTGTCCTTTGGAAAGATTTATTTGAAACCGAAAAAGAGGTGATTCAATTGAAAAGAACGCCCTACATCACGGGTTTTAAAGCAGGTTGGAAGTCTTTTGCGCTTATCAATCTGCACTTGCAGCCCAATGATGACGATAAAAGCAAACAGTTTAGAAAAAAAGAGGTGGAGTTATTGATGAATCTTATAAACGCTAAAGTGAAGAGTAAAAATTTATGGACGGAAAATCTGGTTTTGATTGGTGATTTTAATTTATACCAAGATGATACGGACATTGTGGAGATTATGAACGACCATCATTTTTACGAATCTGATTTGTTAAAAGGAGTCAATACCAATACGGCAATGACCACTAAAGCACCGTTCGATAGAATGTTTTTTAGAAATAGCAAGTATTTTGAAATTCCAACAGAGGCAAAAGGAAACAAAGGAGGGGTGATTGAAATTTTTGACCTAGTATATCAACTGGACAAATTTCAAAAATATAAACAAGAAATGAAAGACCATAAAGAAAATCCTAGGTCTTTGACTTCTCCCGAAAAACTAAGAACCTATTTTAGAGATTATTGGCGCAAGAATCAACTGTCTGACCACAAACCGATTTGGATTGAAATTGATATAGATTCATCGGATGTGTTTTTGGAAAATAAGCGGAAGGAGTTTGAATAAATAAAAGGTTATAGAATGAATCAAACAGAAATAATAAATTGGTTACTTCAAGGCGATGTAGCTATCCAATACCAAGTGCATCGAGATTTATTGACAAATGACCGTAAAGACTTACAAGCCCGCATTACCACAGAAGGCTGGGGCGCTCAATTATTATCCAAAAGACAAGCCGCAGGGCATTGGGGGCAAGCCTTTTATCAACCTAAATGGATTTCTAGTCATTACACCCTTATGGACTTGCGGAATTTGTGTATTGCACCAAGTAACTCCTTGATTAAAGAATCCATTGACCAAATTTTGCAGACCGAAAAAGGCGGAAAAGAGCATTGTATTTTACCCATTGGTAAGGACGGTGTCTGTGATATGTGTATCAATGGAATGTTTTTAAATTATGCTGCTTATTTTCAAACTAATGAAGAACCTTTAAAATCAGTTGTCGATTTTATCCTTTCTCAACGAATGCCTGATGGAGGATTTAACTGCCGCCTAAATCGTTCTGGGGCTACACATAGCTCCATGCACACGACTATTTCCACTTTGGAAGGTATCGTTGAATATGAAAAAAATGGCTACACTTACCGACTAGCCGAATTGCAAAAAACTAAAGCAACTTGTGTAGAATTTCTATTATTGCACCAACTCTATCTGTCCGACCGAACAGGCGCAATCATTCATAAAGATTTTCTTCGTTTAACTTATCCCGACCGCTGGAAATATAATATTTTACGAGCTTTGGACTGTTTCCAAGAGGGCAATATTCCTTGGGATAAACGCCTTCGACCAGCCATAGACGTTTTATTAAAAAAAAGAAATAAGGAAGGCACTTGGAATGTACAAGCCAAATATCCGGGGAAAATTCATTTTGAGATGGAGAAAGCGGGAAAACCTAGCCGATGGAATACGCTGCGAGTGATGCGGGTATTCCAGTATTTTGACATTTTGGATTGGTGATAATTATCCATAGTTAAACACTTATGGAGGAAGCCGAAGAAATTAGTGCAGTAGTTGCTTTTATTTGGGGTTCAAAGGTTTTCATTTCTTCTTCTTTTATGGTATAGTGACTTCCATATCGGATTTTTTCTATTTGTTCTGGTGATACCAAATCATTAATCAAAAATTCTTCTACTGTTTCAGGTTTTCTCCCTAACCAAATTTTTAGCTGGTTGATAATTTTTTGTTTTTGCCCCTCTCTACCAATACAAAGTGTTAAAAAAGAATAGTTGCCAATGTTATCTTTTTCTTGTTGAATGAAGGTTTTCATAGGATGAGCAATGGCATAATCATAAATCGGAGCAATGAGTATAGTATGGTCATATTTTGACCAATCGATGGCTAAGGGATTAATTTTTGGGGTTTGATTGAACAGTATATCCATTAAAATTAGGATATCCGTTCTTTTATGAGGTTCAGTAATTCGAAATATATCCGCATCAAGATAAGCTGTAAGATGCTCTGAAAGTAATTTATTATTATTAGTGAAAGAAAAATAAACAATTAGTTTTTTCATAATAGGAGTAGTTGTAGCTCTATTTTTTTGGCTCTACGGTGAAAACTGTGGATGAATTAAAAATTTACAACTTCCGAGAGTCGTGTTACTTCTATATCCCAACGGTAATCTGTAACACGATTCTCGGGAGTTGTCAAACATTTTTAGCTACTCACATTACCATGGTGCTCTTTACTAGGCAAAACTATTATGATCTAAAAAGAAGTCTATTGATAAAAATCAGGATAGGATACTGATTTTTATCAGCTACTCAACAAGTAATTTATTAGTCCTTTGTCTTGATTTTAATTTTTAAAAACAGCAATCATGACCACCTCAAAAGCTCCAATCATCAATAATCTTGATGAAAAAGCCATCGAAAAATTAATTTATTATGCCACCAAAGCACCGTCAGGGCATAACACCCAACCGTGGCAATTTAAAGTTAGAGGAAGTGCCATTGAAATACACCCTAATTTTAAATATGCTTTACCCGTAGTTGACCCCAATCATCGGGAGTTATATATCAGTTTAGGTTGCGCTACGGAGAATCTTTGTGTCGCTGCAACGCATTTTGGATTTACCACTAAATGGTCGATTCAAGAAGGGGCGAATAAGGTGTTTTTTATTCAAATAAATCTGGATAAATGGCAAAAGGCAGCCGAACACCCCTTATTTAAAAATATCGAAAAACGGCAAACGAATAGAAGTGTTTTTGATGGGCAATCAATTTCAGAAACTATTATTGAAAAATTGACCAATATCCGAACCGAAAATAGCATTCATTCCTATTTTTTCAAAAAAGGGACAAGGGCATTTTCGACCCTCCAAAAGTATATTTTTAAAGGAAATAGTATCCAAATGCGAGATAAAGCTTTCAAAAATGAATTGATAAACTGGATACGTTTTAATAAAAAAGAAGTTAATCAATTAGCAGATGGTTTAAGTTATGAAGTCATGGGGTCTCCTGCTATGCCGAAATTTTTAGGGAAACTAATCGTGAAATCGTTTTTAAATCCCAAAACACAAAATGAGACGGATATGGAAAAAATTGAAAGTTCTTCTCATTTTGTAGTGCTAACTACCGAATTTGATACGACCAGAGAATGGATTCTGCTAGGCATTTATATGGAAAGATTTTTATTAAATCTAACCGAATTAGGCATAGCCAATGCCTATTTGAATCCACCTTGTGAATTACCCAATTTGGCAGCGGAATTGCAAAAAGAATTACCCATTAATGAAGAAATCCCGACTATCATTATGAGATTGGGCTATGCTGCTGCTGTTCCCTTTTCACCAAGAAGAGCCGTTAGTACAGATTTTAAGTAATACTAAGTTAACCTTTCGTTTTATTTTAATGAGTAGCGGAGTCTTTAAAGTACTTCGCTACTTTTTTTGGTTGATGATAAAAATCACCCCCGATGACTGATAAAACTCAGTTTTAAAACCCCTATTCCTGCCTAATTTGCCGATATATTCAATAATTAAATAAAAATATCATGGCAATTAGACCCAATATTCAAGACAGACATTTTGATTGGAAAAGAGGCGGATTTGTTCCCCCAATTGACCCTTTTCATTTTAGAGGCAGAAGTCCTAATTTAATAAAAGGAAAGCAAAAAAAAGCACCAATCAACCTCAAAAAGGAAAACGAAATCCTTACTTTAGAAGTATTTGTTCCTGGTTTTTCCAAAGAAGAAATTGATATTTCTGTAATGGATAATACGCTTTATGTAGTCGCTAAAAAACTACACAAAGCAGTTCGACCAAGTTCTCGCTACATTATCAATGAATTTGAATCAGATATAGTAGAACGCACTTTCCGATTAGCTGAAGGTATCGGGCATGAACATATTGATGCCAAACTAGAAAACGGAATCTTGTACCTAACTTTTACGGATGTTCCAAAAGATGAAGAAAAAGTTTATCAATTAATTGAAATTGAATAAGGAAATTTATCTTAAATAATTAAGCATAAAAAATAAAATAAAATGGATGTTTTAGCACCAATTTCTACCATCATGACAGACAATTTAACAACATTGTTGCAGGATGAGCCTTTGGCGAAAGCCAAAGAACTATTTGAAAAAGAAAATATTCACCACATTCCCGTAGTCGGTTTTAAAAAAATCATAGGCATACTGAGCAAAACCGACTTGTTGCATTTTATGCGAGGAAGTATCAGAGGTAGGGGAGATGAGATATTGGAAGCCACTAGATTACGAGCTTGTTTAGTGAGTGAGATTATGAATAAAGATGTTTTTACACTACAAAAAACGGATACGATTTTTCAAGCATTAGATGTGTTTAAAGATAATCTAATTCATTGTGTTCCAGTTTTGGAAGGAGAAGTACTGGTTGGTATACTTACACCGCATGATATTATTCTTCAAGTGAGAAAAGAAGGCATGCAAATGGTGGATAAAATGGTAACAGAATAAAGTAAGGCGGATTGCTTGGCAATCCGCTTTTCTAATAAAACAGGTCAAATTAAGCATCCTAATTTCATAAAAAATACTAATGAAAAATAAACGGTCCATACAAATTTTGATGACGATTTTATACCTCTTTGCTATAGGAAATACCCCATTGGTTACTGCACAAGAAAATTTCACCTTACAAATTGAGGCAGCAAACATCTACGCCTTACCACCATTACATTCTTATGCCCACGCTCAATACAACGGCAAATGGCTGATTTTAGGTGGTCAAACTAGCGAAGATGAGGAATTTACGCATGCTAATTTGGAAGTCATTGTTGTTGATCCTGCTGAAAATAAAGTATGGACGATGCCATCGGAAGAATTATATGGTAAAATTCCAAGTGTGGAGCAACTAACTTCTTGCTATGCCCAATATCATCAAGAAGATGGACAATTTTATTTATTAGGCGGTTATGGGTATAGTCCTGAATATGAAGGATATTTGACCTTTCCTTATATGACCGTCATTGATTTAAAAGGAGCAATCGAAAGCATTATTGCGCATGATTTTGCGAAAGCAGGACGCTATTTCCATCAAGTCCAAGATGATTATTTTGGGGTAATGGAAGGTTTTTTAACTAAAGTAAAGGAGGAGTTTTATTTGGTTGGTGGCATTGAATTTTATGGCTTTTTTGACGAAGAAAATCCTACTTTTAGTAAAGTACCTAGACGAGATATTTTAAAATTTAAGTTAGAAAAAAATAGAGAAGGCATTTTGGAAGTCAAGCATACAGACAGCTTTAACTATTCTGAAGACTTTGACGAAATTATGCCGACTTATGTACCGCAAGTTTTCCCTGATGGGAAGGAAGGTTTTAGCATTTTTTCTAATGAGGCATTGGAAGGACAAAACTTTGCGTCCTGGTTAGATTATTTTGAACCGGGCCATTCTATTTCTTGGCAACGCAACGCCAAAATACCACATTATCACAGTACCATCATTCCAATTTTTGATAAAAAATCAAAATTAATGCATACTATTTTCTTAGGTGGTTGTGATGATTTTTTATGTGATACAGAAGATGTTTATGGGGCTTTGCCAGAGATAGATAGTATGATGCAGTTTACCCAAAAAGATGTTCTACCAAATGAATTGTTACAAAAAAAGATTGAGCCGTTTACCAATTTTGGTAGAGATGCCAAATTTCTGTTAAACGAGCAGGTTCCTCAATATAAAAATGGGGTTATCAAACTTAATAAATTACCAGAAGGTAAAACTCAAATTGGGTATATATTCGGTGGTGCCAGTAGCGTTAATCCAATGATTTTTCAAAATGGAGATATATTGGCTTTAGCAACTAATCAGGTATTTAATGTGTATTTGACAAAAAAGACAAAGCAGCCAAAAGTTAAAAGTACCCCAAAAGTTAAACCTGATATTGATTAAAAAATTTGAAGTATGCAAACAGTTGCCACCATGATACAACCTAGCGATACGCTTTTAAAGCAATTATTGGCAGACGATGCCATTTTGGTAGATGTGCGAACGCACCATGAATTTGTGGGCTTTCATTTACCCAATGCACATAATATTCCTTACGAAGAATTGGCTTTTCATTTGGACCGCATTAAAAAATGGAAAAAGCCCATTATTATCTATTGCATGGAAGGAAGACGTAGTAAAATCGTTTATGATGCCTTGAAAAAGGAAGGTATCGAGGTGTACGACGCGGGGTCTCAAGAACGGGTGCTGCGGTTGTTGGAAGTACTCAATTCATAAAAATAACTACGATTTAAATATATAAAATCATGTATGTTACCTATACTTTACACGAACATTTTGATGTTTTGGAAAAGGACTTTCATCGACTGTTCTTAGAATTTCAAATAAGTCCAGAAGGGGAAACCGTTCATCAATTAAGGGTGAATATGAAAAAGCAAATGGCTTTTTTTCAAATGCTTCGTGCCTTAGAAACGCATCTGCCTTTGGAAGAGATTCAAGCTCCTTTTGCAGCGTTTTTTAAAAGTATCGGTAAAATTCGAAACTTAGAGATTCGCCAAACTATTTTGAGCGCAGAGGAAAGGGAGCAAAAAATTAAAAGTGAGTATGTTGAGGCCTTAACCCATAATATTCAAGAAGAAAAAGATTGGTGGCTTTCAGATGATGTTGATATATCTTTGATTCCGATTCGTTTAGCTACAGACAAGGTTAGAAGTAGTATTGACCGTATGCCACTTTGTAATATTCGAGAAATGTTAGGCGAGTATTTTTACTTTCTTATTGAAGAAATTCGACAAATTATTCAGAACGAAACCCCGTCGGCAGAACAATTACATGATTTAAGGAAAATACTGAAAGTGTGTTATTTGAATCTAAAATTGACGGATCGCTTGATTCCACAAGCATCACTCTCAAAATCCTTTTACCTTACGCTTAACGAATTAAATGAATTATTAGGTCTTTGGCATGACCAATTTATCAGCGTTTATAAAGTAAATGCTAAAAAAGATAAAATTGATAAGCAGGTAGTTAATTCCTTAAGGAGAAAGGAACGGATCGCACGAAAAAAAATAGTAAAAGCTTTTCCTACAATTTACGATTTAACTACTGAATTGCAAAAAGCGCTTTTTCATTTATTTGCCCAAGCTGAACCTGTAAAAATTCCACCTCGACGATTTCAAGAAAGAAAATATAAAACGATTCGGAATTCTTTTAGTCAAATCAATACTTTAGAGTTTACTAAATAGAAAAATCGTAGTAGAAGTGCTTCCAGAACTCCAAGTTCTGGAAGCACTAAATCTTTTAGAATCAGGTTAAAAGCTTTCTCTTCTCCGCACTTTTACAAAATAATCACATTCTTCAAAAACCAATTTAGTCTTTAAAATTTGTTTAAATTCTGCCTTTGTAGGCGTCATCTCATATTGCGTATCTCCCTCTGGGCCAGCGAGCGTATTAATAGCTGTAATTTCTTCCAAAGCCTTTAAATCTTCTGGTTCTTTTGATCGAGCATAAGACAAGTTCCCATCTTTATCTACCGTTAATATTTCTACCTGCCAATGCCCATCTTCAAATTGGGTATTCATAATTTCATTGCCTTTATAGCTTTTTAGGATGCCTTTTTCTCCGATTTCAAAAAAAGTATCTCGCAGCGTCACCTTGCCTGATAGTAAATCATCCCCCAAATCTTCTAGCGGTACATACTTATCAAAATACTCGATATAGGCAACGTTACCTTCTAACTCAATAAATTCGTTTGATTCAATTTCGGAACGAGTAGAAACAAAAATGAAGGTCTTCTCTTTATAAACAGTCGTGGGGTCTACTTTTACCCAAGAACTATCGGAATCACAGAAATAAGTGCCTTGATATTTTTCACTAAAAGCAGACTGCGTTTTTACACCTTGTGGCTGTGCCTCTGTAAAAACTACGGGTGGTTCGCAAGCTACCCAAAGAAAAAAAGAAACTAAAATACTGGTTATCAACAAGTTGGATTTCATGTTATTTAATTTTTGTAAAGCAGATGGTTAACCCGCTCAGTTATAGAATGATTGGACGAATGAAGACTCCGCCTTATTTTCATACTTGCAACCTATGCCCATTCCATTCGATAGTTGGTAAGAAAAATCACCCAGTACCATTGACATTACTCACCAAGCTTGTTTCGCCTTCCTTGTAATTTGCCATTATTATTCATTACTAATAAAACAATATGGACAATTCACAGAAACCAATTATAGCAGGCATCAACGACCCAAAAGTTACAAGTATTATTGCTTATTTGACTTTTATCGGTTGGTTTGTATCGCTATTTTTAAATTCCCCAAAAGATGAATTTGCCTCTTTTCATATCCGACAAGCATTAGGTATTAATTTATTTATGATGGCAGGAGGCGTGTTGTCTATTGTTCCCATTTTGGGCTGGATTGCAGGTATGGCAGTTTATATTATGGGCTTCTTATTTTGGTTGTACGGTTTCCTAACTGCTTGGCAAGGAGAGATGAAGCCAATTCCTTTTTTGGGAGAAAAATTCCAAATCTGGTTTCAGGGATTATAAAGCGGATAGACAAGTCGCTAACTTTTTTTTACAAAATGACGGATTAGTAATCCGCCTTACAAAATTAATAACATGAAAGTAAAAGACCTTTGTACCTTAGATACACAAATCATAGAAAAAAATGAAACGGCACAAGCTGCTGCTCTAGCCATGCAGGAAGCCAAAGTGGGTAGTTTAGTCGTCGTTGATACTTTGCCAAATGGTGACCTACCAATTGGCATTATTACCGATAGAGATATTGCTTTAAGAGTAGCTAGTCAAGATGTGCGCCCGAGTATGTTAGTGGTAGCAGACTTTGTCTCTGAAACCTTGTTGACGGTTAGAGGAAAAGAAGATGTTTATGATGTGCTAGGCAAAATGCGCCAAAAATCGGTGCGCAGAGTACCTGTAGTGGATAAAACAGGTTTTTTGATAGGTATTATTTCCATTGACGATATTTTAGAATTTCTGGTTGGAGAACTCAAAGAAATGACTAGTATTATGAAGCATGAACCAGAAAGAGTACAAACGATTGGTTTCCTTAAATCAAGGTAGTACAAACCTTATAAATTGATATTATGAAATACCTCCATAAAATTTCCGCCCTACTAGGTCTATTTTTAATCTTCAGTATGATAACTGTTGTCAATTATCAAACGGAAGTCACCCACACTCAAAAAGCCGCCATTTCTTTGATGCAGCCCGCTTTAAAAGAGGCTATTCTAAAAGGTTTTCAAAAAGGAGAAGTGGCAATACTTTATCCTTACTTTGACGAACTCATTAGTATATGTATAAATGATAAAGAAGAAATTTACCTAGCTTATAACGCTCAAGCTGCGCTGCAAAATTTCTTTGACCAAAATCCACCTGCAAAATTTAAAATTAGCCATTCGGGTAAAAGTCGTGGTGGAAAGGAAAATTATTTTATTGGAGATTATACCGATAAAAATGACCAAAAATCACGTATCTATATTTTCGTAGAAACTGGCTTGATTCAAGAAATAGAAATCAGTAGCCAAGTCGTTTCTTCTTAATGGGTGATAAAAATCATCGGTTCGGACTGACAAATATCAATTTATACCAATGGCTTTCGCCGTAATTTTATACCATCAATTAATCACACTTAAAACTAGAAAATATGTTACAGATAAAATTAACCAATCTAAGTATCATCAATGTTCTAACTCGCTTTTATTTAATGATGGCTGTTTCCATTATTTTAGGTTTTGCCGAATTATGGATATTGATGTCATTCGTAGCAGTTGCCATTGGTGCTAGTACGATTATGGGCATGAGTTTCACTTTCAGGGACAATAAAAAAGCTAAAACAACCGCTGGAAAAATTATCTATATGGATTGGGGGACAGATATGCGTAAAGCAAGCTAAAAACCGATTTTTTATCGTGTTATAAAAATGGATTATAGTAATAGTTGATGAAGGGGGAATGCTGGTAGCATTCCTCTTTTTTGTTGAAAAAACCCATTACTTATGAAAAGTAAATCATGCTTTTTCTTTATTATTTTAATCGTTATTCCCATTTTATCGCTATCAGGACAAACTAATAATAATCCTTTAGTTGGTTCAAAAATAGATATTTGGGAAACGGATAACTGGCTAGCAGTCGATTCTGTAAAATATGAATTGACTATTGCTAATAAACCTTTAAAATACAATCGTTGGATAAAGGAAGGCGCCAATTGGATAATGGTTTCCCAGATGTTATATGAATATGATACTGCTCAAAACATCACCAATCGGATTAGCCAATATAGGGATGGTAATAACTGGATGAATTCGGAGCGAACTATATTTGACTATAATAGGTATAATGACCCCATCTCACAAATTAATCAAACTTGGCTAAATGGCCAATGGGAGCATTCAACTCAGCACCAATTTATTTATGCGGATTCTGCCGAATTGACCGCATTAATCTCAAAACGATGGAGAGGCAATAAATGGGTTAATAATGAAAAAGTAACAAACATTTTTGATAAGGAAGAGCAGGTTGTTTCGACAGTTCTACAAGTTTTTATAAAAGGAGAATGGGTCAATTTTTCTCGATACCTCATGGAATATGATAAGCAGCATAATATGCTGAGTCAAATTACCCAAGATGCTTCTGGTAAAGAATGGGAGACCGTTTTTCAGGTCATTTGGGCATATAATGAAGCGAATCAAAAAGTAACGGAAACCAATATTAGTTGGAATGATAAGCTCGCTCAGAATCAATTAAAATATACCTATCAGTACGACCAAAAAGGGAATTCCAATTTGGCACTTTCTCAAACTTGGTTTCAGGGTGGTTGGCAAAATGAGGTCAAGATTGAATCAATATATGATGCGAATAACAACAAAGTATCCGACTTAAGACAAGATTGGAAAGATAATAAATGGAACAATGCCATGCGTCAATTTTTCTATCATCAACCGTTGGCTAATCTGAAGGGAAGAACAAGTTTTGAATAATTTTTACAGGTATTCCAATAATTTTATAGATAATTCAAGTTACGGAGAACTGAAATAAATAATAAAAATCCAATAGCATGAAAATATTAGTAACAGGCGCCTATGGGATGTTAGGCGTCAACCTTATCAAAGAATTAGTGGATAGAGAAGCCGAAGTAGTCGCATTTGATTGTTCCAGCAAGATTCCAAAAGCATTAAATATTTTACCAATTGATTTTTTTAAAGGTTCTATTTTGAAAAAATCAGATTTAAAAAAAGCAATAAAGGGTTGTGATGCGGTTATTCATACGGCAGCAATGGTAAAAACTTGGCCAACCCGTTCAACGGATTTTAATGAAGTTAATGTGGTTGGTACAGAAAACCTGATAGAAATCGCATTGGAAGCGGGTATTCAAAAATTTATTTATGTAGGCTCTACTTCTTCCTTTAATTTTGGTACGCTAAAAAAACCAGGAACAGAAAAAAGCCCATTCAAGGGATTTCATTATGGGCTAGATTATATTGATAGTAAATTTTATGCACAGGAGTTGGTGCTAAATGCTGTTTTGCATAGTGGACTTCCAGCTTTGGTAATTAATCCGACTTATATGATTGGTCCTTATGATACTCGTCCTGGTTCGGGTAGATTATTGTTAAGTTTCTATAAAGGTCAATTAAAATTTTTGCCTCCTGGGGGCAAAAATTTTGTCCACACTAGAGATGTAGCTATTGCTATTGCTAATGCCCTTACGATAGGCAAAGTTGGGGCATGCTATATTGCAGGACATGAAAATTTGAGCTATAACGAATTTATGCAAAAGGCAGCAAAAGTGCTTAAAATAAAACCTTATGGTATCCGATTACCTGCGTTTTTGCTTAAACTAGTTGGGGTAATTAGTCATTTAGTAGCCAATTTGTTGGGTAGAAAACCAATTTTGAGTTTTCCAGTTGCAAAAATTGCCTGTGATAAACAATATTTTTCTCCACAAAAGGCGGTTAGAGAATTAAACATGCCACAGACGCCTATTGAAACGGCTATGGAAGAAGCTTGTGATTGGTTTCGAACAAATGGTTATTGTGAGGAAGTATCCCATTCAGAAAATACTATTTCCAAACAGCCATTAGAAACCGCTAATTATGAAGGATAAAGTTTTTATCATAACAGGTTCTAGCCAAGGAATTGGGCGGGCAACTGCTTGGAAATTGGCACAAATGGGCGCAAAAATTGTCTTAAATGGACGAAATCCTGACAAATTAGCCCAAACTTTTCAAGATTTTAAAAAGGCTGGATTGATAGGGAGTGCTTTTAGTGGCGATGTCAGTAGGCCTCAAGATTGCATGGACCTTGTTAAACATACCATTAACCAATTTGGCCAGTTGGATTATCTGATAAATAATGCGGCACTTTCTGTTGAACTAGCTCCATTTGAAGATACGGAACCTCCAGTATTTCAAAAAATTTTTAATACCAATGTATTAGGTGTAATTAATATGACCCATGCTGCGCTTCCATTTATCAAAGAAAATAAGGGCGGAGTTTTATTTATTTCAAGCCTTGCAGGAATTTTTGGTTTACCAGAAGCAACTGCTTATTCTAGCTCAAAAATGGCTTTAACCGCTATAGCAGAATCTTTAAAATTGGAGTTAGCAGGTAGTGGCGTTTATGTAGGTATTGCTTATTTGAGCTTCGTTGAAAATGATTCAAATAAGACTATTTTTAATAAAAATGGTGTACTTATTCCACAACCAAAACATCATTTTTCCAAACCCGTTGCGCCTGAAACTATTGCCCACCAATTGATTCAAATGCTTCAAAAAAGAAAATTTAGAACGCATTTTTCTTGGTTGGGTAGGGTCTTTTATCTTTTAAATCGCCTTTCTCCATGGTTAGTGGAGAAAATAATGCTACAGATTTACAGAAAAAGAAAAAGAAATGAGGTAACCAATCCGCAATACTCCATCAATATCAATCAAACATAAAATAGTATCAAGATGAAATCTACACTAGCTTTTACATTTTTTTATCCTAATAATGGTTTGTGTATGCGCCCTGAAACGTTTAGAAGCATGGACGTGATGCGCTCTGTTCTCGCCTGTTTTCCGGAAACTTTGATAAATGTTTTATGTAGTTAATTAGCCAAAGAACGAAGAAACAAGAAACTTATAAATGAGCCTCCCAAACCATATAAGAAAATAGTCAAAGAAAAGCGTATATATTTATATTTTCTATTCAATCCAACTCCTTGATAATAATAATCCCGAATCATTGAACCATATAGATGATTTTTATCACTAAGCATTTGTAAAAACCCCCACTCAAAATCTCTATAATGCATATTATGGAAATTACCAAAGTAAAGTAAATTTCCTTCTTTGTTTCTAACTTCTTCTTCTGTAAAGTCTCCTTGAGTCAAGTTTGGTCGTATAGCGATGATGGCAAATATAATTGAGAAAATACTAGTTAGGCTTAAACCCAAAATCGGCAATGAAGAAATAGTGATATTATCTGACGTTCCAATTAGTCCACCCATAACCAGTGATAAAATAATTGAATTAACTGTAATCATAATACTTGCCTTCTTGTCTACCATTTCATTCAAGGTGTAATGGTTTTTGATGGTCGTCTTAAACAAAGTCTGTATGCCTCTTTCGTCTCGATCCTTGGTTTCTTTAATATCTTTTTTAAGTTTTTTAATTTCTAACTCACTAATATTAAATTCTTTTTTTAATAATAGGGAAGTCCTATTTGCTAGTTCCTTTTTCTCTCTTCTAAGTCTTTTGTTTAGTTTTTCCAGTTTAGGTTCTATATGCTTTTTCCCATAAGTGGTGGATGTTTTTATATTACTGGTCAATGCAATCAACGTATCATACCAGTTAGATTGAGGTAGCTCAAAGTCCCTTAACACCATCTCTTCATATGCCTGCTTTAAATACTCTCGTCCTTTATCTCCTGAAAATTCCATCAAATCAGCATCTATGATTATTTTAGCTTCCCGTAAGGTTGCTGGCTGAAGTTGTATAGACTGCTTAATGATAGCATCCAATTTTTCCTTGACTTCGTCAGCAAGTGAAAATTTTTTGCATATCTTTTTATTGGTGTCTTCAATATATTTTTCTATCTTTTCAAGGTCAAAAACTTTTATTTTATTATTCGATAATTCAATTGTGGCAGCATATAATGTTAAAAAAACCATATCTTTTTCTTCGGTGGATAGGTTTTCTTCTAACAATATAGTTCGAATATGTTGCTCTACTCTATACAATCGACCTATAGTGGTATAAATGCTTCTGTCCGCATTTTTTTCCAGAATTTCAATTACATATTTTCTAATTTTAGGTAGTTGTTTTTTTATAGAATTAGGTTTGCTCATTGTGAAATTAAAATTTAAACTCGCTTGGAATTAATTATATTCAAATACACCCACAATTATTGCGGTCATTCGGAAAGGATTGGTTTTATCAGGCGTAATTTCTAATATTTAAGTTTTTATGTTCAACGGTAAGCCTGAATGCAGTTAATCCAAGTAAGCTAAAGTATATCCTTATTATTTTTATAAGTGATTGATTGAGAGGTCTTTTCGTTTTTATTTTGATTTTTTGCTGCCTTCTTCCGAGCCTTCTCCTGCTTCTTAAAATACCGTCTAAATAAAAAATTGTGCTTTAAGGCCTCCATATTTTCATCAAATTTGGCGGTTCCTTCTTCTACATTATGTAAAATTGTTTTAATGTCAGCAGCACTTGCGGTGTCATTAAGCATAGTTGCTACGGTTCCTTCCCCTTCATTCATTGTTTCCATCACCTTTTTTAATTCAGTACTCGCCGCTAAGATGGCTTCGCTAGACTGGTTTAAGTTAATAATAAGCGGTTCGGTTTTGAGGATTAATTGGGTATCTAATCGTCCCGTAAATTGGGCTAGATTATACATAAAGGTAGTATCCTTTAGTATATATCCCAGCATCCCTTCTCCACCTAAAACAGACTCAACGGAAGTTTGCATTTGACGGGTCATCTCCTGTACATTTTGACTCGTTTTATTCAAATTCAACAAAGCAGTTTGCACATTTTTTGCCATTTGGTCATCCCTAATTAACATCGGTAAAGTCCCTTGTCCCTCGTTCAATTTTTCGGTAATTTCCAATAAATTTAAAGACAGAATAGCAATATTTTCATTGGTATTGCCTAATGTTTTTAATAGGTCATTTGGGTCAATTCGAGTAAAGGAGGCAATTTCTCCACCATTTTCGACAGGTAATAAACCGCCTTTTCCTGGATTAATATTCACTAACATATTTCCCACCAAACCATCTGAACCAATCGTTGCCGTTGCATCCGATTTAATGAAATTTTTCATTTCCTCTTGGAGTGCCAAATTTACTCGAACCGTGGAATCACTTTCGATGAAAATCGCTTCGACACTACCAACATTGATACCATTGTAGCGCACATTATTACCTGTTTGCAAACCGTTGATATTATTGAAAACGGTGGTAATTCGGAAACTTGTTCCAAATAAGTTTTGTCGATTACCGATATAATAAATAGCTGCTATAAATAAGGAGATGGCAATGGTTACAAAAATGCCTAATCGGATGGTATTTGAAGTTTGTTTTTCCATGATAATTTTTGTTGCGAGTTGCGAGTTACGAGTTGCGGGTTAGATGAAGAAAATTTGTTTAAAATTTCAGTAATCATCTTATTATAAGTACTTCCGATTAAAATAAACCTTTGCACTATTAAACCCGCAACTCGTAACTCGCAACCCGTCTCATTTAAAAAATGCTTGTACCTTAGGATCTTTCAATTGAACCAATTCGGCATAAGTGCCTTCTGCATAATTGATACCATCTCTTAAAATAACCATTCGATTAGAAATGACTCTAGCACAATCCATATCGTGGGTAATGATTAAGGAGGCGGTATTGTATTTTTGCTGAATATCTAAAATGAGTTGAATAATTTCTTTAGAAGTAATCGGGTCTAAACCACTCGTTGGCTCATCGTATAGGATGATTTTTGGCCGTAAAATAATCGTTCTTGCTAGGGCAATTCTTCGTTTCATACCGCCCGATAATTCTGCGGGCATTAAATCAATCGCATGTGCCAAACCTACACTTTCTAAAGCTTCTATGACTAAATCTTCTACCTTTTCTCCTCTTAATTTATCTGGATGTCGGCGCAAAGGAAATTCTAAATTTTCTCTGACGGTCATAGAGTCATATAAAGCACTTCCTTGAAATAAAAAGCCTACTTCGGTGCGGAGTTCATCTAACTCTTTTTGGCCCAATTCTGAAATTTCTTTACCTAATACTTTTACGGAACCTGAATCCATTTCGACCAATCGAACAAAGCATTTTATCAATACCGATTTGCCAGAACCTGACTTGCCTACTATTACTAAATTTTCCTTTTCGTATAAATCTAAATTGAATCCTCGCAAGACATGATTATCCCCAAAAGATTTTTGTACATCTCTAATTTCAATTAAAGCTTTCCCTTTTTCTATTTTTGGGTGATTGGACAATATGTTAGTTGGTTTTATCATAAGTCATAAAAAATATCTGCTGCTAAAACGGCGATTAAATCCACTAAAAAGACCATCAAAGAAGCCACTACCACCGCTGAATTCGCTGCTGTTCCTACTCCTGCTGTTCCCTTTTTAGACGTATAGCCTTTATAGCACCCAACGATACCGATGACCAATCCAAAGAAAAAAGATTTGATGGTGGAAGGCAGTAAATCGCCAAATTCTATAGTCATAAATACTTTATTAAAAAACAAAACAGGGGTTACCGCTCCTTTTGTATATTCAATAAAAAAAGACCCTAATAAGCCAACGGTATCAGCAGCAATGACCAATAGAGGCAACATTAAAGTGCAAGCCAATACTCTAGTGACTACTAAATATTTAAAAGGATTGGTGCCAGATACTTCCATGGCATCTATTTGTTCAGTTACTTTCATTGAACCTAATTCTGCGCCCATACTTGACCCAATTTTTCCAGCACAAATCAAGGCGGTTATCATCGGACCAATTTCTCGGATAATAGAAATACCTACCATGGAAGGCATATAAGATTCTGCGCCAAATTCTAACATCGTTGGCCGAACTTGTAAGGTCAATACCAAGCCCATAATAAACCCTGTAACGGTTACTAAAAAAAGAGATTGATTGCCAATGATATAACATTGTCGAAAGAGCTCTTTCCATTCCACAGGTGGGTTAACCGCTTCTCGAAAGAAGCGAGTAGTAAATAAGGAAATCTGTCCTATTTCTTCAAAGAAGTCTTTGATTTCTTTGAATTGAGTGCTTTGTGTTAATATTTTTATCATAGAGGTTTCCTGTTTTTTTAGTCAAAGCTATATTCCTTTCCATCTTTTTCTGGTGACTTTTATCATCGGTCGCTAGTGACTTTTATTAGTAGCCCGTCTTGGTGATAAATCTCATGGATCTCATCTGATAAATGTCATGTCATTCAAATCCCTTTTACCTGAATTTTGTGGGTATCATTCATTGATTAAAAATAATAACATGAAGATTTTAGGTTTAATAATTTGTATCGCAGCCTTTTCTTTTAGTACAGGATTTACACAAATTGAACAATTGTCAGTTACCGAAGTAGATGACCTCAATTACCTCTATGATGAGGAAAGATTGGCGCACGATATTTATGTCGAACTATCTGACAAATGGGAGTTATCTATTTTTGAAAATATTGCCAAATCCGAAAAAATGCACTTTGAGCATTTATTGGTCATTTATGAAAAATATGGCATACCTGTTCCTAAAAATTACAACGGTTTTTATAACTATCCAGAACTGAATATTATGTATGACCGCTTTTTTGAAGGTGGTACGATGACCTTGGAAAGTTCGCTGACCTTGGCAGCCAATTTTGAAGA
The DNA here is from genome assembly GCA_017857395.1 of Bacteroidota bacterium. Classification (GTDB taxonomy): domain Bacteria; phylum Bacteroidota; class Bacteroidia; order Chitinophagales; family Saprospiraceae; genus JAFMDF01. The sequence goes on along the minus strand of JAFMDF010000050.1, from coordinate 11,839 downwards.
GTATGATATTGCCGATTTAGAAAGATACCTTACCCATACGCAAAATGTAGATTTGATTTTGGTGTATAATTCTCTGTTAGAAGGGTCTAAAAACCATTTGCGTGCAATTCATAGAAATATTAAAAAACATGGATTTGACTATGAACCCGTATTTCTGGAAAAAAGACAATTCCGACAAATCATTAAAGAAATGAATGGAAAAGGGCGTATGGAAGACTGTAATTGTCCCAAAAAAATGAAAAAACGACAACATCGAAAAGGTAAAGTTGGCTCTAAATAAGGAATGCAATAAAAAGCTTCAATCAAAATTGTAGCACTTATTTATATTTCATTTTTATATTTCATTCCTAAAATTGATAATCAAAAACTAAGAACAATGAAAAAATATCTGTTAGCTTTTTTAGGGTTAATACTGTTAATTAATTCCGCAGTTGCCCAAGAAGAAAAAGAACTATTAGCCCAAATATTCGAGGAAGACCGAGAGGTCATTGATGCCTTAGTTCTATATCCTAAAGAAACGCGTTTAACTATTTTAGAAACGGCATCTTCCCCACAGGCGTTGATAAAACTAAAAAGAATTCAACAAAAAACAAGTACGGAATTTAAAGCTTTATTAGAACAAGAAGAGAAGGCGACGCAACAAATAATCTGGGATTTAACGAGGTATCCCGATTTGGTCAACCGCTTGGTTTTTGAAGGGAATAAAAAGAAAAAAAACATTGAAAAAGTATTGCAAAATTATCCGGCCATTATTCACGAACGAGCAATGGAGGCAGGGCAAAATCATTATGACTTATTGGTGCAAATTGACCAATTAAACCAGTCGGCTAAAGGCGCATTTGAAACGGTGCTCAATGAATTTTCGCCGAAAGTACAAACTGGTTTACGGGAATTAATTGAATTGCCAGAAGTATTGAGTTTGCTAACAGATAATATCCAATTGACCATTTTGGTAGGTGATTTATATCAAAAAGAACCTGATTGGTTGATAAAACAATCGGATAGTTTAAGTATTGAAGTCAATCGACAGAATGAAGCAGAATTGCAACAATGGCAAGAAAATTTAGAAAATGACCCTGAGGCTTTAGCCAACTTAAAGGATGCGTCTGAGGAATTTGCTAAAGAAAATGGCTATGATGAATTGTATTATGAACCAGAAACCGACGATGATTTATATTATTATGCCGAACCCGAAGAAGATTACGAAAGGGTTACTACGGTAGAACATCATTATTACCATTATCCTTATTGGTATGGTTATCCAAGTTGGTATGCCCAACCTCGGTGGCGACCTTATCCTTTATGGTGGGATTGGGGGTTTTATTTTCGGCCGAATAGGGTAGCGGTATTTATTCGATTACCTTCTTTTCATTTTACGAATTGGTATTTCCATCATCCTCATCACCATTATTATTACCCACATTTGACGAATCATTTTGTGCGCCATGTCAATTATGCGCCTCGAAGGTATAATAGTCCTGTTCGGGTATCCGTTAATAATTGGCGTGACAAAAATCGGGCGGTAATTACCAATGATTGGTTAACTAATAAAAATAATAGGGTAGAGCGCATTCGAGAATTTGGTAGATTAGAGACGGCTCGACGGACTTACAATCGAGATAATCCTAACCGAAAAATTGACCAAAAAACTTATTTGCGGGACAATAGTTTGCGTTATCCAAATATTAATCCAAAAAAATCGAATAAGCCTATTAAAAAATCGAGCCGTAAAGCGACTCGAACGAATCCACCTATTAAGAGTGATGCCAATCGGCGAACAGACCGTAAAACGACTATCAAAAAAACAGATGGGAAAACAACGATTCAACGAACGGATAAAAGAAAAACAACTATCCGAAAAACAAGCCCTAAAAAAACGGACATTAAGCGGATTGATCGAGCAAGAGATTATCATCAGCGGACTTGGAATAAGAGTAAGCAGCGGATTACTAAACCAAAGGTAGTGCCTCGAACTTCTACTAAGCGGACGCCTACTAAACGTACGGCTGTGAAGCGAACAACAAAGAAGACGGTGAAACGAAAAAATAATTAGTAGTGGAAAGTTGGGTGAATAGTGATAAGTTTTTTTACTTATTGCTATTCACTTTTTTATAAGAAAAACCTTCTATTTTATGAAGGGTTTTCTTATAAAAATCTCAGTACCTAAAAAATTAAGTCAAAGACTTGAAAAATATCGACTCGAAGATACAATCTTCGAATATCGGCTCCAAAGTTGGATTGAAATTCGATGCCGATGGTCGAAGTTTGCAACTTCGACCCAGTATTTTTCACGTTTTCAACATGATTTCCTGTAAAATCATTTTTATAAGAAAACCCTACTATTTTATGTAACTTCCTTTTTTGGTTGCTTATGATTTTGTATCTGTTGAAATGACTAAAAATTTTAGCACCCAATTAGCTGATTTAAAATCCTTCCCCTGCTTATTAAAATTCCAAAAGATAGGAGTTCTCCAAGCGCTTAAATTCAAACAACTTTCACTAATCCTAATCATGTAATCTGTTTACCTCAAAAGCAGAAGTAACTACGCGATTTCCAATGGGAGATTAATCTAAAATCAACGGGATTTAATCGAATAATTCAGTAGCATTTTAAAAAAATATTGTACTTTTCGATTATACCAAACATCCAACTAAACATAAAAGCTTTTACATTCAAAAAAATTAGTCTATAGCTTTTATTTCATGAAAAAATCAAAAACCCGTCGATTAGCTGCTATCATGTTTACCGACATTGTTGGATATACTGTTTTGATGCAAAATGACGAAAATAAGGCTGTCAAAGTGAGAGCCCATCATCGACAAGCATTTACCCAAAATCATGAAATTTATAATGGAGAAATTGTCCAATATTTTGGAGATGGCACCTTAAGTATTTTTAAGAGTGGGGTAGAAGCAGTGGAATGTGCCATTGAAATTCAGAAAGCATTGCAGGTCGGAGAACAAGTACCTTTGCGGATTGGCTTACATATCGGCGATATCGTTTTTGATGGAACAGATATTTATGGAGATGGAGTGAATGTTACTTCTCGAATTGAAAGTATGGGCGTGGCTGGCTCAATATTATTGTCTGGAAAATTAAATGAAGAACTCAAGAATCAACGGCATCTTTCTACTGAACCTTTAGGCCATTTTGAATTTAAAAATGTTGAACAACCCATGGCTTTATTTGCGGTCAGTAATGAAGGAATTAACGTGCCCGCTCCTGCCGAATTACAAGGAAAAGGAAAGCAGCAAGAACAAACGAAAACAATTGCTGTTCTTCCTTTTGTTAATAGGAGTACCAATGCAGAAAACGAATACTTTAGTGATGGAATGACCGAAGAAATCATCAATGCACTTTCCAAAATTAAACAACTAAAAGTCACCTCCAGAACCTCTTCTTTCTTTTTTAAAAATAAAAATATTCCGATTGCTCAGATTGGTAAAGAATTGAATGTTTCTACTATTTTAGAGGGTAGCATCCGATTAGCAGGAAACAAAATGCGTATAACAGCACAGTTGATTGATGTGACAGATGATTTTCATTTTTGGTCAGAATCATTTGATCGGTTGATAACAGATGTTTTTGCGGTACAAGATGAAATTAGTTTGTTGATTGCCGATAAATTACGAGAGCATTTAGGACATTTTGATATTGGAGACCAATTGGTAGAAAAGCCAGATATTTCGGTTGATATTTATCAGCGCTATTTGGAAAGTAGATACCATTTGCTGAAAATGACTAAACCTGACATTGAAAAAGGGATTTCCATTTTAGAAACGATTATTGCGGAGCAGCCTAATTTTGCCTTGGCTTATTTGGGTATGCATTTAGGATATATACTCCTAGGAATGATGGGGTTAATGCCTACCGAAGAAGCCTTTGGCAAAAGCGGACCTTGTTTACAAAAAGCCATCGAACTCAATCCGAATTTACCTGAATGTCAATATAATCTATCCTATGTTGAATTTATACAAAATTGGAACTTTCCAGCGGGTTATCAGCATTTGAGCCAATCTTTTGAAATTCGTCCAACAGTAGAGTATTATCAATCCATGGTATCTATGCTAACGGCAGAAGGAAAATTTGAGGCTGCTAGGAATTATATTGAAACTGCCTTACAAATAGACCCTTTTTCAGAAATCAATCATCATCTCCAAGGATTTATTTATTATGGTCAAGAGCAGTATGTTGCAGCCATTAAATGCTTTGAAAAAGCAGCCCAACTAAAGCCGAGTTTCCTGCCTACGGTATATTATCGTGGGCAAGCTTTACTATTGCTCGGACGTACCGAAAAAAGTTTGGAAGTGTTCCAGCAATTACCAGCAGATGAATCAGGAGATGTGACAAAGTTAGGGTTTATGACCTTAGCCTATGCAGCATTAGGCAATAAAAAGAAAACCGAAAAAGGTATTGAAAAACTAGAAGCTGCCCTTGAAACACCGATGCTGAGCAGAGCTATTAGTGCGCTCATATTGTGTCAAACTATTTTAGGAAATGAGGAAGCTGCTATCCAAATGGTGGAAAAAGGGGTCGCAGCCAGACTGCCTATGATGGTTTACTTGTACACAGAACCTATTCTTAAATCCCTTCGCTCAAATCCTCGCTTTCAAGAATTAGTCCGACAAATATTAGGAGAAGAAACACCTTTTGATTTTTCTAAAAAGAAATATAAGAGACCTTCCTTAAATACAGCGGATTCAGAAAAATACCATGCTCAATTATTGGCTATCATGGCTACCGAAAAGCCCTATCTTCAAGCTAATTTAAGTCTCCGCGAATTAGCTCAAAAAATGGACATTCATCCCAATAATTTATCAGAATTATTAAATGAAAAAATGGGTAAAAATTTTTCTGGATATATCAATCATTATCGGGTTGAATGGTTTAAGAAAATTGCTAAAGACCCTAAAAATGCACATATTTCTCTGTTGGGTTTAGCTTATGAAAGTGGCTTTAATTCTAAAACGGCTTTTAATACTTTTTTTAAGAAAGCCGTTGGAATGACGCCTAAGCAATATGTGAAAGGATTGTAAATTCTTTTGATAAAAGATAAAATTAAAAGTACTAATTCTCATTAAGAAGTACTCATTTATAAATAAGAACGATACATCTAATCCTTCCCTGCATCTTTGTTGCAATAAATTTTTCTACTCATTTAAAAACTAAATCATGAAAAATCTAGCAGCAGACTTGCAAAGAAATAACGCTTTACCAACTAAAAAAAGGAATAGCGCCCTACAACCAATCAAAACACCGTCCACAAAAATGAAAGCTATCATTGCGACTGGTTATGGAGGACCAAACGTTCTTCAACTTCAAGAAGTAGCTAAACCTATCCCAAAAGATAACGAAATGCTAATCAAAATAAAGGCTGCCGCAGTAACTAGAGCAGATACCATGATGCGGACAGGCTACCCACTAATAGGTAGATTAATGTTGGGGTTGCGAAAACCTAAACACGCAATACCAGGGACAGGATTTGCAGGAGAAGTGGTCGAAGTAGGTAAAGCCGTAACGTTATTCAAGAAAGGGGACCAAATTTTTGGAGAATCTATTGAAATCTTTGGCGCTTACGCTCAATATATCTGTTTAAAAGAAGATGGTTTATTTTTAAAAAAACCAAGTAATATTACTTATGAAGCAGCGGCAGGTATTTGTGATGGTGCTTTAACTTCCATCAGTTTTTTAAAGGATGTTATCACGCTTCAACCAGGGCAAAAAATATTGATTAATGGCGCATCGGGTAGTCTAGGAACGGCTGCGGTACAATTGGCTAAACTCTTTGGAGCAAGGGTAACTGGCGTGTGTAGTACAAAGAATTTGGCATTGGTGAAATCGCTTGGTGCGGATGAAGTCATTGATTATACCATAACAGATTTTACTAAAACGGGAAAGAAATACGATGTTATTTTTGATACCGTGGGCAAAGAATCCTTTTCCACTTGTAAAGATTCGCTAACCCTAAAAGGGAGTTATCTTTCTCCTGTATTTGGGATGACCAATCTTTTTCAGATGCTATGGACTTCTATCATTGGTGGCAAACAAGCTAAGTTTTCGGCAACAGGTGCTCGCCCAGTATCTGCTCTTAAGCTACTCTTTCAAGAACTAAAAGAATTGATTGAAAAGGGGCAGTTAAAATCAATTATGGATAAAAATTATTCCTTGGAACAGATTGTGGAAGCACAGACTTATATTGATAAAGGACATAAAAAAGGGAATGTGGTCGTCACTATGGAACACTAATAGTTGACAAAAAGAACTTCATTTTATTCTCTATTTAAAATCCGTTGCAAAAAATATTTATTGCGGATAAGCTAAAAATATATGACGACTCAGGAAAGTCGTGTTACCCGTTATCGTTGCGATGTACAAGTAACACGACTTTCCTGAGTCGTCAACTTTAATTTACCTGCTAAGATTCATTTCTATTAAACCCAAAAATTCGTGGTGCAAACGTTGCGTCTAACCCCATCCCAATTGCCGCTTGTTTCAGTTCTTCGGGTACCTCGCCACAGAAAAGGAAAGGACCTGGTACTGCAATTTGAAGTAGGGTAGGGAAATGCCCAGCTGCTGTTGTGCCTAAATGTTGTCCTAACGCAGCACCATTTTTAAATAGGTCGTACACTATAAGTACATTGGTGCTTTCATCAAAATAGCAATCCACTTTAAGTGCATTTGGCTCTGTTTCCTGCATCTGTTTTTCAACTTCTTTGTAAATGGCTTTGAGTTCTTCTGCTTTTCCAGGGTTGGCTGTCCATTTGTAAACTACTGCAATTTCTTGATTTGTCATTTTTATAAGTTTTAATTTAATTAATAATACAAAGGTATGGCACATTTATGGACATAGTAGGTGGCATTAACGACAATATAAAGGGTTGATTACGCCAAATACATCCTATATCTTTGTAAGAAAAATTAATATGAAGCATTTGAGTATTTTAGTACCAAAAGGAGATTTGATTTTGGATACCATAGTTGGAACGCTCAATCTTTTCAAGATGGCAAATAGTTATTCAAAACGAATAGGGAAAACGCAAGAGGACGTTTTTGATATTGATTTAGTTGGTTTAACAAAAACGCCTATTACTTGTCATAACTTTTTTCAAGTACAACCAACTAAATCTATTGAAGAAGTAAAGCGTACTAATTTGATAATAATCTCCTCTATCACAGGTAATATTGAAAATGCTTTAGCGCAAAATAAACGGTTCATTGATTGGATAAAAACAAAAAGAATTGAGAATGATGCAGCCGTAGCAAGTTTGTGTAGAAGTGCTTTTTTATTGGCTGAAACAGGCTTACTTAACGGAAAATCCTGTGCTACTCATTGGGCAGTTCATCAGCAATTTGAAAAAAAATATGCTAAAATCCATCTACTTCCAGATAAGATAATAAGTGAGGATAATGGTATCTATTCAAGTGGTGGCGCCTATTCTTTTTTGAACATGATAATTTATTTGATAGAAAAATACTACGGGAGAGAAGTAGCTATCTGGTGTTCCAAAATGGCAGAAATAGATTTCGACCGTATGAATCAAAATCAATTCATTATTTTTAACGGACAAAAGGAACATAATGATGAAACGATAAAAGAGGTTCAGGCATACATTGAGGAAAATTTCGAAGAAAAAATAAGTGTAGAAGCCTTGTCAAAAAAATATGCCATCAGTAGTCGAAATTTTATTAGAAGATTTAAAAAAGCAACACAAAACACCCCATTTGAATACATACAACGAGTAAAGATTGAAGTTGCCAAAAAGAGTTTTGAATCCTCCACCTTAAACATTAATCAGGTAATGTATCATGTTGGTTATAATGATGACAAGGCTTTTAGAAAAACCTTTAAGAAATACACAGGCTTGTCGCCATTAGCATACAGACGAAAATTCAACCGGGAAATGGCATTTTCTTGATAAAGGTACTTCTTGTATTAAGAACAAAGTCTACTTCCAAGAGATTCACTTTAAGTGCTGGAAGCAATTGACGACGTAGATTATTTCTTGCTAAACATATTTTCCCAAGCAAATTTGAAAAATACCTTCAACGGACTCAATTTTGGATTAGGCATTTTCCCCTTTCCCATAATCTTCATATTCTCCGCATGCCAAGTCGTATCCATAAAACCCATTTTATCAATAAATCCAATTCCAGTATCCACATTGCCCCCTCTAATTTCTGTAATTTTTCCTTCTATTAATTCTTTTGCTAAAAAAGGATTGACGGCAAAAGGGCGAGCGATTCCGACAAAATCTAACTCCTTATTTTCAATCGCTTTTGCCATGACTTCCAAAGTTCGAAAACCGCCTGTGAGTAATAAAGGCGCATTCGTCACTTTTCGAGCTTTGACGATGAAATCAGCGAAATAAGCCTCTCTTTCTTGCGTACTTTTTTTCAATTTTCGCCCCATCATAGCCGCTTTTTCATAAGTTCCCCCTGAAACTTCAATCATATCCATCCCTTCCTCGGCTAACATTTTGATTACTTCCAAAGATTCTTCTTCCGAAAATGCGCCACGTTGAAAATCTGCGGAATTTATTTTAATACCAATTGGATAATTTGCGCCCGTTTTCTGTCTAATATTTCGATAAATCTCAATCGCAAATCTTGCCCGATTTTCCAAAGAACCGCCCCATTTATCTGTCCTTAAATTGGTTCGAGTGGATAAAAATTGACTCACTAAGTAACCATGCGCTCCATGAATTTGAACCCCTTTAAACCCTGCTTTCTGGGCAATCAAAGCCGTTCTGCCAAAACCTTCAATAAGTTTCCAAATTTCAGTTTCTTCTAATGGTCGTGGCTCTTTGAACATCCCTTTCATGATAGGCAACATGACATTGGACGGACTCACCACGTCTTTATTAAATTTCGGTGCTTGCCTTCCAGGATGATTGATTTGCATCCATAAATGTGACCCATTTTTTTGGCATTCCGTCGCCCAACGTGTCAATTCTGGTAGGTATTTTTCATCTTCAACCACCACATTATGTTCCTCTCCCAATGCTTTGGAATCCATCATAACATTGCCCGATATCAAAACGCCTGCGCCACCTTTTCCCCACGTTTCGTATAGTTTTATAATTCGGTCGGAAGGTTTACCGCCAGAGTCTGCATTGTTTTCACTCATCGCAGATTTGACAATTCGATTTGGAATAGTGACGCCACAAGGCAGCGTGAAGGATTGATTTAAGATTTGAGAAGGCGACATGAAGTTGATTTTAAACTTTGAAAAAAGCAAAGGTGGGAATTTTTTTCACTTATAAACGCTTTTTTTTAAAGAAGATACCAGATAAAATGCAACTTTCAACCACCTTCCATGGGAACTTTATATTGAAGTTGACATAGACATTGATATCGACAATTCCTCAATTTCCGCGTGACCTTAGTCCTCTTAATGCTGGAATATATATTTTGCAGCTTGGTTTCAAGGTAGGCTGTTCAGAATTACGGGGAAATAGGACTTTTTTCACCCCGTATTTTTGAGCAGATAATAGGGTTGGATTGGACTTGGTAAATCATAAATCTGTCACCTAAAAACTAGACGGATGTATGGTGTATGATGTCTGATTTTTGCTGGCCGCTCAAAAATCAGGAGAGCTTTATTGCTAGATTTTCTCTAAATATTGTTGGAAAGGGTTGAAAAGACCGGTATCATAACTAGAACAGAGGTTCTAGTTGTGATGAAAATAACCCCAAATGAAAAATAAATGTAACCATTTAGTAATTGGTCGGTAGCCCTTAGTGAAATTCACAAAAAACAAAATTTATCTCTAGATGTATCAAAGTTATTTTAAAATAGGTTACCGCAATCTACTCAGAAACAAAGCTTATTCTTTTATCAATATAGGAGGACTCGCTGTAGGAATGGCAGTAGCTATGCTCATAGGATTATGGATTCAAGACGAATTATCGTTTGATGATTACCACGAAAACCAGAAACATATTGCGCAGATCATGCAACATCGTACGGTCAATGGAAAAAAAGAGACCCTTCCCACAATTCCTGTACCATTAGAAGCGGAACTAAGATCCAAGTACGGAAGTGATATTGAGTACCTAGTGACTGCTTTTTGGGAACAATCGCAAATTCTTTCGGCTGGAGAAAAAAAATTCACAAAGATTGGAAATTATATGGGTAAGGAAGCTATTTCCCTTTTTTCGCTGAATATGTTAAGAGGGACGAATGATGGTTTGGCAGAACCAGGCTCTATTCTACTTTCTGAATCTACCGCTAAGACCTTTTTTGGAGAAGAAGATGCTATGGGGGAATTGATGGAAATCAATAATGAGCTGAAGGTGATTGTGACAGGTGTTTATGAAGATTTGCCAAAATCCTCCAGTTTACATGACTTGGCATTTATTGCACCATGGGAACTCTTCGTTTCTTCCAACGAATGGGTGCGCAATGCTCGAGAACAAAATAACTGGGATGTGGCTGCATACCAATTATACATTCAACTAAACAATCCAGCGAAGATGCAGGAAGTAAGCGAAAAAATTAAAATGATTACCGCTGAGCATGTAGGGGAATTCGAAAAGGGATATCATCCAGAATTATTTCTTCATCCAATGAAAGACTGGCATTTAAGGTCTAATTGGCAAGATGGAAACAATACAGGAGGACTTATTCAATTCGTATGGTTATTCGGTATGATAGGCGTATTTGTACTAATTTTGGCATGTATCAATTTTATGAATTTGAGTACTGCACAATCCGAAAGAAGGTCAAAAGAAGTAGGTATTCGAAAGGCCATAGGCTCGGTAAGAAGTCAGCTCATTTATCAGTTTTTGACCGAATCGTTTTTGGTCGTCCTACTATCATTTGTATTATCTATACTACTGGTATCTACCTCAATTTCTTATTTTAATGAATTAGCTGACAAGCATCTCCAACTGCCGATAGTAAGCGGTCCATTTTGGGCTATAAGTATTGGATTTATTATATTGACAGGATTATTTGCTGGAAGTTACCCTGCCTTATATCTGTCTTCTTTTCGTCCAGTTGAAGTGCTGAAAGGTACCTTCAAAGCAGGTCATTCAGCTACGTTTTTTAGGAGCGTATTGGTGGTATTTCAATTTACCGTTTCCATCGCGCTTATTATTGGGACTATTGTCGTGACCAAACAGATTCAGTTTACCAAAGATCGTCCTATGGGATATGATATGAATAATACCATCATGATATGGAGCCATACACCTGATTTCAAAGGAAAGTATGAGTTATTACGGTCAGAACTGAAAAGCAGCCAAGCCATTGTAGAAATGACTCAATCAACCAGTCCGATGACCAATGTTTTTTCCCAGGACGGTAATTTTTCCTGGGAAGGGAAAGACCCAAATGCTTCCTTCAATTTTGCGACCATTCAAGTGACGCATGATTATGGTAATACGGCAGGGTGGGAGCTTATTGAAGGGCGTGATTTTTCTAGAGCATTTGGATCTGACTCCCTAGCATTCATCTTAAATAAAACAGCGGTCAAATACATGAATTTTGAAAATCCTATTGATCAAATGGTGAGTTGGGGAGCAGGTAAAACAGCTAAAAAATTTAGAGTAGTTGGAGTCGTTAATGATCTGCTTAGAGCATCTCCTTTTCAAGCTATTCAACCAACTATCTATGCTATTGGTAATCGAGATATGGATTGCATGACCCTAAAACTAAACCCTAATAAAAGTACAGCAGCGGCACTAAGCTTAATGGAGGAAGTATTTAAGGAACACCTTCCTGCTATGCCATTTGATTATAGGTTTGTCGATCAGGAGCATAATCGGAAATTTGCTGCGGAAGAACGAATTGAATCGCTGTCAAGTATTTTTGCTATGCTCGCTATTTTTATC
>JAFMDF010000049.1 GCA_017857395.1 Bacteroidota bacterium | reverse complement strand
AACCGCAAAGTTACAATAAATACTATTTAGAACTTCATGCGTAAACCACTAGCAAAGATGGTTGTGTATACACCTACGTTTTAGAAGCTAAAAATGGCTTATTTACCGTCTCTCTATTATCTAATCAAACGATTAAGTCTCCTTTTAATACGACTGCAACTGCACAAGTCACCCTCAAAGTACCTACGGGAGATTTTAAAGTCACTAATCTAAAAAATCTAGTAGAAGGGGTGGAGTTCAACGAAAATGGTCGCTCTAATGCGCCAACAGAAGCCCCTACATTTGATTATATCGTTTTTGGACTAGCTAGTATTGGAACTAGAAATATTACTTATACAAAAGATACCAAAATTCCTTTGTTCTCTTTTGAAAATAGTGGGGAGTGTACAGGGAATCTTATTTATTTAATGGAAAATTATAGCGATCCTTTTTATCCACCTAATAGCCAAAAAGCAAATGTTAGCCAACAAATTACGGTGGCGCAGACTGGGTCGGATTTATCTATTATCTGTAATGATAGTCCCGCTATTTCTGATTGTGGTGAGAAGTTGAAAAAGAAGAAGCATAAAAAGAAGCGGAGAAATAAGACTAAACAATAGTATAAGGGAACTTCCCTTCCTATCCTTTTTCGGTGAATTGAAGCTCTCCTATATTTTTATACAAAATGCTTTCAAGGTGTAACGTCTTGAAAGCATTTTGTCGTTTTAGGCTCTTGCTTACTAAGCTTTTCTGCTGTTTTCTTTACAAAAAATATATTTTTAATTACAAAAAGTAAATTTAGCTTGTATTAAAGTAAAACAAACTTTACATTTGTAATGTATACTTTACTTTTTGACAATAACCAAATACTTTTAACAATGAAAAATCAATTTTTGCCTAATTATTTTAAATGGATTGGCTTACTGATGTTTATCGTCGGTGGCGTTCCAGATTTTATTAGAGGATGGAATGAAGGATATGGGGAAGGGGCTTGTAATGGATGTGATGAAGCAGACATCCCTTTTATCTTTTCCGAACAAACTGCTTTTATACTAAGCGTTATTTCACTACTAGGAATGATAATCTATTCCGTCTCTAGAGAAAAAATAGAAGATGAATTTACCAAAGTCTTAAGATGGGAATCTATTACGTTGACCTTTGTATTAACAGTAGTCCTCATGCTAATAACGCTACTCATCTATAGAAAGGCTGATATTTTAACTGCATACAATGTTTTAGAAATACAACTCTCCTTATATCTAATCATTTTCTTTTTTAAGAAACGAGGCAATCTTGAGGAATTAGATTAATCCCTTAAAATCCATAAAATGGCCTGTTTAATAGTTTTTTATTTGCTTCTACTATTAATTGTTTTGCTAAATACTACCCTTAATTTTTAACACCTAAAACCTTACAAAATGAATATTCAAGTCTTGCCGAATGTTTTTAAAAAGATTAGTCTTTTTTTATTTTTTATTGGTATAATGATTCCATTAACAGATGGTTTTTTACATCCCTTCGAATCAAATGAGGGAGGAGGAGAAATAAGAACAGCTTATGGGCATCTTCTAGGTTCATTCTTTTTAATTGGCATTGTAATGTATTTTCTTTCTAAAGAAAAAATAGAAGATGAATTAGTAAAAAAATTACGTTCCGAAGCGTTTAGTCTTACATTTTTATTAAGTGCAATTGGTTTATTGTTATTCCATTTTTTTGGTGACGCTCAAGAAAGCTATTTTGATGCAACGTCATTGATTATGCTACAGATAATTACCTTTCTTATTATTTTTTATTTCAAAAAAAGAAGCTTCGACTTATGAAAAACATGATAAAAGTAGAACGAGCCCGCCACGATTTAACACAGGCAGACCTCGCAGAAAAGATACAAGTTTCTCGACAAACGATTCATGCGATTGAAAAAGGAAAGTTTGTGCCTTCGACGGTTTTGGCTTTAAAGATGGCGCGCTTTTTTGAAATAAAAGTGGAAGAGTTATTTATGTTAGAGGAAGGAGATTAACCTGAGGTAAAGTCTCCCATAATTTCAAATTATCTGATACTTCTGCTTATTGCAAACGCATGGTTTTAATGTCTATCAATTCTTCAAAGCCTTGACAATCCATTGATTTTTCGTAGGAAAGACAAACGGGGATAAATAAGCCATCTACAAAATTAGTGTCTGCAATTACTATATTTTCAGGTAAAGTAAAAGTACGGAGGGTATCCTTGCCGATTGCTATCCAATAACCACTACAGCAAGCACATTTTCGAAAATCGAAGCCAATAATGATGCCCGATGCTAAATCGTCTGGGCAATCATTTTGTGCTTCTTTGCCACAAGCTAAGCAGTTTAAAAGAATAATAAGTAATGCGATAGTTTTTTGTAGTCTCATAATTGTTTTCTTATAGAGACCACTATTGTATCTTAAAAGGTTGGGTAATATTTAGAAGAGAGATTAGAGATGCGAGCATAGATATTCAAACAAAATTGAAATAATAGTATCATTTATTGCGTGGTCAGTCTCTCCTCTCTCAATGAAATGCTCTCTTTTCTCTGTTCTGCTAAATTATTAGAAGTACCGCCCAATCATCGGATGGTCAACAATCGCTCGCTTCAATTCTAAAAAATCCACATCTCCTTGGTACGACCAAACGACTTTACCATTAGGTTCCACCAAAATGGTATAAGGCAAAGCACCATTCCAATTGGGGTCAACTGCTTCAATTAAAGCATATTTATCATCTTCGGAAAAATGATAGTTTTTAACAGCAGACTGTTTCTCTTTCATGGCTTTTAATACCTTATCGCCAATACTTGGTTTGTCTGCTGAAATAGAAACAAATTCAAAATCTCTACCGCCATACATTCGTTGCAAAATAATAAATTCAGGATATTCCATCATGCAAGGACCACACCAAGTTGCCCAAACATTAATCAAACGTAATTTACCAGAATCCTCATTTTTTAATAAAGCTTTTACACCAGGTTCGTCAATGGGTTCAACGGTAATCGGCCTAGCCGCCCAATCCGCATCTGCTTTGTCGTTATAATCTGTTTTCCATGCCCATTTAGTGGAACAACCAAACGTTTTTGTTTTGGGTTCTGCTACGGGTTCCCCTGCTAAAACCGCATTAATTGCCGCTCTTAAATCTTCTGCATTCCCACCTTTGCTCGGGTTTTCTAATTTGTCTAAACGACCTACATATTGTAATTTTCTAGCCTTGTCAAAAACAAAGGCATGCGGCGTTGCCACAGGACCATATTTCAAAGAAGCTTCCTCTGTATCGCCATCGTATAAATAAGGAAAATTAAAATTATGGTGTTCCGCCCTAGGTTTCATTGTAGCGAAATCATCATTCAAATCGGTGTATCCCAATTCGTCATATCTTAAGCCTAGTGGGCTATTAGGCGTAATCGCCACTAAGTCCACCCCTTTATCCTTATAATCCGTTACAATTGCTTTAATTCGGTCTTCATACGCTTGTGCGGTTGGACAATGATTGGAAGTAAAAATAATGACCAATACTTCTTTGGTATAATCTGCTAATTTTCGGAAGTCGCCGTTTATATCAGGCAGATTAAAATCGGGAGCTGTTTCGCCAATTGCTAAAGTTTTAACTTCTTGTTTTGCTACAGGTTGCGGATTGGCTATAAAGCTGGCTTTGGCTGTTTCTTTTTTTGTGTCCGCATTTGACTGACAGGCTGATAAACTAATGAGCACTAGGAAAGAACAAAGGAAGGTTAAGTTTTTCATAATTTCGTTTTGTAATATCACTTACTACCGTAACACAGCCCTGTGAGCTGTGAAAATTTAGTAGGTGAAATTTTTATCTTTATTTTTGTACTTCATTTCACAGCTCACAGAGCTGTGTTACTTCGCTGTTGATATAATTCCGTCGCACTCGCCAAATTTAACAACTTTGTGCCAATTCTAGCCAAGACAAAAAACTGTCCGATTAAAAATATCGCTAAAATAGCAGTACCACCGTTTAGTTGTAAATAGATAAAAAACAATACCCCAAAGGTAAGCAAATTCAAAAGGTATAATAAAAAGGTCTGAGAAAAATTTCTAAATACCCAGCCAAAAGCTTGTCGAATCGGCTGAAACAAGAGGTTTTTATCTGTTGCGACCACATGAATCTTTGCATAATCATGTATCATAAAAAAGATAGTCGCCACCAATAAATAAAACGGCAAAATGATTAAGCCTCTTTGAATGATTTCTCCTTCGTTGTGAAAACGCTCTAAACCTCCTGCTGTTAATGTAGAAAACAACATAAAAAATAAAACCAATACCCCGATTTGTATCAATAGAAAATAAATAGTCAATCGCAGCATTCGCCAAAAATACTTCCCGCCGCCACTCCAAAAGTTCGTTAGGCTATATACTTTTTCGTTTGCCTTGAGTATATTTAAAATACCACCCACTAAAAATACGGACAACAATAAATACAAGCCAATCCCTGCGACCGATTGATTCATCACCACCCCAAAAGCATCTCCATATTCATTGATAAAATCATTGGCTAACGCAAAATCAAAACGGTCGAATAAAGTATCCGCTGCTAAAGTATGGCCTAGTTTTGTTCCTAAAAAGCCAGATAATGGATAGGCTAAAAAGATGGCAAAGAGAAGGTTTAGTGCATAGAGCAATAACCAAAGTTTACCTTTGCTAAAAATTGTTTTTAAACCTGATGTATATGCTGTTATAAAATTCATTAATCATTTTTCGATGGTTTAAGTCTCCAGACTTGAACCTGACATCTCGTCGTCTCCTGACGACCAAAATCTACTAAAATTACCTTATTAACCGTCGTCTGGAGACGACGAGATAGCGATTTCTAGTCTGGAGACTAGAAATATCGATTTTAAACAATTAAGCTAAGAAACTAATAGCCTGTAAAGCATTCTGCACTTTCACCATAAATTCGGTGACATATTTCCAAACGGTCTTTTTTTCTTCTTTTATTCGGCGACTATTATTCAAAAAATTAATATCCATGTATAGCTTTTGTTCGGGGTCAATTTCTACCCAATCAATTTTATGGTCACCTTGATATTGGAAATCAAAGGCTCTTCCTTGACCGTCCCATTTTTCTAATTTTTGGTCGCCATTTTCAAAATGAACTAAGACTTCTATTGGAAATTTTAATTCGCCTAAACGATTCAAAACAACTCTTGAATTGTATTTATATTTTTTGTCTTGATTGATTTCCTTAGTCGTTGCTTTCATTCCTTTATGGTCAAAAATACCATAGGCTTCTCTTTGTACCGTTCGATTAGAAATACTCGCAACGGAATAATCACAAACATCTGTTCCGTATAAAGTTTGTTCGAAGAACCAATCCATATTTTCGCCAAATTCAGTTCCATGCTTTTGAGTAACGACTTCATTTACCACATCAATAAAATCTTGTCCGCCAGGATGTTTAAAACTCCATTTTTCAAAATAGGCTTTTAGTACATCATCCATTGTTTCTAATCCGATAATCCCTTCCAATGTTCTTAAAACCATCGCCGTTTTAGCATAAGCCAAATCTCGATAACCGCCATGCGGGAATTCCCATCCTGGTCGAGGAATTTCAGCGACCTTTCTATTCTCCATGCCCAAATAGCGGCTACGAAAAAACTCCATAGCGCCCATGTGGAAAAAATCATAATTGACGACTGAATTTTTATCGCCGTAATAATGGTCTAAAATTCTAGATTTATAATAGGAAGTAAAGCCTTCATCCATCCATGCATCTTCTTGTTCATTCGTCGCAATCATCATCATAAAATACTGATGGACAAATTCGTGAATCACAAAATATTCAGGAGAACGAATATTACTTGGAAAGGCATAAGTCCCAGGGGTGGTAATAAAGGTAGGATATTCCATGCCACCGGAATTAATGCCATGAAACGGTGGTACGACCATCGTCAAGGTATTAAAAGGATAAGTGGCTAAATTTTCATCAAAATATTCTAGGCTATATTTCGCAGACTCAAAATATCTTTCAATACAACAATTATATTCGGGAATAATAAATAATCTAATTTTGACATGCTTCCATTGCTGCTCAATAATCTGAAATTCAGGAGAAGCCACCCATGCAAAATCTATAACATCTTCGGCATGAAACCACCATGTTTTAGTACCATCTTTATTGTCTCTTTCTTTAAATAACGCACCCGTTGCACCTACTTTAAAATCTTCTGGCACCGTTAAGTCTACATTATAATTTCCAAAATCACCATAATATTCTGCGGAGGCATGATAAGGGTGGCAATTCCATCCACTTTCTGCCCTTCCTCGCATTCCTTTAGGTTCGTACACCCCCAATTTAGGATACCATTGTACATTCAAAAAATAATCTCGACTATACCCTGTCCGTACTCTGACTTTTGGAATTTTAGACGACCAATCCATTTTTAAATTAATGGCTTCCCCTGGTAAAAGTGGCTCGGTTAAATTTAATTGTAAAACCGTTTGGTCATTTTCATTACTATCTTCCGCATGCACATATTCCAAATTATTCGTCAAATCCTTCCCTGATTCATCCGTTAATTTATCGACATTTATCCAACTCCAATCTTTATCTTCCAGATTGGCAGCATTCGTCCCTCTTAAGTTACCACCCGCATCTTGTATAAAGACTGATTGGGTATTTTTAAAGGCGTTTAAGTATAAATGAAATTGTAAAAAATGAATAGTATCAGGCGAGATATTTTTCCAATTGATGGATTCTTCTGCAAGAATAGTTTTCTGCTCCGTATCTAGCTTTACGCTAATATCGTAGTTCGCAGGACGAGCTGATAAAGGTTCTGGAAACATCACTTCTTGCCCCTGCAAAGTCGTTCCAACAACCAAACTCAAAATGGCTAAAAAAAGTATTTTGTAATAATTCATTAAAGGTAAAATTCGCCAATCTGCAAAAAGTTTTAAAAGAACTGCGAATTTACCAACAAATGATGGAAAAGAAGATTTAAGGGTAGAAAAAGTGAATGTTTTTTACACGGCGGCTGTTTCCCACAGCCGCTGTGTTTCAGCATCAATATATCTTCTACTCTGTATTTGGCATTATAATTTATCTTTAAATCCAAACAAGGCGGCTGTGGGAAACAGCCGCCTTGTATCAATCCAACTTAATAGCCTCCACAGGATTAGACAAAGCGGCTTTCAAGCTCTGAAAACTAACCGTTATAAACGCAATAAAAATAGCCAGTATGCCCGCAATCGCAAAGACCCACCATTCCATCTCCACTCGATACGCAAAATCTTGTAACCAGCGTTGCATCGCTACCCAAGCAATTGGTATCGCAATCAAAAAAGAGATGCCTACTAATAGCAAAAATTCCTTTGATAATAGCCCTACAATATTACCAACAGATGCACCTAACACTTTTCGAATCCCTATTTCTTTGGTTCTTCTCTCGGTCGCATAAGCAGCTAGGGCAAATAAACCTAAACAAGCAATAAAAATAGTTAAGCCTGCGAATAAAAAGACGACTTTTGCCAATTGCTCTTCCTTAGCATACAACCGATTCATAGACTCATCTAAAAACGTATATTCAAAAGCCGCAGTTGGGGCAACTTCTGTATAAATGTCTTGAAATTGTTGGATAGTATTACTTAAATCATTGGTATTAACTTTTACCAACAAATAACTCAACCATTCTGTAGGTTTATTATGAAAAGCATAATTGCCAATTTGTTGGTGCATCGACCCTGCATGAAAGTCTTCGCAGACACCCACAATTTCAGAAATACCTAAATTGGCATTCACTCTTTTACCAATGCTTTCTTCAGGGCTAATACCTAAATATTTAATAGCCGATTCATTTAAAATTACTTGAAAGATAGTGTCTTGTTCTTCTGCCTGTTTTAATGGTCGTCCAGCAATTAATTTCACCCCTAAAACATTCAAAATATTAGGGTCTGCTCGGCAAGTCGTTAAATTTTTTCCATTCTCATCAGGAGCATTGATTTTATAAATGGTGCGTCCACTTCCTGTTCGACTAGGAAAAGTTTGGGTCAAAGAAGTTTTTAACACCGCGGGTAATTGCTGCAATTCTTTTTCTAAAGCTCTTTTAGTCGCATTCGACCGAATGCCTTGTATCCGAACCGCTAAAACTTGTTCTGGTTCAAATCCCAATTTTTTATTCTTAATGAAATTTAATTGTAAATAAAAAAACAAGGTAGAGATAATTAAAACTGTTGCAATGCTAAATTGAAAAACAACCAATCCTTTCCTCAGAGAATTCGCATTAAAACCATTTGCTTGGTCGGTTCGCAAAGCATTCATCGGGCTAAAAGAAGATAAGTATAAGGCAGGATAAGAACCCGCTAAGAACGTAATTAATACCCACATACCAACCAAACCTAGATAAAATTTAGGTTGTGCTAAAAGCGCAAAGCTTAAATTTTTATCGGCTAATTGATTAAAATAAGGCAAGAATAAATAGAGTATGACCAAGCTTAATACTACGCCACCAAAAGCCAACAAACCCGTTTCTATAAAAAATTGAGTGGCCATTTGTCCCGATGAAGCACCTAATGTTTTATTAACGCCCACCTCTTTTGCTCGCTTCTGAGACTTGGCGGTTGCCAAATTCATATAATTGATACAAGCAATCAATAATAATAAAATAGCCAAGCCACTTAAAATATAAATCTGACTGACATCTCTAGCACCGAATTCATCTTCAATACCTCTAGAAAACAAATGAATATCCTTTAGCCCTTGTAATTCAAAAGTATACCATAGATTATCTGCGGGTATTACTTTTTTGATAGCTGCTTGCAATTTAGCTTCTACTGCTGCTTTATCACTTCCTTCTTTCAATAATAAGTAACTAAAAAAACTAGCATTACTCCACGTTTGATTATCAGGTCGGCTAAACCAATGTCCCGAAAACGAGCCAATCACATGGAAAGGCAAATGCGTATTAGTTGGCAAATCTTTGAAAACACCCGTTACTTTTACGTCAATCGCATTATCGACTTTAAGCATTTCTCCAATCGGATTCCTATTGCCAAAATATCTTTTAGCTGTTGTCTCGCTAAGAATAACCGTTTTAGTTTGGTCTAAAGCCGTATGAATATCTCCTTTTAAAAATTGAAAATCAAATAGGTTAAAAATGGTAGAATCTGCCCAGTACAAACGGTCTTCTACGAAATTATTAGTTTTATAATTGATGGAAGCCGTTTGTCCAAAATTATGTGGAAAGACTCGGGTAGCTTCTTCTACTTCTGGAAAAGTTTCTTTGATATAAAAAGCAGCTTTATTCGGTGTTGCGCCCATTTTCAATTCATCTGCATCTTCAATATCAACGGTGTTTACCCGAACAATTCGGTCAGCTTTGCTATGAAAATGCTCATAAGTTACTTCATCTTGAATAAAGAATAGCACCGATAAAGCAGCAGCTAAACCAAAAGCAAGGCCAAATAAATTGACTAAACTAAAAGATAAATTTTTTCCAAAATGACGAAGGGATATTTTTAAAAAATTCTTTAACATGGCAGGTGTGATTTGGTTAGAAAATGGCCAAGGAATTTCCCTGATAACTGATGGTCGAAATAGTTTTAGTATTTCTTTTCGATAAGCTTTTTTCGCAGCACTCAAACCTTCCGTTTCTATGATATCATAAAAAATCTCTTCTATATCGCCCGCCAATTCCTCATGGTAATCAGCATGGCAAAACCAGCGAAAAAAGCGTTGGAAGTATTTAGGTGGGTGATGGTCGAGCATTTTTTTGAACGATGAATGATGAACGATAAACGATGAATTTACACAATCTTCAAAGAGAAATTTGGAATAGCGTTCCATAAATCATCTCTAATGTCTTTTGCTTTTTTCAAAGCAGCTTTGCCTGTATTTGTCACGGTATAAAATCGTTTTCGACGCCCTCCCCTTTTAGCACTTGCTTCGCCAAATTCAGATTGGATGAAGCCTTTGTCTTCTAGTCTTGCTAAAGCAGTATGTAACGAGCCTCTACTCACTTCTTTGTTTAAACGTTTGGCAATCTCTTGTTGAATGGATACACCGTAAGCATTTTCTTCTAAAATTAAGATGGTCAGTAACACGATTTCTTGAAATTCTCCTAAGGCTGTTTCTTTCATTATTCTTGCTTTTTCGTGGAACTAAACCTGCCCATTCTAGTCAGGCAGGGTTTCACTATACTATATGGTTTTAAAATGAAGACCTTACAAAGATAGGTTATTTTGTTTTAAAATGAAGACCTTATATAAAAAGTAAATATTTCTAAGAAATTTTCTACTTTTCAGAATAACAACTACCTTTAGTCCTTAATAGTCATATACTTGAGCTTATATTTTTTAAAACATGCAAAGACGTATTTTTTCAAGTTCATTAGGATTACAAATCTTCAAAACAAATTTATTATGCGGTTATTCATATCATTATTTGCATTTATTTTTCTGCTCGCTTGCAAAAATGACACAACTACAAAAACAACAAACGCAATCAACGAACCAACAAATGAAAGTAAAGAACCAGAAGAAACCGTGTTAACCAATAATTACTGCTTTATTTCTTCTTATGGAGTAGATGCTAACTATCAGGATACGACCGCTGTTAAATTAACGATTATTGGTAATGAGGTAACAGGCTCTTATGACTGGATTCCAGCAGGAAAAGATTCCGCTAGAGGCACTTTAACAGGAACTATCAAAGACAAGATCATTACTGCTGTATATGATTATGTGATAGAAGGAAGCAACCAAAAAGAAGAAAAGATTTTTAAAATGGAAATCAATCAATTATTGGTCAAAAGAGGGGAATTGGAAGAAGTTGGAGGTATATTAAAGTTAAAAAATCCAACAACCGCAGAATTTTCAGAGGTGATTCCTAGGGTTATTTGCAAATAGACTTCTCCTTTTATTGAGTCCATTTACCTGCAATATGATAACTAAACACTTCATTTCTAAACATCTTAACTTCATTTTATAGAACTTTAAATTCCCTACACTTTTCTGTTATTATTTAAAGTATTATTCAATTGGATACCTTAAAAGAACAATTTACGAGCATTCAGCCAAAGCATCCTTTGCTACGGTCTCATATTGCCTATTATTATTTTCATCAAACTTTTGACGATGATTTTAGGCGAACTTTTACTTATTATCCTAATTATCGAGTTGCCTTAAATGTTTTTCAACATTCCACCATTCAATGGAATCAGCAAAAAAGATTCACGCTGCCTAATTCCCCATCCGAACAATCTTCTATCCTTACTTTTTCTACCCAATCGAGTAGAGAAGTAACGATGCTAGGACAGATTAACAAATTAGGGATTATTTTTGAACCCATGGGCTTTAACCATTTCATTGATGTGCCACTTCATAAGCTCGTCCAAGACACCATTACCAATTTTGATTATTATGGTCCAACCTTTTGGCAAATGACAGCAGCTGTTTTCGACACCAGTTCTATTGAAACTAAAAGAAACCTTTTGGATGCTTTTTTCCTAAGGCATTATCAACCTTTCCAATTAACAGAACTAACTTGGGTGACGGAACAAATTATGCATTTAAATGGTATCGTTTCTGTCAATGATTTTGCAAAAAAACTCCATATCAGCCGAAAGACTTTATTACGATTATTCAATCGACATTTAGCTCATAATGTCAAAGGTTTTTCCAGTTTAGTAAAATTTCGCAACGCTTTACAGCTCTATAAAAAACATCAAGGTCAACTCAATTTAACACAACTCGCCTACGAAAGCCAGTATTATGACCAATCTGCTTTTATCAAAAATATCCAATCTTTTACTGGGCTGACGCCTAAAAAATTGTTTTATCAACAAAAAGATATTGGTGGGCAGCATACGCTTTGGACGGCTAAGAGTTGATTCCTTTGCCCTTTACCCTCCGCTCTTCGCCAATTTTTTTCCCACCTGTCCCAAACGTACAATTTTCTATCAATCGCCAATCCTAACTTTGCAGAGTGAACTCATTTTATTAAACTGAAATCATCCAAGACTATGAAAAAGTTAATTAGTTCTGCCTTATTATGTTGTGCGCTTGTTTTATCAATTGCTTGTAATAAAAATGCCTTCATTCCAGCTTATAATCCGACCGATAGCCTAGACCAACAGCTAGCAGCTATTCATAAAAATGGTCAATTACCAGGCTTTGCAGTAGCAATTGTACAAGCCAATAAAATTTTATTTGAGCAAGCCTTTGGGTATGCAGATATAGCCAATCAAACACCTTACACCAATACCACTCAACAGAATATTGCTTCTCTTTCTAAAACATTTATTGGCATTGCTTTAATGAAAGCTATTGAACAGCGAAAATTGAGTTTGGATACGCCACTAAATGATATCCTTCCTTTTAGTATTCAAAATCCGCATCATCCAAATGTGCCAATTACGATTCGGCATTTAGCTACCCATACTTCCAGTATTAATGATGGGGGCTTTGAATATAGAAGTGTGTTCTTAAACGAATCTTTTGATTTGAATAAAAAAGACATCGGCAAAGAGAATTATCAATTCTTTAAAGAATGGGAGAAAAATGAGCGTAGCCCATTAGCCGACTTTTTACCTGCTGCCCTAAGTTCAGCAGGCAGTCAATATAATAAAAAAATATTTTTAAAAGTAGCACCAGGTAGTCAGTATCAATACAGCAATTTAGGCGCTAGTTTATTGGCTTATGCTATTAGCCTCGTTGTTAATCAACCCTTTGAAAAATATGTCAGCGAACAAATTCTCACACCATTATCCATGCATCAAACACAATGGAATTTTGAAGCCACTAATGAGGCAGAACAAGCCACTACTTATTTCCAAAATCAATTAGAAGTGCCTGCTTATCAAAGTAACTTATATCCATCGGGTGGTTTACAAAGTTCGCTTTCTGACCTTAGTTTGTATTTAATGGAGTTGCTAAAAAACCATGATGGAAGCGATACTTTATTACCAGCAACTGCTTTTCAAACCATGATTGAACCTCAGTTAAGTCCTAATCAATCACCACCATCTGATACTAAAAATCAAGGATTAATGTGGGAATTAAATGGGCAACAAGCAGGTCATAATGGCGGTAATTATGGCGTAACCCTCTTTATGAGTTTTGACAAAAAGAAAGGATATGGCCGCATTTTCATGACCAATATTAGTTCTTATAAAGACCAACAATTAATTCCACAAATGGTCGAGATTTGGAAGTTATTAGGCAAGGAAGGCGACCGATTATCAAAGTAAAAGCAATTCCTCCCCCACTTAAAATATATTAACATGAAGTCTTTAAAATTAATTGGTTTACTAGCCTTTGTAAGCATTTTTACCGCCTGCGACAAGGAATATATTTGTACTTGTACCGATGATCAAACGGGCGAAGTGACGAATATTTCCAACTATGACTTGTCTCAATCCAATGCTGAATCAGCTTGTAGTAATGCGGAATCGGCAGGAGTCACTTGCATACTAGAACAGAATTAAGTTTATTTCTGGGTCAAAAAGTAAATTATTCTAAAAATGCGTTTAAATTTGGTCATTGTACTCATTTAAACGCATTTTTTATGACACCTCGACTGTTCCTATTAGCCACTATTCTTTTTATTACCACTACCCTTTTTGCCCAAGACCCAATTCGGTATCAAGTCAATTTAGATAATGTTCAGCATCACGAAATTGACATTAGGATTGATTTTCCTTCTTTGTCTCAAAAGGCTTTGGTCGTACACATGCCGACAGCTTCTCCTGGTCGTTATGCTATTCATAATTTTGCCAAGAATGTTTACGATGTTAAAGCAATGGACAGCAAAGGAAAAATATTAAGTGTCTATAAACGAATGGCGGATGAATGGGAAATCGCAGGACATGATGGACATGTAACTTTCCAATATACCTTATTTGCCAACCGAGCAGATGGCACTTATGCAGGAGTGGATAATCGAAAAGTGCACATGAATATGCCTGCTACTTTTGCTTATGGAAAAGAAATGCATAAACGACCTGTGGAGATTAGCTTTGATTTGAGCAAACGACCCGATTGGAAAGTAGCAACACAGTTGAAAAAAGTAGCAAATGATAAATTTTATGCGCCTAACTATTATTACTTTTTTGATAGCCCAACGATTATTGGCGATATAGATTTTCGCAGTTTCACCGTTGATTCTGATGGAAAACAATATACGATAGAAATAGCGATGGACCACGAAGGGACAGACAAAGAATTAGATGATTATACTGATTGGGTGCAAAAAGTTGTGGAAGAACAAAAAGCGGTCTATGGAGGTTTGCCTGATTACGATTATGGAAAATATACTTTTTTATGCATGTATAATCCTTGGGTGAGTGGCGACGGAATGGAGCATCGAAATTCTACGGTTTGTACGAGTAAGGGCAGTTTAGCCAATAATGCCAAAGGAGTAATTGGTACGGTTTCTCACGAATTTTTCCATTGCTGGAATGTAGAACGTATTCGCCCACAATCATTAGAACCATTTGATTTTGATAAAGCAAATATGTCGGGGGAGTTATGGTTTGCGGAAGGCTTTACGAGTTATTATACTCGATTGACTTTAGTACGAGCAGGAATTATCACCCCCGAAGAATATATCGGTGGTTTGGCAGGTATGATTAATTATGTCACCAATGCGCCAGGAAGAAAATATCGTAATCCTATTGAAATGAGTCAACATGCGCCATTTGTAGATGCCGCAAAATCTATTGACCCCAATAATTATAGCAATACTTTTGTGAGCTATTATTCTTATGGTTCTTATTTAGGGTTAGCTTTGGATTTGACTTTGCGTGCTCAATTTGAGGATGTTAGTTTAGACGATTTAATGCGTTATATGTGGGAGCATTTTGGCAAAACAGAAATTCCTTACCAAATTCCTGATATAGAAAAAGCTTTGGCAACCATTACAAGAGATGCCGCTTTCGCTAAATCTTTTTTTGCCCAACATATTTATGATAGCCAATTGCCTAATACGCAGCAATTATTAAAGGAATTTGGCGTCAATTTACAATTAGAAAATATCGGCAAAGCAGCTACTATTCGAGTAAGTTATGGAGAAGATGGCGCAACCGTTAAATCTGCTATTTCCGAGAATCATCCATTTTATAGCGCAGGTATTAATCAAGATGATAAAATTATTAGCATCAATGGGAAAATGCCTACTAAAGAAAATGATTTATTGAACCAATTAGTTATTGGACAGACTTATACCTTAAAATATTTGCAAAATGGTTTGGAAGAAACGGGGAGTTTTGTGGCTGAGCAAGACCCACGATTGGCTATTTCTTTAATGGAGAAAAGAGGAAAGAAAACGAAGCGTAAGTTGAATAAATGGTTAAAGCAATAGTAATTGAACGCTTCTAAATCAATATATAGAAAAATGGTAAATCCGTGTCCCTTTATTTATCTGTGTTAAAATTAATCTGCCACGGATAAATAAAGGGACACGAATCCCAAGTGCTATTAAACATTATCTAAAACTACAGTTTGCTAAAAAAAACAAGCCTAATCTTTTTCATTAGTTTCTGCCTCTTTATCTGTTTACTAACAACTGTTAGTTACTCTGTTAATAAACCATCCCTTTATAATAATACTCACCCAGTTACTACAGGCAATACCATTTCGATTCTATTATTAGACGGTTTATCCCAATCCATTTTTGAACAAAATTTACAGGCAAATAAATTACCAAATCTTAAAAAACTCATTCAATCAGGTACTTATGTAAAAAATGGAATTGGCGCATTTCCGAGTATGACAGGCTATGCTTTTTATCCTTTTATTACAGGCAAAGATGCATCGACTAGCGGAATTTATGGACTGCGTTGGTTTGACCGAAACTTGGACAAAGGAAATCTCCGAAATTATGTTGGACGCACCAATATTCATATGAATCGAGATATAAATCCCCAACAAAAAAACATCTTTGAATTAAGCGGTGATCAATATACTTGTTCGATTAATTCCTATATGAATAAGGGCGTCAAGGAATCGGCATTAACAGGTTGGCGTCATACCACTTCTAAATTTAAACATACGCCACTTTTTCGATTTTTAGCAGCTATTCCCTACTTCGGCAAACGGATTACCGCTGACTTTTTTGAGCATGAAACCTATGCAATGGATTTAGCAAAAAAGCAATTGGAACAGAATCCAAAAGTACAATGGGTTACTTTACCTTCTTTGGATGCAATGAACCATATTCATGGTACAACTGCTAATTATGCTACATTATTAACCCACATTGACAGCTTGATTGGTAATTTTGTACAAACAATTGATAATTTAGGTCAAAGTGATACTCGTGCAATCGCCATTATTACTGACCACGGCATCTCGGATGTCCATCAAAATATAGACTTAAGGAAAAATTTTAAGCAAGGATTAGGCTTAGCATTAAAACGAGGAGTATCCGTTCATTTATTAACCGATGCTTTAGAAACACCTCTAGAAGAATTTGAAAACAAGGACGGTTATTTTGTTATCAATGGTAATTTGAGTGCTTATTTATATATGCGTAATCCTATAGAAAAAGACACTAAATTAAGTTGGCGAAAGAAATTATTAAGTCCTCAATTACAAGCTTATTCAACGGCGAAAGGAGATAGAAATTTACTCCACTTTCTAGCCCAACAGGAAGGTATAGGATTATTGGCTGCTCAACAAAATGACTCAACGATTTGGATACAATTAGATGACCAAACAGCAACTATTACAAATTTCAAAAATAGTTATGTTTATATGCCTATTAGCGGCGACCCCTTGGGTTACAGCAACGATACTTTAGCTTCAAAATTATTAGACAATCAATTTCACTCCGCTGATACTTGGTTGGCGCATACCATCCAAACAGATTATCCAGATGCTATTTATAGACTCTATGAATTGATGTCTAAACCCGATGTAGGAGATCTATTAATTTGTAGTAAAAAAGGCTATGATTTAGCGGCTAACTATGAATTATTTGTGGGAAATTACAAAGGTGGGCATGGTGGATTGCACAAAGATTTATTAAAAGTGCCTTATATTTTGTACTTGCCTAATCAGGCATCAAAGCAATTAGAATTTGCTCGTTCGGAGGAAGTTGGTGAAATGATTATGGCGTATCTTTTTAACTAGCAACTAGCAACCAGCAACTAGTTCTTCTCTCGTTGCTTTTTCAATAAAATATTCCGATAAAACAAAACAGATAAATGTATAGCGATACCAAAAAGTGCCCAGAATAGCACTCTTGCTCGACGAATCAATCCTACGCCTAATCCCAATTCTATTGGCTTTCCAATCAATTGAAAAGCACCACTAATTCCAGCTTCATTTACCCCAATCCCTTGGGGAATAATAAATAAGAAAGTGCCACTTAATGCCAACATGGCTGCGATAGTAACAATTTCTAATAATTCAGGTTGAATCCCTAAAAGGATAAAAATCACCACAAATTCCAGCATATTTAGCACTCGTCCTAATAATTTAAAGAACAAAGCTTTTAAGAAAATAGAACGCTTTAAAGGGTTACTTTTAAACTCTTTTAGCAGCTTCATTTTCTTCATAATTTTACCCAAATACTTATTCGGTTTATCTGATAAAATGATGAGGCTTAGCAGGATAGAAAAAACAGTTAGCACAAGACCAAAAACAATGAAGCCGATATATAATGCCTTTTCAACGGGTACGAAAAAAATAACGACCCAAAGCGTCGAACAAGTATATATAATCCCAGACAACGAATGAATCAAACGGTCTCGCATAATCGTCTCACTTGCTTCGTCTAAGGATAACCAATTGGTTAAATGCTTGATTTTATACGGTTCCCCACCTAATCCAGCAAAAGGCGTGATGACATTATAACCATCGCCCGTTACTTGATTGTATAATAAATGATAAAAGGGAACTTTATGATTGACTAGAGTAGATACGCAGAGCGTGTTGCAAACAATCCAAAGGGCTGCAACTGCAAAAACTAAAAATATTTTATTGCCAACCATACTAAAAGATTCCGCAATAACGCTGAAATCCATGTAATACAGCAAGGCAACTAAAATGGCTAAACCAAGAAACAGAAAAAAGAGACTACTCTTTCTTTTAATAAAATTTACGAATTCATTCACGCTTTACCAATAGATTTTGTGACCGTAATTGCAGCTACAATTACTCCAATAAAGGCAATCCAAAACATTACCTGATATAAACCAACCAAACACAAAATGAACAACATAAATGCAGAAACATCTTGTTTCTCAATTCCTCTAAATTTATTAACAAATTGGCTAAAAAAGCTGTTAGATTGGCTATTTGCTTCATCCACTTTTTTAGTAACTTCTAAATTTGTTAACGGTCCACCTTGATTCCAAACATATCTGCCCATAATAAAGGCAGTATATAAACCCATTACGGTAACAATTATTGCCGAATAGTAATAAATATCTGAGCCCGTGTTCACATATCCTGCTATTCCTAAAGCCGCAAAAAAGGCGATGTATCGAATATTATCTGTAATGGTATCAAACCAAGCACCAAATTTTGACCCTTTATACATCAATCTCGCCAACTCGCCATCACAACCATCTAAAATGGAAGCAATTTGGAAAATTAAAGCACCAATCGCAATTTTCATATACTCTCCAGAAGATACTAAATAAGCCCCATATAAAGTAAAGAAAAATACAAAGGTCGTAACGGCATTTGGAGAGGTATTAAACTTAGATAAAAACATACTCGTTCGAGTAGAAAATACTCGATTGATATTTTTACTCACCCAACCATCCGTTTTTTTAACCAAGGTTTTAACCAATCTTTTTTCCGCCTCTTTTCTCATACTTGGGTTATCCACATCTTGCCAAAGTGCTTCTGGCACAACTGCTGTTCTAACCCCTGTTTCTGCAATAAATTGGTTAATGATATCACTAACTGATTTTGCGCCGTTTTCTACTTTCCGAGCAACTTTTTGACCATAGCCTTTTGGAAAATAAAACAAGCCCATATCTACTAAATCGTAATTGGGTATCTCTTTCCCAATATCATAAATTTTCTCGTCTCTCGACACCACTTTAGTCGCATCATCCATATCAAAAACCTCCGCTAAATTAGCATCACAGGCTAAAGAAGGAATATCTGGGTTCTGTGCTACGTCTTTAACGAAATTCTGTAAGGTTGGAATAGAGAAAATATGGTCGGACATCGTCAAGAAAAAAGGCGCATTGGTTTGACTTGCACCTGCGCCAAAAGAAACACCATTTCCTTCATTATGATTTTCACAATAAACAAAATTGACGTCCAAGGCTTTGATTCGGTCAATCTTACTCATTATCTCAATGATTTGCGCTCTGTACTGACCGACTACAATATAAAAATGTTTAACACCAACTTGATTTAATGCTAAAATAGCTCTTTCTAACAATCTCAATCCACCTACTTTCAGCAATACTTTTGGCAATTTCACGCCTTTTTCTTGGAATCGCTGACCGTTGCCCGCAGCTAAAATTACAGCATGTTCCATCTTAAGTACATCGGTTGAGGAATGCGTATGATTAGCAGGGTTTTCGGCTTCTTCTGTAACAATTTCTGCCGCTGTTGAGTTAAATGCTTTAGGCATGCTTTATTTATTTTCTGTGAAAGTTTTATAATAGCTAATAAGCATAAATAGTTCATTTTTTTTTTAATTAGCTAAAATGTTTGCAAACATACTAAACTATACCCTTTATCTAAGATTTTTCAAGCTTTTTCAACAAAAGAAAGCTAATAATCGTAGCTATATAAGTCAAAGTCTCGCCTAAAAGGATAGAAAAATAGAATAGCCTAATAAACCAACAAGTATTTATATCCATCTAACATTTTAATTGAAATGGATAAATGATTATGGTTTAATTTAACTAGACAATCTGAATTTAACTATCCCCTATTTAGTTATCAATAAAAATCGATTAGAAAGTAAAATTGGAACTCAACCGATTTAGAAATACGCTTAATAAAAATCCCTTTTATAAGCGATTACTACATCAAAAAACACAAAATTATAGTAAAATATACCGCATACTAATATTAGTACATATATAAAATATTTCTAACATATCTTTGTCGAGACAACACATTACTGAAACACTAAATTTACTCTTGACATGACTTCAACGTTACTCTCCAGCAGCTTCCTTAAAAACGTACGCGTTTCTGCAAAAATCTTAGAAGCAATGAACCATCCCATTCGAAAGCGCATTATGGCAGCTATAGAAGATTATGGTTCATTAAATACAGAAGCCTTATCTGGCGTCTTGGATGTAAGGTCTAGCTTGGTTTCTGACCATTTAGATATTTTACGCAGAGCAGAAATTGTGAATTTTAACTTGGAAGGCAAACAGTTTTTTTACACACTTAACTATGAAAGAATCGAAAAAATTAATAACATTATTCATGGATTAGTGGAATAATGTTGGACTTTTAGAAAATCAAATTGTAGAAAAAGGAGTATCCATGTATTTGGATGCTCCTTTTTTGTTGATATCATATTTAGCTTACAAGTTGCTGTGTTCTTTTATTAATATGGCAAACAAAACTAATTCAAAAAAACTGCTCGTTCTTCTACCTCTCGAATCTGTACATCAATATTATTTTTCAAGGTCGTTGCTAAAGACAGTCCATAATAATCGACTCGGATAGGGAAAGACTTATGGGAACGGTCAACCAACACCGCCACTTCTACTTTTTTAGGTAATACTTCTAAAATAGGTTTGATAGCATAAAAAATTGTTCGTCCTGTATTCGCCACATCATCCACAATAATTAACACTTTATCTTTTACTTCTTCAGGAGGCATTTCTAAAATAATATCCGAAGCTAAAGGATTAGCAGGATTCAACTTAATTCGAGTAACGGTAATCGGCATATTAGAAATTTTGGTCAATTCCTGTAATAATAATTCCGAGAAAACCATCCCATTATTATTGATTCCCGCTAGAATAATTTCTGACTCCCCAAAATTATGTTCTAATATTTCAATAGCCAATCTTTTGACTTTCTGTGCAATTTGTCGGTCGTTTAATATTTTCATTATTTAACTCAAGTTGCGAGTTACGAGTTGCGAGTTGCGGGTTCTATACGATTTTACTTAAATTTTGAATATGCTCTACTCAAATTTAATTCGTATGCTAACTCGCAACTTGTAACTCGCAACTCAGATTATTATCTAGTTTTATTATAAATAATTGCTCCAATGCTATAAATCCCTCGTTTTGAACCATTATATAATAATATTTTCCTATAATTGCTTCAAATATAGACCTAGCATTTTACTTGACCGAAAGATGTTGGCTAAATTTTTGAAAATAAATAAAAATTAGCGAATTTTCGCTAGGATATTTTTTAGCAAGCTGTATATTTGTAGCGCTAACTATCAATGCAAGCTCCCGCAAAAATTAAAAACTAGTCAATAGAATTGAAAAATTATGCTTTTTTTCGGATTTGGTTTTCAAAAAGCATGACAATAAAACTAGTCACTAATCAACTAGTCATTAATCACTAATTTATGATACAACAGATACTTTTTGTGATCATTGCAGCCGTAGCTTTTGGCTACGCAGGCAAGCAGTATATGAAAATTCGTCGAAATATTCTTTTAGGAAAGGACGTAGATTATGAATTGGATACTGGACAAAGCATCAAGAATACCCTTTTAATTGCTTTTGGGCAAAAGAAGATGTTTAAGCGGTGGATTCCTGCGATTTTTCACTTATTCATTTATGTAGCTTTCTTATTTACACAAATTGAATTGATTGAAATTTTAGTGGATGGCGTTTTTGGAACACATCGCTTTTTTGCGCATTCTTTAGGTGGCTTATATACCTTAATTATCAACTCTATTGAAATTCTTTCTCTTTTAGCTTTCGTCGCCACCTTAGTATTTTTAAGTAGAAGAAATTTATTAAAAGTACCTCGTTTCCATAAAGATGAAATGACAGGTTGGCCCAAATTAGATGGTAATCTTATCTTATACTTGGAGTTATTATTATTAGTTGGTATTACTTGTATGAATGGTGCAGATGCGGTTTTACAAAATAGAGGACTTTCTTATGATATTGGTACGATGGCGGTTAGTGACACTTTAGGGCCTGCCCTATTTGGTGGTATGACGGAAGGCACTTTGCACCTTGTTGAAAGATTCGGTTGGTGGTTGCATATTTTAGTCGTCTTTGGATTCCTAAATTATTTACCAAAATCTAAGCATTTACATATTTTATTGGCATTCCCAAATACTTATTTTGCTCCACAAAGGTCTAGAGGAGAAATGGAAAATATGCCTGCCATCATGGACGAAGTAAAAATGATGATGGGTTTAACCGAAGGCGCAGAAGATGCACCAATGGATGAGGAATTACCAGAATTTGGTACGAAAGACGTGATGGG
Source organism: Bacteroidota bacterium (assembly GCA_017857395.1). Taxonomy (GTDB): domain Bacteria; phylum Bacteroidota; class Bacteroidia; order Chitinophagales; family Saprospiraceae; genus JAFMDF01. Next base: position 18,843 of record JAFMDF010000049.1, on the reverse strand, counting down.
CTTGACTTGGAAAAATGTCCTTGATGCTTATACTTGTACAGAATGTGGTCGTTGTACCTCTGTTTGTCCAGCCAATTTAACAGGTAAAAAGTTATCGCCTCGTAAAATTTTAATGGATATTCGAGATAGAGCCACCGAAATCGGCGAAAAATTAGATACTGGTGATTTACAATATGTCAAAGAAGAATTAAAGGCAGAAGCGAAAACTTTGACGAAAGACAATTTCGACGATGGTAAATCGCTTTTCGATTATATCAGCCGAGAAGAATTACATGCTTGTACGACTTGTAATGCTTGTGTGGAAGCTTGTCCGATTATGATTAATCCATTAGAACCTATTCTAAAAATGCGTCGCTACGAGATTTTAACGGAATCTGCTGGTCCTAGTGATTGGGTGCCAATGTTTACGAGTATTGAAAATACTGGTGCGGTTTGGCAAATTCCTGATGATCGGGATAAATGGGCGAAGGATGCGGTGGCGGATAGTAAGGGGTAGATAGTTAATCATTTTTATAAACTAATAGCTAATTTTGGATAAAGTATTTCGATTATGGAGACCTGTGGAATTTACGGATTCTTGGCGAAAGTGTGATACTTCTGTACTAGATGATATTGCTCCATCTTGGTTTGCCCGTCGAGAAATTTCACAAAATACTTCTACTGAATTTAAGGAATTTTTAGGTCGACTCAAAAGAAAACACGCCATTGAGACAGGGTTAATTGAACAATTATATGACCTCGATAAAGGCGTAACAGAAACATTAATAAGAGAAGGATTTGTTGCATCTTATTTAAGTCATAATGATACAAATATTCCGATACCAAAATTATTAGGACATCTGAATGACCAATTAGAAGCCATGGACTTTGTTTTTGATATGGTTAAAGAAGATAGACCTTTATCAAAGTCTTTTGTTCGGTCTTTACATCAGTTGTTGACTCGGCATCAGGATAGTGCATTTGGTAGAAATGCTTTAGGGCATCCAATTGAAATTCCGCTTTTAAAAGGAGCATTCAAAGTTAGACCAAATAATCCAACTACAAAAGACGGTGTAAAAATATTATACTGTCCTCCTGAACATGTAGAGGCAGAAATGGATAATCTAATAACTATTTTAAATAATGTATCAAAAACAGAAATTCACCCTTTAATTATTGCAAGTTGGTTACATTATGCTTTTATATCAATCCATCCTTTTCAAGATGGTAATGGACGTACAGCAAGGTTATTAAGCAGCTTTATTTTAATACAAAATGGATATTTTCCTTTTACTGTTTTAAGAGAGGATTTAATTGGCAAATATTTCTATTCATTAAAACAAGCAGATAAAGGTAATTATCAATTACTCGTAAATTACATCGGTTCTAATCAAAAGAATACCATTAAAAAATTTTGTACAAAAGCTAATATTTAAGATTCGGTTTGTGTGTTTTAAACCTAATACCTGCAACCCGATACCTAATACCATAAATAACATGTCAAAAGAACTACTAATACCAACAATGGCACAATACTCCGCCGAAGGCAAAGAACCAGAAATTTTATTCTGGGTAGGCTGTGCAGGAAGTTTTGATGCTAGAGCGCAAAAAGTAACAGTGGCGTTTTGCAAAATAATGAACGAAGTCGGGATTGATTTCGCCATTTTGGGAAATGAAGAAAGTTGTACGGGAGATCCAGCTAGACGAGCGGGAAATGAGTTTGTGTTTCAAATGTCTGCTTTGCAAAATATAGAGACGTTAAAAATGTATAACGTCAAGAAAATAGTGACGGCTTGTCCGCATTGTTTTAATAGCTTGAAAAATGATTACCCTGCTCTCGGTGGTAATTATGACGTCATTCACCATACGCAATTATTGCAGCAATTGATTAATGATGGGCGGATTAAGATGAAAGAAGGTGGTGCTTTTAAAGGCAAAAAAATCACTTACCACGATTCTTGTTACATGGGTCGAGTGAATGGGGTATATGAAGCACCAAGGTCGGTTTTGGAAGCATTGGATGGCGATTTAGTGGAAATGAAACGTTGCAAAACAAATGGCCTTTGTTGTGGTGCAGGTGGCGCTCAAATGTGGAAAGAAGATGAGCCAGGCGATAAGCGAATTAATACAGAACGCACAGAAGAAGCATTGGCTACAGGAGCAGATATTATTGCTGCTAACTGCCCTTTCTGTTTAACCATGATGTCAGATGGTGTAAAAGCAGCAGAAAAACAGGAATCTGTCATGGTTTATGATTTGGCGGAATTGATTGTGAATAATAATGGATTGTAGAGAGGCGGAAGGAAGAATAAACAAGAAAGTATAGTTCAACTTTTTTCGTTGAAAAGCCTTATTATTATAGTTGCTCCTTTCTATCACATTAGAAACAAGGCATCAAACAATTAATTCCAAAGCGATTCATCTTTTAAAAATATCAAAAACATTGACCACTTACGATATACTTCCTGATACGACCAGAGTTTGGATTTACCAAGCTCAACAAGCCCTACCAGCTGATAAAATCGCAGAAATTCGCCAACATATTGCTAATTTCACCACCAGTTGGGTCAGCCATAATAATCAACTTCGAGCATTTGGAGATATTCATCACCAGCAATTTATTGTGTTAATGGTCGATGAAAGTTTAGCTGGGGCAAGTGGCTGTTCTATTGATAAATCCGTTCGTTTTATCAAGCAAATTGAACAACATTATGGAATTGATTTATTTGATAGAATGACGTTTACGTACAAAGATGGCGAGGTGGTAAAATCTGCTCCTAGAATGGAATTCGCTGAATTATACAAGACTGGCAAGATTAACGATGAGACGTTAGTTTTTGATAATTTGGTGAAGACCAAAGGTGATTTTGATGCTAATTGGGTCAAACCTTTGGGCGAAAGTTGGCATAAACGAATGGTTTAATTGAGTGAGGAGTTATAAGTGAGGAGTGATGAATTAGAAAAGTGCCTACTAAAAAATAGATTTTCCTTCTAGAACTAAAGCTTCTTCAAAATAATTTTCGCTAGGATGCGGTAAATTGATTAATTTCAAAATCGTTGGTGTAATATCCAAGACGGTACGTTGTTTTTTATCTCTACTTCCCTCCTGCCCTATTAATAAAGGAGAACGAATAATCAGCGGCGCTTTTATGGTATTTTCAAAATCAGTTTTAATTTGATTTCCTTTATTTCCCAATTTTAGACTTTCCCAATTTGTTCCTAAAGCAACTATAGAATTCGCCGCTCCTAAATTTTCAAGACTATTATCAATCGTCGTAAACTGTGTTGCTTCCATTTTAGTAATCCCACCATCCGATAAAAAGATAATAACGGTATTATCATATTGTTTGGCAATTTTTAAGTAATCGATGATTTGGCCAATATATTTATCCATTTCATGAACCATCGCAGCATAAATTTCCATTTTTTTAGCTTCATACATTTGGGTTTCTTTAGTCAAATTATCCCAAGCAGGTATTGCTAAATTATCTATTCCTACATGAATGCCTACTGACAATTGATTCGCTAATCGCTCTTGATAAATGGCTGAATAACCTTCCTCATATTGGCCTTTAAAATTTTGAATGGCTCTTTCAGACGCTTGCAGTGGATAATGTGGTGCGGTGAAAGAAAGGTAAGCAAAAAAAGGCTTTCGCTGTTGTTTCTTTTTATTTGTAGATAAAAAAGACAATAATTGTCGAGTAAAATATTGCGTGGTGTAAAAGTCTTCTGATATTTCTTGAATATTATTATTCGCTCTAAAAATAGCAGGAAAATAGCGTTTATTGCCAAGATGATTACTTTGTGCTTCCATGAGGGCAAAAGATTGGTCAAACCCATTTTCCACAGGTGCATCTACTCTATTCTGTCCCAAGTTCCATTTCCCACTCATCAATGTTCTATAACCTGCCTGTTTTAGTAATTGGCTAATGGTTAGTGCCTCTTTTTGCAACTCGTTCGTTGTCGGAATTAATGCTTGAGAAGTCCCTGTCAACAGCATTGCCCTAGTCTTAGCATCTTCTTTTGCGGTATAAAAATTAGTGTATAAAACACCTTCTTTTGCCAATTGGTCAATATGTGGTGTAGGAATTTCTCCGCCATAGCAGCCAATTTCTGAATAGTCTAAATCATCCGCTAAAATAACTAGAAAATTGGGGCTATTAGGTGGTAATATGCTTTGTTCTTGACAATTGGTTAGGAGTATTAATAAACTAACTAAATATAGGTAATTCTTTTTCAAAATATATATTTTTGACACTGAGAGACACTGACTTATTATAGAGCGTCAGTTAAAAAAATAATATTTATCAATCTTTTATTTGACGCTCTAATGATTTTTTATGTTTTCATTTAGGACTCATCAATCCCGTGTTAGTAACACTCATTTAAATACAAAATGCTCGTCTTCCAAAATAGAAAACGAGCATTTCATAATATTTTAAATTGCGAAAAATCTTGATAAAAATCTTATAGCCATCCCGTCTGCATGCGTTCATCTCGTAAAATAGTCCTCTGGGACTTTTTTACTTGTTCATCTTGTATCAATTCTTCACTTCTAGCTTTCGCTTCAATCCATTAATTGCTGTTTGCTGCGCTTTAATCATTGTATTTTGCTCAATCATATACAAAGTCAATTCCTCTACTTTTTGTAGTAATGTCATAGAAAAAGCATTCAAATCTAAACCGTTCGCTTTCATTTCAGCACCAGAAGGTACATTCGGTAAATGCTTATTGGTTTGAATAAACTTACTGACCTCTTCAATTTTTGGTAAGCCATAATTTGCTTCAAAAACAAAATCTGCTGGCGTTAAAGTACCGCCATTCACTTTAATAATACCTCCATTTCCATCTAATTCAATAGTTACATTTCCCTTACCATCTTTAATCATTAATTCTCCATCAGAAACACCGCCACCCAACATTAAAGAACCCTCTTTTCCATTCGCATGAATCGTCAAGCTACCTGCTCCATTATACGCTTTAATTTGTGCATCATGACCTTCTAACTCTACTCTAGTTTTGCCATTAGAAGTTTTTAAGAAGATATCGCCATCGTGTGCATCTCCTCCTAAGGAAAGATTGCCTGTTCCACCACTTAAATGAACATTTGCTTTTCCTTCTCCATCATTCAATTTTAACTCTCCATTATAGCCTGCTCCACCTGCGGTAATATTCGCATCCCCTCCATCAATATGGATAGTTTGCTTGCCTTTGTGGTCTTTTAAGCCAATATCTCCTTGTGCGCCACCGCCGCCAAGATTAATGTTTCCGCCACCACCATCTAAGTGCATGGTCTGATAGCCTTCCGCATTTCTTAAACCAATGTCTCCTTGCGCACCAGCGCCTCCCATATTCAAATTCGCACTACCACCATCCAAATGAATTGTCTGTTTGCCTTCCGTATTCTTTAACGCAATATCTCCTTCTGCACCAGCACCACCAATCTCAATATTAGCTTTACCTCCATCAATTCTTACCGTCTGCTGACCATCTGTATTTTTTAAATAAATATCTCCTTGTTGACCATTCCCTCCAATCGTTACATTCGCATCATTACCATCAATATGAATGGTATTTTTTCCTGTATTATCCCGCATTGCAATATCTCCACCATGTCCGCCACCACCTAGTGCTATATTTCCAGAAGCACCATTTAGAATAATAGAAGTGTGATTAGCTTCATCTTGTAATTCAATTTTCTTAAAATTGTCAGCCATAATTTTAATTTTTTGATTGTTGGTTATAGAAGTTATAGAATAAGTAGTATTTGTTAGAATACGAAAAAAAGAAATAATTGTTGGATAAATATACAACGTGCGTAAATTACGATAAAACAATTGTTTTTTCATAAAATTTCATTTCCTATTTTTTTCCAGCACTATTTTTTTATATTTTATTATTCCTTTTTTTAAACAATATTGCTTTCCTTTCCCGCCAATCCATGAACGAAAATAAGGCGATTTTTGCGGTAATAAATCATATATCCATCGAAACGAAAATACTAAAAAACGAATCCATTTATGCTTCAAGGTATTATTCCGCATATAGGACGTTAAATCTTCCTCTTCAATAATCGTTAATCCATAATTGGCAGCAATTTTAGTTAATTCCATTTTGGTTTTTAAACTATTAACCATCCATCCATATTCAAAATCAGCGATTGCCTTTTGTGCTTTTGAGTCTAAGGTATTTCTATCAACGTCATCATTTAAAAAATCGTCAATCAAAATCAATTTACCCCCTTTCTTCAGGTATTGACTAACCTGTGCTAAATACTTCTCTGCTGCCGAAGCATGCACAAACGCTTCTATGGAAAAGGCAATATCTATAGTTGGAATAGTTGTCGGTAATTGGGTGAAATCTGCTGCTATAAAGTGGAAATTAGGTACAAATGGGTTATTTTCTTTTCGGTAGACTACTTCCTTTTTAGCAATATTAATTTGTGTTTCACTAATAGAAACGCCATAATAAATAGCTGGTAAATCTAAATTATCTGCTAAATAGAAAAGACTACTTCCTACTCCACAACCTAAATCAATCACCGTTAAATTTTCTTTTTCAGGATAAGCTTCAATCTCTTTTAGGATTAATTGATTGGCATAAAAAACCGCTTCTTTTAAAGTGAAATGCGGTTCTTTCCAAAGTGGTTGATGAATGCTCTTAGTTGCCGCATCTCTATGAAATCTTAGAAATTTGTTAGTATTCTTTTCATAATAATTCTTTACACCTGCTGAATGCTCCATAGCCTATTATCCTTATTTTACTCAATGAGATTTTTCATCTTTTGTTGAATACGGGTGATTCTACTCTTTAAAATATCCATAAATTCTTCATCATCGTCCAAGCCCAATCCCTTTTCATAAATATTTAATACTTGCTCGTAAATAGCTTTGGAGGGTACTGCTACTCGCTTAATTAACGCATCGCCCCATTCAATATAGCCCCAAACAGAATAATCTATTTTTTTATAAAAATCTTTGACCGCTTGTTCCCCTGCTTCATCTTTTTTGAGCAAAAAATTAGTCCTAATCAAGGTCCGTTGTAGGTACTCCATTAGTTCTTCATCTGATGTTTCTGGGAAGCGAGTTTTAAAAGATTCAATAAATTCAATGCGGTGTTCCAAACATTCTGGATGATGCTTACCTGCGTTGCCCAATTCTTCCCCTACTTCCCAAATCCAACCGCCCCAATCGTAGTCCGCTTCATCTTGGTTGTATTTTTCAACGAGCAAGCTAAAATCACGGTAGGATTTAGGTGCATTTTTGTGCAAGGCGTCCCATGCTTTCAGGAAATAATCACAGCATTCTTTAGACGCTTCTTCGCTGCGTTTCTCAAAACCTTCCGTTATCCAGTTATTTATTTTTTTGATGGTCGTTTTCTTAAACATAGTTTTACAGTAGTGCTATTCCAATAGTTATCGGAACGGCTTGGTATCAATGAAAAAATAGATAGACACACCAAGCAAGAGCTTGGCGCTACAGAAAATCAAATATAGGGCATTGTTCCTAAAAACGAATAGATTTGACTAGTTGACTGTCCAATTTTCGACTTTCTCTATAAATAAAATGCTTTTTTGTAAGAAATAGAAAAGTGATTTCGTTCTAGTCACATCCCTAATCACAATAAAAACAGTCCTATTTATGAAATTATCTTATTGGATTATTGGTCTATTTATGGTTTTATTAGCCATTGCTTTTAAATCAGAAAATACACCAAAAAATAGTATAAAAGAAGCACCGCTTAAAACAGAGAAGCCTAAAAATTTGATTAATAAATCTGGTACAACTATTAAAACTCGTTTTAACCTCCCCGAAGGGTTTCAGAGAGTAACCGTCCCACAAAACTCTTTTGCGGATTACCTACAAAATTTACCACTAAAACCAGATGGCAGTAAAGTCCAATATTATAATGGGGCAACTAAGCACGCTGCCAATGTGTACGCTGGCGTAATAGACATGGATATTGGCAAACGAGATTTACAGCAATGTGCAGATGCGATTATGCGCCTACGAGGGGAATATTTATGGCAGCAAAAGGCTTATGATAAAATTCATTTTGATTTTACGAATGGCTTTCAAGTCGATTATACTCAATGGATGAAGGGGAATCGAATGCGGATTGAGGGAAATAAAACAACTTGGTATCCAGCTAAGACTCCGTCAAATACTTATAAAGATTTTAGAGCTTATATGAACCTGATTTTTGCCTATGCAGGTACGCTTTCCTTGTCAAAAGAATTGCCAAGTATCGCTTTTGAAGATATGCAAATTGGTGATATTTTTATTCAAGGTGGAAGTCCTGGACATGCGATTATAGTAGTAGATATGGCAAAACATCAGGAAACAGGTAAACAATTATTTTTATTAGCACAAAGTTACATGCCTGCACAGGATATTCAGATTTTACAAAATCCAATAAATGAAGCTATTAGTCCTTGGTATAATCAACAGTTTACTGGAAATTTGGTAACGCCAGAATGGCAATTTAGGAAAGGGGATTTGAAGAGGTTTGAATAGAGGTAACAGTAACACAACTCTCTGAGTTGTGCCGCAGCTGATATATATCTAATAATTTAGTGCTTCAAGAACTTGAAGTTCTTGAAGCACTTTCCACACCATTTTATTTTAGAATGACAAGATTAACTCAAATCTATTATCATCAATTTTTATGCATTAAAACCGTTGCATTACCATCGAACTCATGTGGTAAGAACCCAGGCGTAAAACCATGCGCAGTAATGTCGCCAAATTTTTTATTTACAATAATTCTATCTTTATCTATACCGATAAATAAGCAGGGTTGTTCTTCATAAATAATGGCATATAATTTTTTGAATAATTCATTTTGTTTTTCAACATCAATAGTTCCTTTAATTTCTTGAATCAATTGGTCGGACTCCGCTGTTCCAAATCCAGAATAATTATTCGGGCTTCGGGAAGACCACTTTCGTTCAGGATCTAAATTAAACGGATAACCTGTACTAGAAACAAATGATATATCAAAATCTCTACTTTTAATTTTAGTTAATAAAACCTTTCCTGCTAAAACTTGAGACCTTAATTTTACGCCCGCTTCTAATGCATTGCTTTTAAAAATATCTACAACGGCAATATAATCCTCATTACTTGTTGAAAAACTTACGTCTATCTCTAAATTTATTCGTTCTCCATTAATCTCTTTATCAACAATACCATCATTATTCGTGTCTTCCCAACCTGCTTCTTTTAGCAATTTTTTAGCTTTGGATACATTAAAATCTATAAGCGGTAATTCTTTATTATAAGCAGGTGCTGCTGGTATAGCGGGCTGGTCAACTGGTATAGGGTAACCATAAAAAACCGTATTAAATATTTCTTTTCGATTCATTAAATGAGCAATAGCTCGCCTTACTTTTTTATCCCCTAACTTTTCTGTTAAGGTATTAAAATACATCATTCGAATACCAAAAAAATCAGGGGTATAAAAATTATATTTATTAGCAAATTGAGATTTCTTTTTTTGATTCAAAAAAAACGTCCAGTTTATTTTTGCCATAACGTCTAATTCTTCATTACTCATCAAAGAAATAGCCGCATTCTCATCTGGAATAATTTTATAAATAATTTTCTCTGGAACAGCTTTTAGCATCCTGTTACCATTCTCAACTTTATCTCCCCACCAATTTGCTCTTTTCTTTAAAACAAGTTTTTGTCCAGTAATCCACTCTTCTAGTTGATAAGCTCCTGAACCTTGTAAAATTTCTGGTGAACGAATAAATTCAGGGCTATACATTACTTCTCCTAATTCTTTTAAGTCCGCTTTATCTAATACGTCTTTTTTATCCATCAAATCATTCAAAGTATAATTAGCCAATATTCCTTTAGCATCATACAAATAGGTAGGAAGTGGATTCATATTAGTATAAGCCCTAAGTCCCGTCATATAGGGCAACGAAAAAAGCGTAAATTTTTTAGGATTCGCCGCATCTATTTTAATTTTTTTTAATATCTTTAAATTGAGATGCATATCCTGACCGCTTATGTGGATTAAACATTGCCTTTACTGTAAATAAATAATCTTCTCCTGTAACTGGCGAACCATTGGCCCAAGTTGCTTCTTCTCGAATTTCATATTCATAAGTGACTAGCCCAGCATTTTCGCCTTCCGTAATTTCGGTAACTTTAGGTAAGGATTTAATTAAAACAGGCGCCAGTTCATAAGTAACAGGGTCAAAATCAGCTAGAGGTAAGAATATCTGATGAAGTATCTGTACGGATCCAGCATCTGAGGCGCCAAGAAAATGTAAGATTTCCGGATCGGAAGGTAATCTAATTTTGACGGTTTTATCCCATGCTTTATTCGTTAAATCAGGTGCATTGCGACAAGCAGTAAAAAATAAACAAACTACTAAAATAGAAGATAGGTAATTGGATAAGTTCATATTCATAGGGTTTAGGTATCAGAGTTGAAGTATGCTAAGTGGGTTAACAACTTCAAAACTATTGAAACGGTGATTAGGTAATTTTGGATAATCTTTACTATGTCTCTTCCTACCTTGGAGTATTTTTTCAACCTCTAAGGTAGGATGTAGGATAAAATTTCCCTAATTTTTGAGAGGACGGCAAAAAATCACCCCCCAATATGCGTCCCATGCGGAATAGTCGCTCCTTTTTTCAAAACAATAATCCCATCTTTAACACAATAAGTATCTGTTTCTGTATTTTCTAAGGCAATACTACCTCGAATACTGACATTATTTCCAATTCGACAGTCTTTATCAATAATCGCATTTTCAATCACACAATTATTCCCTATGCCTAGTGGAATACCATCTTTTGCTTTTAATGCTTCTATTTCATCAATCGTTTCAAAAGACTCATTTCCCATAATAATGGCTTTGTCGATAACTGTTCGGAAACCAATTCTGGAACGAATTCCAATAATCGCATTTTCAATTTTATCTGCTTCAATAATACAGGCTTCTGCAATAATTGCGCGACGGAAATAAGCCGCTAAAATCTTGGAAGGTGGCAACATCCGAGGGCGAGTAAAAACAGGATTATCGCTATCAAACAAATTGAATTGTGGAATATGGCTAGCTAGTTCAACATTGGCTTCAAAGAAAGAGCGAATATTTCCGATGTCTGTCCAATAGCCATCATATTGATAACTAGCTACGCTATAATTAGTGGTAATCGCTTTAGGAATAATTTCTTTCCCAAAATCAGTCGCATCAGGATATTCATCAAACAACTTATTCATCGCTGCTTTATTGAATAAATAAATGCCCATAGACGCTAGATAATGTTTACCAGCATCTTTGTCTTTTTGTGGGACCTCCGATTGCCACTCCGGTAAAAGAGAAGCTTCAGGCTTCTCTATGAAGGAGTTAATATAGCCTTTTTTGTTTACCTTCATGATACCAAATGCCGAGGCATCACGATCATTTACTGGAATTGTGGCAATCGTAACGTCCGCTGCTCTTTCGATATGATCTTTTACAAATTCTTCGAAATCCATTTGATATAATTGATCCCCAGAAAGAATCAATAAATAATCAAAATCATGGTTCACTAGATGGGGCATACATTGTCGAACGGCATCTGCTGTTCCTTGAAACCAATTTTCATTAGTCCTCGTCTGTTCTGCCGCTAATACATCTACAAAACCATTACTGAATGCATCAAAATGATACGTATTTTTAATATGCTGATTTAAGGAGGCTGAATTGAATTGGGTCAAAACAAACATCCTTGATACATTAGAATTCAGACAATTAGAAATCGGAATATCTATCAAGCGATACTTCCCTGCTATTGGTACTGCTGGTTTAGACCGCTGTTCTGTTAAGGGAAATAATCGAGTCCCTGCCCCACCACCTAAGATTAAGGCGACCATTTTTACAGGTTTTTCTACACCAGCAATTTTTCTGCCGATTGTTGTGGAGGAATTGAAAACTTTCGCTTGCTTCTTTGCCATGTTTTTCAAGTTGCGGTTGCCAGTTACCAGTTGCGGGTTATGAGTTGTTCGTAACTGGCAACCCGCAACTGGTAACTGGTAACGTTATTTTGTTATTGTGATAATTGAATTATATAAATCAATATATTGGTTAGCAGAATTTTCCCAAGAAAAATCTATTGCGGTAATAGTTTTTCTAATTTTCTCAAACTGTTGGGTATTTTGATATAAATTAGTGGCTCTTTTAAGCGCATTCGTTGCATCTTCTATTGTCAAATGGATAAATTGAATGCCTCTGCCATCTGTTTGTCCAATGTCTTTCACGGTGTCTTTCAAACCACCGACCGCCCTTACAATAGGAATCGTACCATAACGCATGGAATACATTTGGTTCAATCCACAAGGCTCCACTTTAGAAGGCATGACTAAAAAGTCAGACCCTGCATATAATTGATGGGCTAATTGTTCATTATATTCTAAAGCAACATTGACATAATCCGGATAACGTTGTCCCAATTGTTTAAGCGCTTGATGGATTTGCGGTTCACCTGTTCCTAATACTATAAAAGATGCTTTATTACCTGTTTGCAGAAAACGGTCAATCATGGGCGCTAATAAGTTAGCACCTTTCTCCCCTGCCAACCGACCAATAAACGTAATCAGCGGTAAGTCGTCTTGAATGGTAAATTTATCTTTTAAAGCTGTTTTATTTTTTTGCTTAAAAGTTTTTAAACTACGTTTTAAATGCTCTGCAATTAAGTGATCCGTTTTAGGATTCCAGACTTGCGCATCAATACCATTTAACACCCCTTTTGATTTAGCCTGTTCCTGTTGTAATAATGGGGCTAAATTACCAGCATTCAATTGCAATTCTCGCATATAAGTAGGAGAAACCGTCGTCAACCGCCAACAGCATTTAATCGCTGCTGCTAATGGATTAATCGCTCTATCCCAATCTATTAAACCGCCCACTCGACCATCAAATACAGGTAATTGATTCACTTTATTCCAACCAAAAGTGCCATGATATTCTGCATTATGAATCGTAAAAACGGTAGGAATTTTTGCCAAACGACTAAAAACAGCACAATGCTCCATCATAAAAGGAGTCAATCCTGTATGGTGGTCATGACAATGAATCACTTCTGGTAATTGTTCTAATTGCTTAACCCAATGCAAAGTAGCTTGTTGAAAACAAAGGCTACGTTCTACCTCATCCTTAAATCCCTTGCCGTTTTCATCCAAATAAACACTTGGTCGGTCGTATTTCCCTGGAATATCGGTCACATATAAAGGAAATCCTAGACCACCACCTTCTAATTTTTGAATCGTAAAGGATATAGATTCATTACCCATAGGAAAACGACCATGAAAAACGGCTTTCCATGTTTGAGCTAATATCCATTTTGTATGATACTTGGGAATAATGACGGTAGCAGCGCAACCAGACTCTGTTAAATATTTCGGTAAGGCGCCTGCCACATCTCCTAATCCGCCAGCTTTAGCAGCGGGGTAGCACTCTGCACTGATGTGAAGTACTTTCATAAAATTGCTTGTGTTTTTGGTGTTTTTCTTTTTTAAATTCTATTTCACTATAAAAAGCGTGACTAAGCCTCTATTAATGAATATTTTATAATTGGCTAAAGATAATATTTATTTTATTTTTTCATCTATATCCTCTTTATTTTTTTACAGATGATTTTACTGGCTAATTTTTTCCAACAGATTTTATTATTTTACCTAGTAAGAAGATCTCCATTTTAGCTCATGTTGAGATTGAGGTTGAAGTTAATTTTTAAAATCTGCCCTATTAAAAATTTAACTGCCCCAACCCTTCTCTGATAATTTCTGGTTCACCATTCAGCATATTAACTACGGTAGAAGGCATATTACTACCATAACCACTATCAATAAAAGCATCTACTTTGGATTTAAAATCCTCATAAATATCTTGTGGATCTGTGAAATATTCTAGAATGTCATCATCTGAGCGTAAGGAAGTTGTAAGGATAGGTCTGCCTAATTCTTCTACAATGGCTAATGGCACTGCATGGTCGGGTACTCTAACCCCAACTGTTCGTTTTTTATTTTTAAATAACTTAGGGACTTCATTATTAGATGGCAGGATAAAAGTAAAAGCGCCAGGTAAATTTCGCTTTAAAGTTCTGAAAGTTTGGTTATCAATGGTCTTTGTATATTGAGAAATTTGCCCAATGTCTTTGCAAATAAAAGAGAGATTAGCTGTTTTGTAATCTAAATTTCGTAGGCGACAAATTTTTTCTACTGCCTTTTGATTATTAATATCACAACCCAATCCATAAATGGTATCGGTAGGATAAATAATAATACCGCCGCCCTTTAATATATCTACGATTTGACGAATTTTTCGCCACTCTATATTGTTAGGATTAATTCTGAATAACATAAAGTGTCATTTTGTACTATAAATTGGTGCTTTTCTCTATTTATCCGCCAAAAATAGGGATTAATTTTGTGCTTTAGGGACGAAAGAAAAATAAATATAGATTCTATCAAAGGATTAGGTTAACAAAACGGTTCACTTTAAGAGACTTAGCCTAATCCTTTGACTAAAAAAGAATCTATATTTATTTTTGTCCCATTACTTAGTGCTTTCATTGATAAAGAAGTGCTTAAACTGAAACATATTATTCGTTTACCAATATCAAAGATAAGTAATTGCCTAAACCATTTAATTAAATCAAACTTTTAAAACCCTGTAAAATGGCTATACCTACGCTTTTAATTCGGAATCAGACGGATGCTTCCTTACAAAACTGGAGAGAACAAGAAAAACTTGCCCTTGAATTGCTAAAAATAGTAGGCGAACTGCGTTTCGACAAAGCTATTGAATTAACGGTTTTTCGCAGAAATATTTATGATACGAGTACGACGACTTTAATAAATAACCATTTATATGCAAAACGATATACGGACAAAGAAATTGATATTGCCCTAAGTTTAGTTATTGCAAAAACCCTTGCCAATATTGAGGATTTAAAACCTTGTAAAGTAGATATTGGAAAATTAGCTGTAGAATGGCTAGAGGGCAAGCATCATTTTCAAAATTTGAATGCCTTTGTCATTACCCAATTACGAGCTTTTATTGATGTACCTAATAAAAATGGGGAAGCAAAAGATGTCGTGTTATATGGCTTTGGTAGAATTGGTAGATTAGCTGCTCGGCGGTTAATCATGGAAACGGGAAAAGGTGACCAGTTGCGCCTAAAAGCAATTGTCATTCGACCAAAAATGAAAGACCGCTATGAAGAAGCTAAAAAACGAGCGGCTTTATTACAATCTGACTCAGTCCACGGGGATTTTGATGGTATGATAACCGTAGCCGCAGATGGCTCAGAATTGACAGTGAATGGGAATAAGATTCAACTTATTTTTGCTAAACAGCCCGCTGATGTTGATTATACACTTTATGGAATTCAAGATGCTATAGTTATCGACAATACAGGTGTGTGGAGAGATAGAACTGGTTTGAGTCAACACTTACGTCCTGGTGCAACACAGGTATTATTAACAGCACCTGGCAAAGAAGATATTGTCAATATCGTTTATGGGGTCAATCAGGAAGAAGCAAAAATAGACAAAGAAAATGTTTTTAGTGCTGCCTCTTGTACGACGAATGCTATTGCGCCTGTTTTAAAAGTGATTTTGGATAATCTAGGTATTGAGAAAGGACATATAGAAACGATTCATTCCTATACTAATGACCAGAATCTATTAGATAATTTCCATAAGAAACCTCGAAGAGGTAGAGGTGCACCCGTAAATATGGTTTTAACTACTACAGGCGCTGCTAGTGCCGTCACTAAAGTAATCCCCGAATTTGCAGGAAAGCTGACAGGAAACGCTATTAGAGTACCAACACCTAATGTCTCCCTAGCAATTTTGAATCTTACATTAGCACAACCAACTACTGTTGAGCAACTAAATGCGTTGTTGAGAGATGCCGCTTTTCATGGCGACTTATTTGAACAAATTCACTACTCTGACTCTACCGAATATGTTTCTAGTAATGCTATTGGTATGACGGCTACTTCTGTGGTAGATACCCCTTCTACTATCATTTCCAAAGATGGTAAAAATGCGACTGTTTATTTATGGTATGATAATGAGTATGGCTATACTTGTCAAGTGATTCGGTTGGCTAAACATATTGCGAAGGTGAAACGGTATGTTTATTATTAAAATGATAGGGGGGTATTATCTCCTATTATTGGAAGGTAGTTATTACTAAAATTATTAATAAGTAAGATTCAATATCCATTTTAGAATTGTTAGATTATTTAACAAGTAGCCCAGAATGGTACTCATAACAAATAATTTAGCCAAACTTTGCCATATTCAAAACAAATAAGTTATATTTTTTTTAACAAAAAGAAGAGAAAGCCGTAATTTCATGTAGTATTATTTAATAAACGTACTCTAAATTTCAAAACTTTCAGTAAGCACTAAGTGTCTTGGTTGCTCGCCGAATTTAATCATTAAAATTATAATTGCATGAAATCGATTCCTACTTTTTTACTTTTTTTAGCAGCTATCTGTTGCTTTGTAGGTTGTTACGAAGCTAAGACCGCACCAAAATATCCTATCGAGGGTGCCGTAGATTTAAATCAACCAGCACCAGCTAGCCCTGCTGCCCCAGGTGCAGAACCAGCTCAAAATGCAGCGGGTGTCTGGCATTATACCTGTAGTAATGGATGTGCAGGTGGCGGAGGTGCAGCAGGTAATTGTGCGACTTGTGGAAATGCGTTAGCGCATAATACAGTTTACCATAATAATACGGGCGCACCAACACCTAGCCCTGTAACGACAGAAACAGCTACATCGAATGTTACTTTTTCAGGAGATCCTGCCACTCCAGAGCCAGCTCAGAATGCAGCAGGGGTATGGCATTATACCTGTAGTGCAGGTTGTGCAGGTGGAGCAGGTACCGCAGGTAATTGTGCTTCTTGCGGAGGTGCTTTAGCACATAATGCTGGTTACCATTAGACAGGTTATTAGTTTAACAACTAGTGGATAAAATGATACTTAGTTGATAGTTTTTGTTGCCATGTTACGATGTTGCCAAGTTAAGGAAGCAACATCGCAACATGGTAACATCGCAACTCTTAATCGTCAAAGGCTGATGAATTGAATCGCTAGTTATAACTGACAATTAGCAAGTCTCAATATGCGCTATTAAATCTTCCAGATTCCAAGCATCTGCCAATAAGTGCGTACCAATCTGTGTTCTGCAAAGCCCCGTTAAATAAGCACCACTTCCAGCCAACTTACCAAAATCGTAGGCAAGTGAGCGAATATAAGTCCCTTTACTACAAGATACCCTAAAAGCTACTTCTGGCATTTCCACCCTAGTAAATTCAAATTCGTAGATGGTAACTGGCCGTGCTTTCACCTCTACTTTTTCCCCTCTTCTTGCTTTTTTATATAAAGGTTGTCCATCTACCTTAATGGCAGAATACATCGGCGGGTACTGTTCTATTGGACCAATAAACTCTTCTCTGGTTTTATCTAATAATAATTTATCAATATGCTCCGTTGGATAGGTTTGGTCTTCTTCGGTTTCAACGTCATAAGAAGGAGTGGTTGCCCCTAGTTTGAGTGTACCAGTATAAGTCTTCCCCATTCCTTGGAAAGTATCTAACTTCTTGGTGAATTTACCCGTACAAATAATTAATAATCCAGTTGCCTTGGGGTCTAAGGTCCCTGCATGTCCAACTTTTATTTTTTTAACTTGTAATTTATTACGCAATGCCCACCGAATTTTATTCACCACATCAAAAGATGTCCAATCTAAAGGTTTATTGACCAATAAGGTAGCGCCTGCTTGAAAATCGTATTTTTCCATAATTTGAGTAATATAGGTTTCTACAAGTACTTTTTAAAGCTGCAAAAATAGTTTTATTACCGCTTAAGTTTAGACAATTGCTAACAGTTTATTAAATTTGACGTATAAGCCAAAGTATGTTACCTAAATCTATATCACTAGAACAATATTTTCCTGTCCTTACAGAAAGAGGATTAAGAACAGAGATTCTTGAAAAAGGGGTCATTTTTTCCTTTGCTTCAGGAGATGTACTCATGAATTATGGCAGACATATTTCCCACATTCCACTCATTTTAAAAGGAGGCTTACGGATTTTAAGAGAAGATGAAGAGTCTGGAAAAGAAGTTTTTCTATATTATCTAGAATCGGGAGATACCTGTGCGATGTCTATGAATTGCTGTTCTCAAAAAAAGAAAAGCGAAATAAAAGCTATTGCAGAAGATCAAACAGAATTAATCATGATTCCTGTAGAAAACATGGAAGTTTGGCTAAAAAAATACCCTTCTTGGAAAAATTTTATTTTTGAAACTTACCAAGTCTCCTACGAAAAATTAATGTCCTACATTGAAGCCATTTCTTTCCAAAAACTAGACCAACGTTTATTAACTTACCTACAAGGAAAAGCTACAATTAATCAGAAAAATACTTTTCAAATTACTCACCAAGAAATTGCTAACGAATTGAATAGCTCTAGAGAAGCCGTTTCTAGGTTATTAAAAAAGATGGAGCAAGAGCGAATAGTTGAATTGGGTAGAAATCATATCAAATTAATGGTTACGCCATAGATGTTACAAAAAAGATTAGATGAATCTTTTGCCAAATATTTATAGGATTCATTAATAGCTAATAAACTTCTATTTCCTTCAAACAACTATTGATTAAAGCTAGATTCTCTCTTTTTAAAAAAAATTGCAACTCAACTAAGAATAGAAGTTAAGCTAGTGCGCTCCTTTTTATTTCTGATAGCGATTTTGAAAACGCATTATTCTGTGACTTATGTCACAAATTACTGTCACTTTACATGATAAATGTCCTTATTTTTCACACGATAAATGTCCTCCTTA
>JAFMDF010000306.1 GCA_017857395.1 Bacteroidota bacterium | reverse complement strand
TCAAAAAAGAAAAATTCTTTGAATTTGTAACTTTTTTGAGAGTGACACCATTGAAAAAGAAATTAAGGAATTACAAGCATTGGTCAACACTTTGATAGCTAATCAAACAAATAATACGCCATCTGGTAATTATGAATTGACATTAGAAACTAAAGCTAGCCTTTCCCAAAATCAACCCAATCCTTTTTTCAAGAATACAATCATTCATTATACGCTCCCTCAAAACACCAAAAAGGCGTTTTTGCAAATCACTTCCATTAATGGAAAGGTGATTCGCAAAATGCCTATTTCACCAACAGACAATGGGCAAATAACCATCAACGCCAACAGCTATCCTTCTGGCACTTATCTCTATTCTCTAGTCGCTAATGGACAAGTTTTGTTGACGAAACAAATGGTTTTAGCCTATTGATTTGTTCGGTTCTATGATTTATAAAGTAGTCAAATATTTTTTTAAAAAAACTCCAAAACTATGATTAGAGTATTTACCTTTTTTATCCTATTAAGTTTGTCTTTTTCATCTATAAAAGCACAAACTATTTATGTCAAAAGCAATGCTACAGGTGCGAATTCAGGCAATAGTTGGACAGATGCTTATACTTCCCTTCCTACTGCCTTAGAAAATGCCGCTGAAGGTGCGGATATTTGGATTGCTTCAGGAACTTATACAACAGGCGACCGAATGACTTCCTTTATACTTACCAAAAACATAAATTTATTTGGTGGCTTTATAGGAACCGAAACTAGTTTTGACCAAAGAGATATTATAAATAATCCAACTGTTTTAAGCGGAGATAATTTAGGGGATGATAAACCGGGCAACCGACTATCCAACCGAGCAGATAATAGTATTCATGTAATGATTATCAATGAAGGCTTATCCGATATTACTTTAGATGGATTAACCATTGATGGTGGTCATACAGAAAGAACAGCCGATACAGGCGAAAACACCAATAATGGCGGGGGCATTTTGAGTTTAGGTGCTTCTTTTACCGTAAAAAATTGTATTTTTTTAGAAAATTCAGCAGGAAATGCAGGAGGGGCCATCTTCCTTGACCCTAGTCCAGAAATAGCGCTAATTATTGAAAATTGTTCCTTTTTAGAAAATGGTGCAGACTTCAGAGGAGCTGGTTTATTTGTATTGACACCTAGAGCAAGCGTTACTATCAAAGATAGCCAATTTGACGAAGGAGTTGCCCGTTTTGGAGCCGGCGTTCATTTTGTGGGAGACAATAGCATTTTAAATATTGACAATTGCCAGTTTACCAATGGATTTACAACAGGCTTTTCAGGGGCATTAAATGTTTTGCTTGCTGCAGAAGTAACTATAAGAAACTCTACCTTTTCAGACAATAGCGTTTTTCAAAATGGAGGCGCAATTGTCTTTGAAGATGCAGGTACGGTCTTAATCGAAAATTGTACCATTAGTGGAAATGAAGCAACTTCAGGCTCACCTGATGGTAGAGGAGCAGGCTTATATATTTTAAATGGCTCAGACCCAATAAATGGTACTACCGTAACCATGAATAATTGTAATATACTCAATAATAAATCAAGTTTGATTGGAGGAGGTGTTTATGTGCAAGGGGCAACTGTCACCATCAACGAATCTTTTATTTCAGGGAATACGGCTGAATCAGGAGGGGCTGGAATAATATGCCTTCTCGGAGGAAACCTCACTGTAAATAACAGTACAATTAGTGAAAATACCACTACAGATGGACATGGAGGAGGTGTTTATTTACAAGATGAAGGCAATTATGCTTTGATGGGAAATACCTTTGGTGAAAATATATCTAGTGCTAATGGTGGTGGATTATACTTGGACGATGCAGGTACTTTCACCATAACTAATTGTCAGTTTTTGGACAACACCTGTGAAGATAGTGGTGGTGGGATTTATTTACAAGAGACCAATATTCAAGTTGAGAACACGCAATTTTCTAAAAATAAGGCCAATTGGGGAGGTGGTATCAGTAATAGTTTTGAAGGAGCAATGGCAACCGTTACTAATTGCACCTTTACCGAAAATGAGGCTGTGGCTAATGGAGGTGGCTTAGAAGCGTATGGGGAAGCGGCTTATATCGTTGATCAATCCGCTTTTAACAAAAATAAAGCAGCCTATGGCGGCGGCATCAATTTAGAATTAGAAGGTACTTCCTTAACCTTAATGAATTCCACATTTGAGGAAAATGAAGTATCCGTTCAAGGAGGAGCTTTAGGACTTTTCAACGGAACCATTAGCAAGGTTTATACTACTTCCTTTTTAAGAAATATAGCGAATAGAAATGGAGGAGCTGTTAGCGTCTCAGCGGAGGAAATTGTTACAGAACCTCAAATATTCGATGCCTGTATTTTTGATGGCAACCAATCCTTTAAAAATGAGGAGGGGTTTGGCGGATACGGAGGTGCGCTCATCAGCTTCAATACCAATGCTCAAATTAGTAACTGTTTATTTGTGAATAATTCTTGCGTTTCAGGTGGTACGATCTCCGCAAATGATTCCGATGAGAACCAAGATATAATGCAATTGACCAACTGTACTTTTGCCAATAATTCAGATGCAGGTACCGCAAGTATTTATGCTTGGGAGGATGGTTCAGGTGATAATGTGAACCTAGTTTTACAAAATAATATTTTTGGAGATACCGAAACTGGATTTAAAAATGAAGAAGGCGAAGCTAAGGTCACTTCCAATGGAGGAAATCTTTGTCTCAATGCCACGATGTCGGAGGTATTAAATCATGCGAAAGACCAGCATAGTACCAGTCCTAACTTTAAAGATGCTACAAATGATTTTAGATTAGCTAGTAATAGTTCAGGCATCAATGCAGGAATCAATGAAAATGCACCTGCAAAAGATTTAGCTGGATTTGACCGAGATGGATTAGTGGATATTGGTGCTTATGAATCTCAAGAAGTCACTTCTCTTTTTGAAAAAATTCAAGAAGCTGGCCAAGTAACGATTTACCCCAATCCAGTTCAAAACAATTTACAATTTAGGTTGAAGAGTGATTGGATAGCCGATTTTAAAGTTTCAATTATCAATTTAAAAGGTCAGACCATTTGGGAAAACATTGCATTTAAAACAACTGAAACCTTCCAAAAAACCATTGAGGTCGCTGCCTTACCAGCAGCGCCTTATTTTTTACGCATTCAAAAAAATGAACAAGAAAGTAGTCAACTTTTCATCAAAAAATAAAATACAATCAATTTGCTGAATGACTAAGCCGAAAGTTTACTTTTTATGTTTCCTGAACAATTATGTTCAGGAAACATGAAGTTGATTTAGTACATTTTTATCTTGTCAATACCATCTGCTTCGTCTCTATTATTTGCCCGTCCAATATCAAGGAATAATAGTAGGTACCCGAAGGATAAGTGCTAGCTTTGATGGTTACTTGTCCTTTTCCAACTTCAGGGATATTTATGATGCCTATTACTTTACCGTCTACCGCCGTCACTTGAATCTTCGCATTTTTGACATCAGCAGGAATAAAATAGTCTACTAAGGTATTTTCATAAAAAGGATTAGGTTGGTTTTGGTTAAGCGCAGGTGCTTTTTTAAGTTGTAGCTCATGATTGCCAACTGTAGGATTTTCTTCCTTTTGAACCAATAGCTTTTCTACTAAAGCTTTTAATTCATTGATTTGTTGTTGTTGGTCATTGATTTGGTTCTCTTGGTTTTGTAATTGGGCTTTTAATTCATCCGTTGCTTTCCCTTTTCTTTCAATAATTTCTTGCTGTTCTTGGATGGCTTTGATTGCCAAAATGCCAAAGTAGTCATAGATTATCCCTTTTTTTCCAGCTATTTCAGGGGTAATCTCTGGAAACAAGGCGGCTACTTCTTCGGCTACAAAACCCCAAGCCTTTGGTGCATTTCGTCCTTGTGTCAATTTTTTTGTGGAGGGCTTTAATCTTTTAACCTTATTCAACACGTTATCCATCGTTTGAATTTTACTATTTCTGGAATCACTATTGCTATTTGGGTCATGAAAAGCAACACCATCCACATAAGCCCCCGTAGCAGCATCAATAGCTCCTATAAAAGCTCCATTATAAAAGAATTCCAAGTTTTTAAAAGCGCCACCACCATTAGTAAAATTAGCAATGGTCCAATAGTCTGTAGTTGCATTACTCTCTAAACGTAAACCTGAAGTTGATGTATTGAAAGTAGATTGCTTAATATGTAAATCTGTCAGAGGGGCAGTTGTGCCGATACCAACATTTCCATTATTATCAATTACCATTCTGACAGCATCTGCATTTCCATCATGAAATAGTAATTTTCCCACCCCCTCAGTATTGGAAGCACCTGTTGAAAACATAGTCCAAGAATTTCCACCTACTGAACTGTTCTTTAAGCCAAGCGTAGTGCCAAACATCGAATTGTTACCTAGTGTAAGGTTGGATAGTGGGTTAGTATCTCCAATACCAACATTTCCATTATTATCAATTACCATTCTGACAGCATCTGCATTTCCATCATGAAATAGTAATTTTCCCACCCCCTCAGTATTGGAAGCACCTGTTGAAAACATAGTCCAAGAATTTCCACCTACTGAACTGTTCTTTAAGCCAAGCGTAGTGCCAAACATCGAATTGTTACCTAGTGTAAGGTTGGATAGTGGGTTAGTATCTCCAATACCAACATTTCCATTATTATCAATTACCATTCTTGGCAAGCCACCCTCATTATTGAAAGTAAATCCTCCTTTATTCGCTGTATTAAAAATAATGGAACCAGAAGAATTATTAAATTCGTTTCCAAATATTATACCCGATTCAGTAGTAGCAGGATGAAGGATAGAAAGATAAGCATCTGTGTTGTTTTCAAAAACAGCTATTGAATTAGCGTTTGCGGTGACATTCCCAGCAGAACCTTTATGAACATGGAGTTTTTGGTCTGGACTAATTATACCTATTCCTACATTACCACTATCTCTGTAAACATTTGCACCACTAACTGTCCATGCACTACTGCCACCAGCTATGCCTGTCAACATAGAACCATCTCCAATAAATTTAGTAGCTGTCACATTCCCTGAAATAGCTGCATCGCCTATTACATCTAATCGAGGATCACTAGAGAACAAAGTGTCACCTATGGCTTGTCGTATTTCTAGTTTTCCCTGTATTTTAGTGTTTCCAACCACATCCAATCTTGCTTGTGGGTCAGCCGTTCCAATACCTACATTCACAGAATCAGCTCCAGTGCCACCAATAACTGCGCAATTCGAACAATCAACTTTGGCATTAAAACCAATAGCCATAGCTCGGTCAACTGAATCACTATTCGTACCCGCTGCTACGCCTAAGAAAGTATTCCTAGTTCCAGTTGTATTGGAAGCACCTGAAAGTCTGCCAACAAAAGTATTAGCTGCACCAGTGGTATTACTACTACCTGCTTCTCTTCCTAAAAAAGTATTTTCAAATCCATCAATATTCGAAAGTCCCGCGTCTCTTCCTAAAAAAGTATTATGAGCACCAACAGTATTCGAAAGTCCTGCATCATGCCCAACAAAAGTATTAGATCCGCCAGAAAGGGTAAGTTTACCTGCATTTTTACCTATGAAGAGATTTTTATTATTACCATCATCATTGATTCCTGCATTTACCCCAATAAATAAGGAAGAATCGCCTAAAGCTTTTAGCAGTTCTAAATTGCCTAGTATTTTAGCATCTCCCTCGACATCTAATCGAATTTGAGCAGTTAAAGCAATGACCGATAAAAACAATAAGGTGAATGTGAATAATTTTTTCATAATTAATTATATAGTTTAGAGTTAATTGAAATTATAAATAAAGTTGTCCTTCCCAGAACCTTTTAAAGGTAGGAGCTATAAAATTCAAGGTTATTTTTCCCCGTAAAGGACTGGGCTAGACTAGAAGGCATTAATAAGAGTAGCCCATAAAAAGTTAATACTAATCTAATATTAATAGAGGTTTGCAATATTTTAATCAAATAACTCGACAGGTTTATCCAGAGCATGAAATATAGACTTTTGAATCTCCTTGAATCGAGACATTAGGGATGAGGCAATTATTTTCTGCTTCAAATGGTAAACTCCGTTCCTTCTCTAGCTAAACAGCAATTAGAAAATTCTTTCTGGCATTCTTTTTCCATTTTGTACAAGAAGACATCATCATGCGCTGGATCATGATGCGTCATTACTAATTGTTTGACACCTGCCATTTTAGCCACTTGAATAGCTTGTTGATAACTGCTGTGGCCCCAACCCTTTCGGTTTTTTAATTCCTCACTGGTATATTGTGCTTCGTGAATCAGTAAATCTGCTCCTTTTGCCAATTCGACGGTCTCCATATTAATAGTATCTCCATGTTCTATATCCGTCACCAAGGTTAACACTTTTCCATTTCTTTCAATCCGAAAACTATAAGCACCTCCAGGATGACTGTGCAATTTAGCTCTGACAGACATATTGCTACTATGCTGAACCACCTTACTGCCAAGCGTTAAAAAATTAAAATGTGCCCCCATTTCTTTCATTTCAATTGGGAAAAATGCACCCCCCATTTGGTTAATCATTATTTTTTTCAATTTATCAATCCCCCATCCTTTTCCCATCATCAAAATATTGATTTTGACATTCGGATTATAAGCAGGGGTGAAGAAAGGAAACCCTTGAATATGATCCCAATGAAAATGAGAAAATCCTATCGTAATCTCTTTTGGCAAGCCATTTTTATCATTCATTAATTCTTTGCCCAAATTTCGGATTCCTGTTCCTGCATCTATAATACTCAATATGTTTTTATCTGGAATGGAGATACTAATACAAGAAGTATTACCTCCAAAATCTTGGTAATCTCTTGAACAGACTGGTATCGAACCCCGTGTTCCATAAAATTTTACTCGCATGGAAAAGTTGGCTTTTAATTTTCCTTTTAAATCTTCTTTTTTCGGCATAATAAATCCTTTATTTATCAAAGCGAATACCTCTATCATAACCGACAATGTCAGCAAATAGTATGGCAATGAGCCGCCTGTTTTTTGAGGTGGTCATAAAGTAATTCGTATGTTATTGATAGGCGTAGTTTTTGTATTGACAACAAGATACAAAAACTAGACAAGATTTTGTTGAGGTAGGTCATTTAGTTAAAGAGCAAGGTAGGCTAATTTCGCAGGACAGACTAGCATTATTTATTCAAAAATCTGGACTTTTTGGGGAGATAAGTATAGTAGACATAGGAATGCCCCTTCTTGTTTGTAAGGGGCAAAATAGTTTAATACAATCTTGAATTTATCCGTTATTCTTACCAAAGCGCTTCCTGAACTCCAAATTCAGGAAGCGCTTTGGTAAGAAAAAATCAACATGTTTTTTATTAAATAGCTTCGTCAACAGGCATTAAGCGAAAGACAATACCTGGATTCTCTACCGTAAAATAAATATAGCCATCGTTACCCATTTTAACGTCTCTCAATCGACCTACGTTTTCTAATAACCGTTCTTCCCCAACTACTTTCTGTCCCTCCATTTTTAAGCGAGAAATATATCGAAAACGTAAAGAACCAGCCAATAAATCACCATCCCAAGCAGGATATTTATCACCTCGGACAATGGTCAATCCGCAAGTTCCAGTTGAAGGCATATAATAAAATTCAGGTTGCTCCATACCATCCCGATGAGTCGTATTGGTAAAAGTTGTGCCATTATAATTGATGCCATAAGAAATCACTCGCCAGCCATAATTTAAGCCTTTTTGGATGATATTGACTTCATCTCCACCTCTTGGCGCATGTTCCGTTTCCCACATGGTATTGGTTTGTTCGTCGTAAACTAAACCTTGTGGATTTCTATGTCCATAAGACCAAATAGATGGAATCGCACCTTCTGTATCCACAAAAGGATTATCAGCAGGAATACTTCCATCCGCATTAAAACGGTGAATTTTTCCTGGGTATTTACTTAAATCTTGTGGATTTTCATCTCTGTTAGCACGGTCACCGATCGTTACATATAAATAGCCAGCCTTATCAAATTCTAACCGAGAACCAAAATGATATTTCTTAGTCGTATAAGGCTTCGCATCCATAATGATTTTTTGTTCCACCAATTCATCATTGACCAATTTAGCCATCATAACCGCTGTATTGGATTCCTTTTTATTATTAGGCTTGGAATAAGAAATATAAATGGTCTGATTCGTAGCAAAATCAGGATGTACTTTGACATCTAATAAACCACCTTGCCCATCATAATGCACTTTTGGTGTACCTTTTATCAATACTTTTTCTGCGCCTTCTGTTTGTCTATAAAAATTACCATTTCTATCGGTTACTAAAATATCGCCATTCGGCAAAAAGTCAATGCCCCAAGGAATTTCTAAACCTTTTACTACCGTATCTAATTTAAAACTTAGATTTTCTGATTTGATAGTTCCTGAATAATCAACATCCGTAGCAAAAGATTCTATGGTTTGTTGCTCCAAACTCACCAACATATAATCGGTCAATTTATTAAAAGCAGAGTCAGGCCAAGTTTTAACAAAATCCACGTTGTCCATAAACGTATGGGCGTAGCGAATAGAGCGATTGACTTCATTCCAAGAATTGCCATGGAGGAAATCCTTTTGCATGAATTTTACAACACTTGCTTCATGGCAAGATGCGCAATTTTCTTTATACAAATTACTAGCATATAAATATTGCTCGTCTATTTCTTCTTCCTCCTCTGCAACTTCTTCTGTTGCGACAGGCATTGTTTCTGTAGTCGATTCATTTTTGCAGGCAATGATTAGGGCAAAAATGAAAAGAGTAAATAATAAGGTTGATTTTTTCATGATTGTAAATTTCTGTAGCTTAGACCGCTGGTCTGAGTAGATGTGTACTAAGGCTATTCAGACCAGCCGTCGAAGCTACATTTTTCTAAAAATTAATCGCTCCTTGTTCAATCGCCTTTGCGATTTCGGGCGTCATTTTTGTATAAATAGCCGCTTTCGGCAATAAAACATAAATAAGATTTTCGTCATTTTGGGGATAAATCCCTTCTTTCTTCAAAACCGACTTTTTGATTTTATGCGTAGCGGTTTTTTCAAAATCGAATACAAATCTAAGAAAAATTGGCACAGCATAAGAAGGAAGGGCTTTTTTAATATTGGTAGTGAATTGTTGAAAATCAAATTTACCCAAAGGAAGGGCATTATTAATAGTAGCCATACCTGCTTTGCCATCTATTTTTGGTAAGGAAACACCATAGACAGCAGAGTGGGCAACTTGTGGAAATTGATTCAAAATAGCTTCCAATTCTGCGGTCGAAACATTCTCGCCTTTCCACCTAAAAGTATCGCCCAAACGGTCCACAAATTGCGCATGATGAAACCCTAAATCTCTAATTAAATCCCCCGTATTGAACCATTCGTCACCTGTTACTAGAACATTTCTAAATATCTTTTCTTCATTTTGAGCCTTATTAACATACCCTGGAAAAGGAGCAGTTTCGGTAATTTGACCCAATAACAAACCAGCATTTCCTGTTGTTACTTTTTCCATAAATCCCTGTTCATTTCTATAAGGCATATCATTATCCACATCATATTTCACAATGGCATATTCCGAACGACATAAACCGACGGTACAATCCAAATTAAAGACATTGGTATAACTAACGATACCATCGGATGCCCCATATAATTCGTAAACTTGAGGAATATTAAACCGTTTTTTGAAAGCCTTCCAAATATCGGGTCTTAGTCCATTGCCCACTACTTTTTGAATGCGGTGCATCGTATCCGTTTCAGCAGGTGGTTTATTCATCAAATAACGACAAATTTCACCGATATAAATAAATGCAGACACATTAAACTTGGCAACATCTTTCCAAAAACTAGAAATAGATAATTTTCGACGAATCGCCAAAGCTGCACCGCCTGATGCCGCACTCGGCCAAGCCACAATCATCGCATTGGTATGAAAAAACGGAATCGGTACATAAAAAACATCGTCCGAATTAATGCCCATATTAACTTGTCCATACCAATGATAACAGAGATACCATTTTTTATGGGTTTGAATAGATGCTTTGGGCATACCTGTTGTGCCAGAAGTGAAAACATTGGCAAATCGGTCGCCTAAAGTGATAGTTTGGGTAATAGGTAGATTTTCAGTCGAGGCACTTTTAATTAATGAGGTTAAAGGTAAATAATCAGATGAAATAAGCTGTGCTCCATTATTTTTTAAACCAAAAAAAGTAGCCTTTTCTAAATTGTTTAATTCGGGTCGAATGGCTTCAAAATCAGCAACACGTTCTTCCCCAATAATAAAATAATCACCTTGGTCGGTTTCAATACTATGTTTTAAAACCGCTCCTTTTTGATTGGCATTAATTAAAGAAGCAACTGCCCCTAATTTTGCTAAAGCCGAAATTAAGACGAGTGTTTCTAATCTATTTTCTAAAAAAACAACGGCTACTGTTCCTTTTTTGATGCCATTCGCTGCAAATACATGTGCATAACGATTGACCAACCCATTAAATTCAAAGTGGGTATAGGTTAAATCTTCATAAAGAATGGCGGTTTTATCTTTATATATGACGGCATTTTTTTCTAAAATATGACCAATGGAAATTGGGGCATCATCTTGCAATTCCAGTAATTCATTGACGCTATTGGTAACTGCTTCCAGCCTTGGTGTTTTAACTGCCAAACCTAATAGGAGGTCAATAATAGATAAAGTGTTTTTGGGCTTTGACATGTTTTGGTATATTAATTTTTAACACATAGTCATAGAGTTTTACACATAGTTCACATAGTTTTTATAGTACGGTTATAATAGCTTAAACCTCAAACTATGTTCCCTACTGTGTTTTAACTATATGACTATGTGTTAATCAGAAAGTCATAACTATTTTTACTAAATGAACTCATATTTCGCTAAATTTACAATTTTTCACCAAAACAAATAAACGAATGGATACCAGTAGGCGAAA
>JAFMDF010000305.1 GCA_017857395.1 Bacteroidota bacterium | reverse complement strand
TTTGTCAAATTTTATTTTTTTATATTCTTATCCCGTAAAATATGTAGTTGAACCTCTAATAATTATAACACAAATTTAGGACGCAATACTCAATAATCAAAATTAGATATTGTCATTTTAACAATATCTAAATGCCCTAATTTTTTCCTATTCTGGAAACAGAACATAATTCTTTCTCGGTCTTTACTGCCAAATTATTATTAGTTGAATAATTGGAGATTTATAAAAACTGGCAAGAACCGTCAAAAGGTCTTTTTTCAAAAAAATACTCAATTTTTTTTCAGAAATTGTGCTTTTTTCGCAAATTTGATACTCAACCTAAATTATTGAAAACTTTTCTACATTTAATTACTATTAGTATCTGCTTGGTTTTGACCACTCGAATGGTGGCTCAAATTGATTCTATTGGCTTACCTGACGATTTAACTTACCAAATCGAAAGTTATATTGAAAATTTAGAAGAAGAAGTAGATTTTGATTATAATACTATTTATGAGACCTTGAATAATTATTTACAAAAACCATTAAATCTCAACACTGCCAACGAATATCAATTAGAAAATTTAGGTTTACTCAATACCGTCCAAATTAATAGTTTACTTAGTTACAAAATAAAGAATGGAGACTTACTCTCTATTTATGAATTACAAGCCATTCCTAGTTTTGATTTGCCCACCATTTATAGCATTTTGCCATTCGTTACCGTCAATCGAAGTTTAGATGATTTAAATGAGACATTTGCTTCCATTTTGGAAAAAAGTCAAAAGAATTTATTCCTTCGTTGGAGTAGAGATTTAGAAGTGCCACAAGGTTTTAAAACAAAAGCAGATGCCACTAATCCTGCATATAGAGGCGACCTTAATAAATACTATGTACGATATGCCCAAACCTATGAAAATAGAATCAGCTTTGGGATTACCTTAGAAAAAGACCCTGGTGAAGAATTTTTCACAGGTAAAAATCAACAAGGGTTTGATTTTATGTCAGCGCATTTCATGTATAAAAAAGTCAATAAAACCATTGATAGAATCGTCTTAGGGGATTTTCGAGCGCAATTTGGGCAAGGTTTAATTCTAAATACAGGCTTTTCTCCAGGAAAAGGTGCTTTTGTGACCAATATTCGTCGTTCAGGGCCTGCACTCAATCGTTTTACTTCGGTCAATGAACAAAATTATTTGAGGGGTGCTGGTGTCACCTTAAATTTAAGTAAACACCTTAAATTAAGCAATTTTGTTTCTACTCGATATAGAGATGGTAATACTATTTCTGTAGACACTTCTGAGGTAGATGTAGAAATACAAAATTTTACCTCTTTACAATTATCAGGTTTACACCGCACAGAAAGAGAAATTGAATCGAAAAACACCTTACATCAAACGACCATTGGTTCCAGTTTAAAATATAAAAAACACAAAGGCAGCATTGGGTTAAATTTTTTATACAATCAGTTTGACCAAGCATTAGGCAAAACCAATCGCCCTTATAATCAATATGCTTTCAAAGGTGACCAACTATTAAATGCTAGTTTAGATTATACTTATTTCTATAAAAACTTCATTCTTTTTGGGGAAACAGCTTGGAGTGATAATCAGCAATTGGCAACCGTTAATGGGATTATCGCCACCTTAAGTCCTAAAGTTTCCTTTTCCATCCATAGTCGATTCATGCCCAGAAATTTCCATAGTTTATTTGGACAAACCTTTTCGGAAACAACGGGGACGACGAATGAAAATGGGCTTTATATGGGATTAGAAGTCCGCCCAACCAATGAATGGCGGTTTGTGGGCTACATTGATACTTGGCAACATCCGTGGTTACGATTCCGAGCAGATGCCCCTTCCAAAGGAAAAGAGTATTATGCCAGAATCACTTTTTTTAAGCGTAAAAATATGGAAGCTTATTTTCATTGGAAATTTGAACGAAAACAAGAAAGTTACCGTATCAATAATAGTAAAGTCGATGAGTTACTGTATAAACAAAAGACCAATTTCCGACTTCAACTTAATAAAAAAGTAACCAAAAGATTAGAATTGAGGAATCGCTTAGAATGGTCGATTTTTGATATTGAAGAAAATAGTAACCCAGCAGGACTAATTTGGTATGATCAAACATTTCGTCCTCAATCTGCAATTAGAAGTACTGGCTTCTTGGCCTACCAAGATATTATTTATAAACCCGTCAATATTCCTTTTTCTTTCACGACTCGATTTGCTATTTTTGATGTGGCTGATTATAATGCAAGAATCTATGCTTTTGAAAATGATGTTTCTTATCAATTTTCCATTCCTGCTTATTATAATAAAGGCACTCGGTTCTATTTTAATTTAAAATATCGAGCTAGAAGGCATTTAACTTTAGAAGCTAGGTATTCGCAAACTTATTGGGCAAATCAGGATGGATTTAGTAGTGGTAACAATCGAATTGAAGAGCCAACTCGGTCGGCGGTAAAGGTACAGGCTCGGTGGCGATTCTAAGAAAGCATTACAATTCATTGTTAATTTTTTGTATTTAAAAAATAAACACAAAACTATTTGTATAAAAATAAAAAATCCGCATCTTTGCAGCAGTTAAAATTATGCAAAATTCTTCCAAACGATATTTAATCCTATTATATGATAATACCCTTGACGGTTTATTATCTGCTATATTTGATGTCTACCGACTTAAATTAGATGATTTCACCATTCTTCCAAGTGAAAATTTTCAAGAAACACTATTCAAACCAACGCTGAGTGTTTCCACTAATAAATCTAAAGCCAACAGAATTAAAATAGGGCTAAAACGAAAAACTAAACAAAATTTACTCCCCCATTTAAATCATTTTTTTGATACCACCCATCAGAAAGAAACGGCTATTTATCAGTTAATACATCACATTTTTCAACAAAAAACTACTGTTTTAACGCCCCATTGTACAACAAATACTTAGTTCTTAATTGTTTAAATTCATTTAAGTCTTTTTGCCAAGTTGCTTTTATTTGGTCAGCAGTTCTCCCTCCTATAATTTGTTTCCGCAGTTCCGCACTACCAGCCAATTTATCAAAAAATAGATTTTTCAAAAAGAAATCCTTTTTATTAGGATAATTTTGGTAAGTATTAATTAGATAATCTAAATTTAAACCCTTAGCTGTTCTTATTTTTGTCAAATCAATTTTAGTTAAATCAAATCCTTTACTAGTTTTCCCTTCTAATTTGGGATATTTTGCGCCATCCATTGGTTCAGGGGTAAATTCATAATCACCAATTGTTAAATCTGGATGGCCATAAACTTGAAATTGCGTGTTGGTTCCTCGTCCAACGCTAATCGTTGTTCCTTCAAAAAAGCATAAAGATGGATATAAATAAATCGACCGATTATTGGGCAAGTTCGGTGAAGGTTTTATCGGCAATTCATAAACCGTTTCATGGTTATAATTTTCACAAGAGATAGTTGATAAATCGCATTGAATCCCATCTTTTAACCAACCTTCTCCATTCACCATCCGAGCGTATTCTGCTATCGTCATTCCATGCACCACAGGAATTGGATGCATGCCTACAAATGATTGATAAGCGGGGTTTAAGATAGGCCCATCGACATAATGTCCATTTGGATTTGGTCTATCTAAAACCAATACTGCTACCCCATTTTCTGCACAAGCTTCCATCACATAATGCATAGTAGAGATATAGGTATAGAAACGAGCGCCCACATCTTGAATATCAAAAATAACCAAATCTATACCTGCTAATTGAGCAGAGCTAGGTTTTTTGTTTTTACCATATAAAGATAATAATGGAATGCCTGTTTTAACATCCACTCCATCCACGACCTTTTCTCCTGCATCTGCTTTTCCTCGGAAACCGTGTTCAGGTGCAAAAATGGCTTTAATATTCATCCCAATTTGCTGCAAAGTGTCCGCCAAATGCGTGTCGCCAATCATAGAAGTTTGATTGACAACTAAAGCAATATTTTTGTTGTTAATTAAATCGAAATATTGGTCAATTCTGGCAGCTCCAACTTTGACTTTTTTTGATTCAGTGGGTAACTCAATAATTGATTTTTGGGGTTCATTTTTTACATTTTGCTCTGTTGGTGAACAATTCATATAAAAAAAGGTGGCAATCAAAATACTTATAATTACTTTTAGCTTCATTTTTGAAATATTTTGTTACTCAAACAGTTCTGTTAACAATTTTTCGGCTCAAAATGAGAAGTAAGTAAATAAGGTGTACGTTGTGCTGATCAGACCAGAGGTCTAAGCTACTTTTACCCCAACCAAATCACTTTGAGTCAATTTTTCTAAGGAATCGAGATTTCCTTCTATTATTAAAAATAATAGTAAAACTAAGATTTTTTTAAATTAGGAACATAAAAATTAATAAATAACCTAAGTTGTAGGTTAGAGTTTTTAGGAAAGATTATGCGCTATGGCAAGTGAATATTTCATCTTTACGTAACTCGCTACCCGCAGCTCGCAACTCGAATTAAATATGGTAGTAGAAATAATGGCCTTTGGCATCACTAAAGATATCGTCGGCAAAACACTTATTAATTTTGAGTTACCAGATGGGAGTTCTGTTAAGGAATTAAAAGAAAAATTGGAAGCAAATTATCCAAGAATGCAGGAATTGAAATCCTTATTGATAGCAGTCAATGAGGAATATGGTGATGAAACGCATATTTTAAGTGAACGAGATGAAATTGCTTTGATTCCCCCAGTAAGTGGTGGATAAAAATAAAGTGCTACTGGTACAATTTATAAGTCTTTGACAGGTTAACTTGTATTGTTGCGGTGTTACCGTGTTGCCTTGTTATCGATAAAACATGGCAACCTTAAATATTAGTTGTCAATCATTTATAAATCAAGCTACTACTGTTTTATCACTTCTTCTGTTTGAATCGTAGTTGTAGCGTCAATATTTTGTGGATAATAAGTTGCTCTATAAAAATACAGGGCAATTAAAAAGGTCAATACACCAAGTCCAATATAGGAGACTTTCCAGCCCCACATATTCCCGATGTGCTCGTCTGGGTCTATGCCTTGCGATTCCCAAAATGCTTCTAGATGTTTTAACATGGTGCAAAAATAAGAAAAATATAGCCAAATTAAAAATATCTCGGCGTATGCACTTTCCGTACTTTATAATCCAAATCATACCCAAGCATCAATTCAAAAGTACCATTGGAACTATTCGAAAGTTTAGTTAAAGTAAAATCATAAGCTGCACCAATACGCATCCCATTATTTAAGAAAAAGGAAAACCAGATATCCGCTGAATCAGTAGAACTCTCCCCTCCAAATGCGGCCACTTCAAAAGCAGAACGATAAGAGATGCCTATCCAAAAGACTTCATTAAAGAATAAAGAAAAATCAATATCAAATTCAGTCGGTGCACCTACTTGTGAAAGCGTTTGTTGATTCGCAGCAAAATCGGATAAAAACCCAACATTTTTAATTAATAGAGACGGCTTAAATATCAAACTTTTACCAGATAGCTCAATCGCTGCACCTGTCATAAAATAATAATGTCGATAAAATTTATCTCCATTTCTGCTATTATTGTTATCAATATCTTCAATAAAGTCTCTTAAATCATTCTCAATGACGTGTGGAATAGAAAAACCTGCGTAAAATTTTGGTGCATAGTAATATAGACCAACGCCAACATTTGGAACTATTCTTGTCGGATTAGTTTCTGCATAAATAGGGTCTTGAAATTGAGGGTCTTTGAAATTTAACCGACTCCAATCTGCTCGCCAATTTATTAGGCCCATCTGTAAACCAATGGATAATTCACCCTTAGCAAAGGGAAAGTGGTAAGCATAGACCGCATTAGCAGTAGTCGAACTTCTTGCGCCAATTCTATCATTAATCAAAGTAGCACCAACAGAAACTCTTTTGCCGATAGGGCTTTGTAAAGTCATGGTTTGAGTGGTAGGAGAATATTTAAAAGAATTTCCTCCAGCAGATTGACTAAGTCCAAGCCATTGCTCTCGATATAAGATATTCACAGATAAAAAATCTTTACTCGCAGCATAGGCTGGGTTAAAAACCTGTGAATTAAACATGTATTTCGTAAACATGGGATCTTGTTGCGCCAATAAATGGCCAAACTGTAGACACCCAACTAACAATAATAATAGTGTAAGCTTTTTTGTCATCTTTCTGAAATAGTTACTATCTCAGCACATTGTTTTAGTATTTCTTTTGTCAATAATCTTATGTTGAAGGGTTTAAAATGTTTTCTCGTAGCTTAATTTTTAAAACTAAGGTGCTGACTGAGTTTGGTAAAAGAGATAGATTAAAAGTAAAGCAAGTCAATTAATCAACACGCATTACTTAACAGAAAATCAATATTTTATAATTTAGTAATAAATTATATTCAAAAAATATATAAATAATTGATTTCCATAATATTTTACATTACATAATCAATTAATATTTATATCAAAAAATATGCCTTATTTTGTTAAAAAATAGAGAAAATAGGAATATGCCTAATTCTGTCTAAAATTGTAAATACTCAACCTCCACTGAAAATTCGAGATATTAAGATTGAAATGTTAGGTGGATATTACACTTGTAAAGATCAATTACTCGACATTCCAATCATGACAGATCACTAGACGATTAACTGAGGTGATAGAAGCGCTTTAAATTTATTATGTCCACTAAAAGAACAGGCAATTATTATAAAAAAACCATCTCGTAAATCCTACATAATCCAGTCATCCTGTAAATATTTTGGAGTCCTCTAAAAAAAATATTAACTTAGCTCTTGACTAGTGTTCTTTTCAACCGCTACTCAATTATAATTACTATTCATTTATGAGAAATTGTCAATTTTGCAACATCGAATTATTGGATGATGCCCGTTTTTGTCATCATTGTGGTGCTAAAGTTAAGGTTCAGCAATCCACACCTTCAGAAGAACCTCTTCAATATAAGGCTAAATATCCCCTCGATTTTAGAAAAATAAAAGGGCTATCTAGTACCATCAAACAATATTTTATCCAGGCTTTAGATCAGCGCATAAAGGAAACTCAAAATCCTAAACGTAAAAAGGATTATATGAATCGTTTGATGCAATCTGAATTCCAACAAGTTTTTGATTTGCGTACCCGCCAACTAGCTGAAGAAGCTTATACGATTCATATCACTCAAAAACCAACTATTCCACAAGAAGTAGACTTATTATTAAGTAAATCCTTTGATGGCTTATTGGATTATTTTATGGTCAAATATTGTTCTGATTTAAATGAGGTCAATATTCCTGATGAAGCATTGAAATATGAAGGGCAAAAGAAAGCCGATTTTGATTTACAAAAAATGGTCGTTGATTTCTTGGATTTAAAGAATGAAGAAGTCAAAATATATACGGACTTCATAAAAATGCCATTGCGTAAATTACAAAATGCTAGTCGTAATTTTTTATTTCCTGCCAAAGATGAAAAAGTACTGCTAGTCGCTGATCAGACTGTATTTGGTACTTGTCGAGAAGGTTTTGCCTTAACCGAAGATGCAATTTATTGGAAAGCACATTTTAAAGACGCTCAAAAAATATTTTATCACCAAATTGATTCTATTAAAAAAGAAAAAGATTGGTTATTGATCAATGATATTTTCTTTAATGTTAATCCTAGTGTTAATGGAAAAATGGTTTTCTTGTTAAATCGGCTAAAAGCGATGGACTAAGGACAAGGATTCGCTATAGGTCTCAGGTTGTAGGTCTCAGGTCAGTAAGTTCTCAATGCTGGTCAGGAGACCAGCGGATAGTCGTGTCTAGTCTGGAGACTAGACACATCGAGTGCCGATATTTCTAGTCTCCAGACTAGGAATGGCTATCTCCTCGTCTTCTGACGACGTTCGTTTTGAGAACTTACTCAGGTCAGACATAAATATCTGATTGCCAACTAATTTATAATCAATTATTTATAATCCTATACTGGTAGCCGAAGGATGGAAGTAAATACTCCTTATCAGCTAGTTACTCCTTAAAAACGGTATCGTAGACTATTTAAAAAACGATAACTTGTTTTTGGTGCGCCAATAGCCGTTCGGCTATCGTAAATAATAGAAAAAGTCGTTTTAAAATCCAAACGTTCAGAAAAAGAAAAAATAACCGCAGTTTGAGAAGATAAGCGATAATCCTTCGGGTTAGTGAATAAAGGTTGGTAATAACTAGTAGAAGCAATTTTAATATTGGGTTGTGGCTGCCAAGACAAAGCAAAATAAGTACTTAGGCGATGGTTATAATGCTTTATTTCCACTTCTGATTCTTCCTCAAATTCATACATATAACTCGTACCTAAATAGGCTTTATCTGCTTCTTTTTTAAACAATCGGTATCTAAAACCTGTACCAGCCAAAGCTCGAATAGCTATATTTGCCCGCTCATTATATTGCACTTGCCCAAATAATTCAAAGGTCAACCATTCTTTTATTTTGGAGTTATACCTTAAATGTTGAAAGCCTTCATTTACAAAATTCTCATTCCCTGCTTTCACAAAATTAAAATTTGTCAAACTAATTATGGATTTATCATAATAAACAAATTCTATTTGTGCCTTTCCTGTTAATGAAAAAACCTCCTTTTTGTTTTTGGTAAAACTTGCACCCAACTCTAATTGCTCTACCCATTGTATACTATCTGTAAATTGACTTCGCTTATCTTCGACATTGACAATTTGAGCTATTGCTTGAGAGGAGCAGAACATCAATAACAGGAAGTAAAGATTTTGTTTAACAGACATATTCAGACAATTTGCTTTAGATTTCATTGATATGATTTGTAATCAACAACCAATACTCCTAATGGTACAATTTATAAGTCTTTGACAGATTAACTTGTATTGTTGCGATGTTACCGTGTTGCCTTGTTGTCGATAAAACATGGCAACAACGCAACATGGCAACCTTAAATATTAGTTGTCAATCATTTATAAATCAACCTCCTAAAATAAAAAAAAGGTTCTAGAAAGTAGGAGATATCACCTTCTAGAACCTTTTAATTTAAAACTTCTATTACTTTTTAAAAGTAACCAGAACTTTGTTTATTGATTTACACCTAAAGCCTTTAAAGTTTCCATATCCATGTTACCAACTGGTAAACCATTGTCTTTTTGGAATTTAACTAAAGCTGCTTTTGTTTGTGTACCAATTACATTATCAATTGGACCTGGATCGTAACCTCTATCCTTTAATGCTCTTTGTACTTGCTGAACCATAGAAGTTGTAATTTTGTTTGCGCAAACAACTTCTCTCCATTCAGAAAATCCGCCTTTTCTGCTTACAGCACGCTTAGTAACTGTTGCATACTCAGCAGGAACTTCTACTGAACGAGAACAAACACCAGAATCTGCATTATAGCTATATCCTGCAGGGCAACCTGCTGATCCCCAATTAGCATATACATTTGCAATGTTGGCATCCGCTGGCTTATCACCTGCTACCATACCACCAACTGCACCTCCAGAACCATCAGCACCTGGACCTGCACCAGCAGGAGCTGGAGAACCTGAGTAACTTGAAGAAGTTGGATCGTAAGCAGGATTATATACTAAACCAGCATTTGTCCATCTGTGACCTGGCTTCAATTTTAACCCTTCTCTATAAGTATAGCTTGACGTTTTGTATTCTCCTGGAACTGCAACTCTATCAAAAGTAGCTGGCTTGCTTATTGTTCTCTTAGTAACTGTTTTGTATTCTGCAGGAACAACTTCTTCTCTTACTGTAGCTGGCGTTTTAACTACTCGCTTAGTAATGGTTGCATACTTAGCAGGAATTACTTCTTCTCTGTAACTAGGAGCAGCTTTTACGATTTGACGTCTTCCATATTGTGCAGCAGTTTGCTTTACTCTTACACATTCTTCTCTACCATCAGTACCAGTTCTGCTACTTCTTGTATACCCCGCAGCACAACCAGCAGGAGTTGTTTTAGTAACGGTCTTATATTCAGCAGGAACTTCTACTAAACACCATACTAAACAGTCATCTGGATTAGCAGATAAACAGTTTCTGTCAGCTTTACGCTTTACCCATTTAGTACTAGCTGGAGAAACTTCTACTCTTTCTGTTGTTGTTTCGTACTTCATTGGAACTCTTTCTAATTCCACAGAAGCTACACTTGTATAATAAGGCATAATTGCACCTGTCATTGCTAAGTCACCTTCTGCAGTACTACCTGCAGCAGCGCCACTAGCACCTCTGCTTCCTGCACCTGCGCCTGCGCCCGCGCCAACACCAACACCACTATCATCTCCTTCTTTTGCTAAAGCAGCACCAACAGCAGCAGCAGCACTAGGATCAAAGCTACTAGGATTTGCTCCTTTCGCATTACTTACCCCATCAGTAGTTCCCATGTAAACTTGGTCATCAGTAACTGTGGTATATTCACCAGGAATAGGAATAATTCGCTTAGAAGCAGGTTGAATTTCTATTTGCTCAGTGACAGTTTCGTAAGTTGCAGGTACAGCTACCATGCGCTTACTTTCTTCTTTTACTAAAACTTGCTCAGTCACTGTAGCATATTCCGCAGGACGCTCAACAATTCTAGTACTAGGTGCTTTCACCATAACAGATCTTCTTGCAGTTGCCATTTTTGGCTTAGCAATATCTGTTCTAGAATAAGCTCCTTTTGTTTGAACTTGCTCAGTTGTAGTGCTATATTCATCAGGAATTAAACACTTAGCATAACACTTTCCTGCTTCACCATTCACATCTGAAGGTTGTGCAAAAGCAACCGTTACAGAAAGTAAGGAAAATAAGAAAGTTAGCTGGATAAATTTTTTCATACAATAATCACGTCTGTTCCCGTTAAACAGGTAGAAGGTTTAAAAATCAGCCTTTTAATATACAGGCCTTTAATTATATTAAAAAATAAAAATTATTCATTTGTCTGTGACGGAGCAAAATTAATTAAAGTCACAGTTATTTTATCATAATAATTAGAAAATTAATTATTTCTTGAAAATTTGGGGATTT
>JAFMDF010000304.1 GCA_017857395.1 Bacteroidota bacterium | reverse complement strand
CTAGTCGTATGATTAGTCACCAAATCAATATTTAAGATACAGTTATCATATTGTAAAGCAAGAGTTTTTAAAGAATGCTCATTGTCTAGCGTAGTACTATTCAATTCTTCTTCCCCTTTAAAAGCGCCTACTTGTTCTCTGAAATTTTGCATTAGTGCTTTCACTTTTCCCAAATAATTTCTAGAGGAAAGATTATTCATCAATGCTACCGTTAATTCTAATTTTATATTTCGGATATTCATAATTTTTTATTTATCGGTTTTATAATGGTTGAGGGTAGAACCATTTTTACTAAAAGAATGTTGTCGGAATAATTTTAAATTTATGTTAAATCTATCTAAAATTCCCCCGCAAACATTTAGGACATAAATCGACTTCTTATTTTCTTATGCAAGTTGCAAACATTTAAGAGGGATGATGGCTCAAAGAGTAAAGAATCTATCACAATTTTTCACAAGCTTGTTATCAATTTGTGTTATCCTTTCTCTTAAGACGAAATAATAATCAACAGCCCCTATCTCTTAGTGTCCTAAAATGATGATTTGTAACCATTTTTAACTAACTTTTTTTGAAAAAAGTGAGGAAAGACTAAAAATATTCCTAGATGTAGGGTTTTCTATTATCTTTGCGCCACTTTTTAAAAGAAAAGAGTGTTGAGAACAGAGAGCAGAGATTTAATAAAATAGGAATCAACTGAATAGGCGGTTAAATAATGCCATCTCTATTCGCTCAAGGAAATAGTCTTTACGCACTCTTCCTATAAAAAGTGACCGATTACTATGATTATGGGTCATATAGAGGCAAGCATTAACGCACTAATAACCAATTTTATTAAATATTCCTTAATCTTTGGAAAAAATGAGTATTTAGTGTGTTTTGCTGCTAATTTTGTAATTACTTAATAAACAATTTAAATTGAAGGTAGCTAATTGAAACATCAAACATTCTTTTTATTGCACCTTCATTCAGTACAATCATTAATCAAAAAAACATGAAAAAGATACTTTTTGCTTTTGTTTTATCTGTTTTTGCTTTAAGTGCTTTTGCGCAAAAAGTAGGGCATGTTAACACGGGGATTTTATTAGAAGGCATGTCAGAAGTAAAAGCTGCGGATTCGGCATTAGAAGCCTTACAAAAACAATTGGTGGGTAAAGGAGAAGGTATGGTAAAGGCTTTTCAAGCAGAATACCAAGCAGTAGTGGCACAAGTGAATGCAGGAAAATTAACACCAAAGCAGCAACAAGAACAGCAGGCTATTTTACAGAAGAAACAACAGGAAATTCAAGCTTACGAGCAAAAAGTACAAAACGATGTATTGAAAAAAAGGGAAGAATTACTGAAGCCTATTTTAGATAAAGTAGACCAAGCAATCAAAGAAGTAGGGAAAGAAGGAAGTTTCTTATTTATTTTTGATACGGCTATTCCTAACGTTATTCTTTTTGCAGACGAGCCTTTAGATGTAACCGATAAGGTGAAAACGAAATTA
This sequence comes from Bacteroidota bacterium, assembly GCA_017857395.1. Lineage (GTDB taxonomy): Bacteria > Bacteroidota > Bacteroidia > Chitinophagales > Saprospiraceae > JAFMDF01. The sequence continues at coordinate 9,546 of JAFMDF010000304.1, read as the reverse complement.
GGTATATAAAAGCTGATTCTTATACGATATTATCGGTTTAAATAAACCAGAAAAAAGGAACATCAAGTCAATTGATGTTCCTTTTTCATTTACCCTACTTTACAAGTCCAATCAAGTACTCCTCTCTTTTTTGTGGACAATTCTGCCAATTCTAGATAATTATACATTAATCTCACTTTCTTCTCCTGTATTTTTTATGATGAATAATAACAAAAATTAGTATTTTTATACTAATATTGTGCGAACCCTTATCCTTTATCATTTTAAAAATAAGCTATTGAAACCAATAAAGAATAGACTGACCGAATTATTAGGCGTTGATTATCCGATTGTGCAAGCACCTATGGGATGGATTGCCCGTGCCCAATTAGCTTCTGCTGTATCCAATGCAGGTGGCATGGGAATTATAGAAACTTCCTCTGGAGAACTGGACAACATTAAAGTCGAAATCAAGAAGATGCGGGCTTTAACGGATAAACCTTTTGGGGTCAATATTGCCCTAGCTTTTGTTCGAGACCCTTCGATTATTCAATTTGTGATTGATCAAGGCGTTCAATTTGTTTCTACTTCCGCAGGAAATCCTGCTAAAGTGGTAGGCCCTTTAAAAGAAGCGGGTTTAACCGTTTTTCACGTTGTACCAAGTTTTCAAGCAGCTATGAAAGCAATTGCAGCGGGGGTAGATGGATTGATTGTAGAAGGAAATGAAGGCGGTGGATTTAAGAATCCAAGAGGTGTTGCAAGTATGGTTTTATTGCCAATGATTGCTAAAAAGGTAAATATTCCTGTGATTGCGGCAGGTGGTATTATAGACGGTTGCAGTATGGCAGCGGCTTTTGCTTTAGGCGCAGAAGGAGTTCAGATGGGAACAAGAATGGTGTCAAGTGCAGAATCGCCTGTTCACCAAAATTGGAAGGATGCCATTATTGGTGCTTCTGATCAGGATACAATGGTTTTAAATCAGTTTAGCAGCCCAGCTTTACGAGTACTAAGAACTAATAGAACGAATGCTTTAGAACGGGAAGCAAAAGTGGATTTTAGAGCAGAGTTTGCGAATGTTCAAGATTTATATTTTGGTGGAGACATGGAGGCTGCTGCTGCCTTAACAGGACAAGTAGCAGGTAGAATAGAGGAAGTGAAGCCAGTTGCTCAAATTATCGAAGAAACGATAACGGAATTTTATGAAACGATAAATAGGTTAGGGATGCATTCTTAGGTGTCGTCCAAATTAAAAAAATTAAATAACCTGAGTTGTTCTGATACATCGGAATAAAGGGAGTTTGTAGATTGAGCGTTCGAAAATGATTGAGCATTGAATTTGAATAGACTAAATTCGATTAACTCCTTAAAATCTAATGAAATCGTATTCAACCCACAACACGAAACTCGTAACCCGCAACTCAAATTAAAAATAATCAATGGAATTTAAAGAGAAAATAGTCTTAGTAACAGGCGCAGGCTCAGGAATTGGTCGAGTAACAGCGCATGCTTTTGCCAAAGAAGGTGGAACGGTGGTTATTTCTGACATTAATGAAAAAGGCGGGCAAGAAACAGTCGAACAAATTACCGCATTAGGTGGAAAAAGCATTTTTATCAAAACTAATGTTGCCAAATTTGAAGATGTAGAGGCATTGCATAAAGCAATTAAGGAGAAATATGGTAGATTAGATGTAGCGATAAATAATGCAGGAATTGGAGGTGTTCCAGCTAGAACCCATGAGGCTAGCTTAGATAATTGGGATAAAGTAATGGCAGTGAATGCAACAGGCGTGTTTTATTGTATGAAAATGCAAATCCAACAAATGTTGACGCAGGGTAGCGGCGCTATTGTCAATACGGCCTCAATAGCAGGATTAAGAGGCTTGCCGAATAATTTAGCGTATGTGGCTAGTAAGCATGCAGTTGTAGGGATGACGAAAACCGCAGCGATGGAATATGCGAGAAAAAACATCCGAATTAATGCGATTTGTCCCGTTTTCACAGTGACCCCATTATTTGACCCAGAAGTAATGGAGAAACTTTCTGCTGGGTTATCTAATAAATTAAAATCGGGTATTCCGATGAAGCGTTTTGCTGATCCTATCGAAATGGCGAATACTATCTTATGGCTTTGTTCTGATAAGGCAAGTTTTGTTACTGGGCTTGCGATGCCTGTGGATGGTGGGTTGACTGCGTAAGTCATAAGCGAAGCGTATCAGATACTTTCAAACTTTGAAAGTATCTGATACGTTTCGTTTCGTACAAAACAAAAAAGCTTACCTTCCAAAGAAGATAAGCTTTAATTTTATGTTTATTTTAGTAGTTGATCCCTAATCTAAAGACTGATTCATTTTAGAGGCAGACTTGACTAGTGCTTCATATTCGTTGATAGACAATCCGTCCACGCAGTAACTTAGTGGATTAATTGCTCTTCCGTTTAAATGGATTTCGTAGTGTAAATGTGGTGCAGTAGAACGACCTGTACTACCTACTGTACCAATTTGTTCCCCTCTTTTTATCTTCTGGCCTTTTTTGACCATTACTTTATTCATGTGTGCATATAAAGTCTCGTAACCGTGACCATGCTTAATTACCACATAATTTCCGTAAGAAGGTGATTTTAAGACTTTATGAACCGTACCGTTTCCAGTAGCTTGAATTGCAGTACCTCTTTTAGCTGTAAAGTCAATGCCTTCGTGCATTCTCATTACTTTTAAAATTGGATGCATTCTTCTACCAAAACCAGATAATAATTGAATATTTCTAGCCAATAAGTCTTTTCTAACAGGTGCTAATAATGGAACAGAAGCAAATTCATCGCTTTTCTGCTTGGCCATTGTTTCAATTTCATCCAAAGATTCAGATTGAATCACCATCTGTCTAGATAGTTTATCCACTCTTTCTTGGGCTGAGACCAAAGTTTCTCCTGAATTTTTAAAGTTGGTCAACAAAGAATATTTTTCGTGACCTCCAATACCCGCTTCCCATTGACTGTCATCAATTGGTTCCATACCAAAAACCATGCGGTGGACACTAGCGTCTCTTTCTTTTAAGTTCGTTAAAACTTTGGTCATTTTATCCACTTCCAATTGCATATCAGCGTAATGGCGCTTCATTTGCTCCATTTCTCTATATAATGCTTCTTCCTTGGGGGTGGGGAAAAAATGATAAGAGATAGACAAAAGGACAAGTGCTGCTACAAAAATACCGCAAGAGATACCTATCGCGCGGAATATTTTTGTTTTTGTAGTAGTCACTACCTTTTCGTACTGTAAGGTATGTGTATTAAAGTAAAATTTCTCCTTTCTCATTAAATAACGTTTGGTACTAAAATCAATCCAGATAGAATTAGCATTTTCATAGTACTTTCGTTTGCTTATTTTTAGTCTGGATGTCGGCTCGTTTAAAGATTCTATTGGTGTAGAATTTTTTCTCTTTTGAGCAATTTAATTTTAAAATACCTAATTTTGGCGCACTTTTAAGGCGGCAAAAGTAATAGATTTTTTTAAATACGTAGCCAAAAGTAATTCCTAATAACCGAAATACAAAAAAAATAACCTACTATTTAATACTTGGTGATTATATATATTTGTGTTTCGTATAAAAAGCCAATTTATTTTTTGACAATTGAGCGACAAACAAATGATTAATTGGTTAATTATTATTATAAGTTATTTTTTAGTTCACAAATACCTGATTATCAATAATTAATGAATGGTTAATCCTAATTAGGTGTCTTGTTTAACCCACTAAATTGATATTGATAACAATCTATTAAAGATGTATTTTTAGGAGGTGAAATGGAACGTTTTTCTGAATTGTCCAGTTTTATCAAATTTGCATTTTTTTTTCAATAATTAAAAAAAAGCCTTAAAAAAAGGCATTTTTATAAAAAATACGTAGAAATGGTTAGTCTAAGATGGTCTATATTAAAGCTATCTAAAGCACCATTTTACCTTTTATTTCAATTTTTATTCTAACTACCAATGACGTCATCAGCAATCAGACAGAAATTTTTAGATTTTTTCGCTTCTAAAGGACATAAAATTGTCCCTTCTGCCCCTATCGTAAATAAGGACGATCCAACTTTGATGTTTACCAATTCTGGTATGAATCAATTTAAAGATTATTTTTTAGGGAATCAAAAACCAGAAGTAACAAGAGTCGCCGATACGCAGAAGTGTCTGAGGGTTTCTGGTAAGCATAATGATTTAGAAGAAGTAGGTCGAGATAGTTATCACCATACGATGTTTGAGATGTTGGGCAATTGGTCTTTTGGGGATTACTTCAAAGAAGAAGCTATTGAATGGGCTTGGGAGTTATTGACCAAAGAATTTGGCTTACCTAAGGATAGATTATATGTCTCTGTTTTTGAAGGAGATAAAGAAGATGGTTTAGCACCAGATACGGAAGCTAGAAATTTTTGGAAAAAATGGATTGCCGAAGATAGAATTTTAGACTTTGACAAAAAGGATAATTTTTGGGAAATGGGCGAAACAGGGCCTTGTGGGCCTTGTTCTGAAATTCATATTGATATTCGACCGGATTCGGAAAGAGCAAAAGTGGATGGGAAGACCTTGGTCAATATGGACGATCCATTGGTGATAGAAATTTGGAATCTGGTATTTATCCAATTTAATAGAAAAGCGGATAAGAGTCTAGAAGAATTACCTGACAAACACGTAGATACAGGAATGGGCTTTGAGCGATTGACGATGGCATTACAAGGAACGACTTCTAATTATGATACAGACATCTTTTCTCCTTTTATTAAATTTATGGAAAAAGAGTCGGGTAAAAAATATACGTTCGACTATTCCCCTGATGCCAAAGTGGATATTGCGATGCGGGTAGTAGCGGATCACCTTCGAGCAGTCAGTTTTGCGATTGCAGATGGTCAATTACCAGGTAATACAGATGCAGGGTATGTGATTCGTCGTATTTTAAGAAGAGGGGTTCGGTACTATTATTCTTTCTTGGATATCAAAAAGCCATTCTTATATAGACTCGTTCCGATGCTAGCGGATATGTTTAAAGTGGTTTTCCCTGAATTAAAAGCACAGGAAGAACTCGTTGCTAAAATTATTCAAGGAGAAGAAAAGACCTTTTTGAATACGCTAGAAAATGGCTTGCGTCGTTTTGCAGCCTTGACGGTAACCGACAATCAAATCAACGGAGCAGATGCGTTTGAATTATTAGATACGTATGGTTTCCCAATTGATTTGACCGAATTATTAGCGGAAGAAAAAGGCTGGACGGTTGAGAAAAGTGGTTTTGATACTGCCTTGGCTGCTCAAAAAGAAAGAGGACGAGCTGCTGCTAAAAAAGAAGTAGGAGATTGGATGATTTTAAATAGTGGCGAGGAAGTAGAATTTGTAGGCTATGAGACCTTAGTAGTAGACAATGCCAATGTATTAAAATATAGAACCGTTAAAGCGAAGAAAGGCAGTCAATTTGAGGTAGTTTTAAATAAGACGCCTTTTTACGGCGAAAGTGGTGGACAAAGAGGAGATACAGGTTTACTATATTTTGGAGAAGAAAAGATTCCAGTTATCGATACGATTAAGCAAAATGACTTGATTGTGCATATTGTGAAAAAATTCCCTGAGCATTTAAGTGCAGCAGTAAAGGCAGAAGTGAATGCAGGTAAAAGACAAGCGATTTCTTCTAATCACTCTGCGGTTCACTTAATGCATGCTGCCTTACATGATGTATTAGGCGACCACGCTTTGCAAAAAGGACAAGATGTGGATAATCAACGCTTACGTTTTGACTTTTCGCATTTTGCAAAGATTACGGACGAAGAATTGGCAAGCATTGAAAAGATTGTTAATGAAAAAATTCGTTTAAATATTCCATTAGAAGAAAAGTTAATACCAATTGCGGAAGCTAAAGCAGCTGGTGCAACGGCACTTTTTGGCGAGAAATACGGTGATACGGTTCGGATGATTACGTTCGATAAAGATTTCTCTAGAGAATTATGTGGAGGCACGCACGTTCCTGCAACAGGCGAAATTGGTTCGTTTAAAATTTTATCTGAAACAGGCGTAGCAGCAGGTATTCGTAGAATTGAAGCAGTTACCGCTGGAAAAGCAGAAGCATATATAAATAAGGAGTTGGCTGAATTGGATAAAATCCGTGGTTTATTTAAAAATGCAACCAATACGGCTGGCAATGTAGCGGCTTTACAAGAAGAAAATAAAAAATTAAAGAAAGAAATAGAAAAATTATTAGCCGATCAAGCAAGTGGATTAAAAGACCAATTAAAAGCAAAAGTTGAGCAAGTGAATGGCTTTAATTTCTTAGCGGCTAAATTGCCTTTGAATGATGGCAATGCGATTAAGACCTTGGCGTATCAATTAGAAAGTGAATTGGGGAATGCAGTTATTGTCTTTGGTGCAGAAGTGAAAGGTAAACCACAAATAATGGTCGCTATTAGTAAGGAATTAGTGGAATCGCATAAATTACACGCTGGTAATATGGTGCGAGCATTGGCGAAAGAGATTAAAGGTGGTGGAGGAGGACAGGCTTTCTTTGCTACGGCTGGTGGGAAGGATGCTAGTGGATTGGATGTGGCTGTTGGGAAGGCTAGAGGTTTGGTGTAAAACATATATTAAATCAATGAGCAAATTAAAATGTAGTTGTGGACATATAATTATTGATCAAGCTGATAATCTCAAATATAAGGCGTATTTGTTACCAGATATAGTAGTAGATTCAGTTTCTAATATTTTCACAACTATAATTGATTCGTTGATAGATGCTCTTGATGCTGGAACAAGATTAGAATGGATAAAAAATAATTTTTTACCCTCTTATCCTAAGGATTTAAAAAATTCATCAATGATTCATGATTTGATTTCAGATGATTTAATTGAAAAATCTAAGGATATTTTTGAATGCGAAAAATGTGGTATGGTAGGATATTGATTCAAGTTGGAAAAACAAACCAATTTAAGACTTATAGGCCTGACTCTGATGAAAATAAAGGAATTTTAAATAATGATATGGGCAAGCTAGATTAGATAGTTGTCTCTAATCTGGAGGGCTAGTTATAAATCAAATAAAATATGTACACAGAAACTGATAAAATATATCTGGACAAAATTGATGAAATAGGTGATAAGGTCTATGACCTTTATAATCTTGGAGGTAGAAAAGATTTGATCATGTTTTATAGTATGGAGAATAATCGGATTTTGTCTTATATTTATAAGGATTATTTAGCGAGCCTGAATCCAAAATCACAGCAAATGCTCAAAGTGCAATATGCAGCGGCTCAAAAAGAAGGAAAAATTGTGTTGTTTATTCAGGATAAAAAGAGGCGAAAATTCAAGTCTTACACTATTTAACTAGATGAAATAAATCGCCATTTAAAAAATGTAGCATTAAAATAAAATTTTTATTATGATAAACCCTAGAATTGATGTTGAAAAAGTATTGTCTGAAATCAAAGAAAATTTAGAAATTATTAAAACAATTGATAAGGATAATTTGACCAAAGAAGAAGTAGCTATTTTTAAAAAGGAATTGTCAGAAGCGAAGGAATTGGCGCTTGCCATTAAGCAAAACCGCAGTTAATCACCTTCCACAAAAAAGTAAGCGAAAATGACCTCAAATAACCTCCTCCGCAAACAAACCCAATCGTCTAATAGTCTCCCGAATATCCAATTTACTCAGCCCAGGGTGAATCGGACACATTCGCAAAACAGTCACCTCATTAATCTTAGTGGTCGTCATCATCGCAAAACCATCATGCATGACCTTTTCCGCAATTAATTTAGAAGCGGCATCTATTTCCACAAGACTCGCCCCTTTAGGTGCATAAACAAAATTGATAATCCCCAATTGGGCAGGCGTAATAATTTGCCAATTTTTTTCACGACGCAATAATTTTTCTGTGTATTCCGCCATATCAATCCCTTTTTGAATGGCTTTTTTGAAAGCTTTCAAACCGAATGTCTTTAAGGAAAAATACAATTTTAAGGCTCGGAAAGAACGAGTTAATTGAATACCGTGGTCATAATAATTGATTTCTTCTAAACCTTTGGCTTTGGTATCTTCCAAATATTCCGCAGATACTTGAAAGGTCGTTTTTAAATGATTGGCATCTTTGACTAATAAACAGCCTATTTCCATGGGTTGAAACCACCATTTATGCGGGTCTAAAGTTAGTGAATCTGCTTTTTCGATGCCTTTCATAGCCTTTTTGCCTTTTTTTGTAAGCATCGCTGCTGCACCATAAGCGCCATCAATATGTAGCCAACAATTATATTTTTTGGCAATTTTAGCCATCTTTTTTAAGGGGTCAACAACACCCGCATTGGTTGTGCCAGCATTGGCAACGATGCAGAAAGGCGTTAAACCATTTTTTATATCTTTTTTAATTGCCTTTTCTAAAGCTTTTAAGTCAATTTTTAACGCTTTATCCGTTGCTAAAGGTCGTCGATATTTTTCGCCGATTCCTAATACTTTTAATCCTTTAGCTAGAGAAGAGTGCGTTTGTTGAGAATAATAAACGACGCCTCTTTTTCCTTCGTTTATCAACTTGATTTTTCGAGCCGTAGCAATAGCTGATAAATTTGCCATCGAACCACCACTTAAAAACAAACCGCCTCCTGTCTTTGGAAAACCACAAATTTCTTTCAACCAATCAATCGTAATTCTTTCTACTGCGGCAGAACCAGAACCTGCCAACCAATGCCCATTAAACACATTAAAGCCTTTGGCTAAAGTGTCTGCCATCACGCCCATAAAATTGCCTGGAGAAGGAATAAAGGCATAAAATCGAGGATGGTCAACATGTAAAATATAACCAAAGACTTCTTGTTTGGCTTGCTCAATTAAAGCGAGTGGATTTTGTCCTTTTGTTGGAATTTTGCCACCTAATATTCTATTTAAATAAGCAGGAGATTGTTGCGCATGGATTTTGAGACTTTCCATTTCGGTTAAATGCTCGATAATGGTATCAATGACTTTATAGCCAACTTTTTGCATGTTTTTTTTGGAGAGCGCTAATGGGTTTTTTCGTTGTTGTTTTTGCATGTTAATTTTATATCCCGCCAAGTTACATTAAGGTTACGCAAAGAAAAAAAGTATGCCACTTTATCTTTGCGTAATTTATTGAAACCACCTTGAATCTTAGCGGGATACTGTTCTATTTCCTTAGGAATCTACTGTGATTTTAGTATTTAATTTTTAAAACCAATAAGTATTTTAACATTATCCTGGACCCATGGCACCAATAATAGCACCCATAGCCGTTAAAGTGACAATCCAATAACCTACATTGATGGCAATGGTTTTAAAATCAAGTTTTTCAAATAAAGAAATGATAACTAAGATGGGCATAACCATAACTAAGGCTAATTGTCCACCATGATAAGTAAAGTGTTGAAAACGAGTTAAAACTTTCTCTTCGTGGCTACTTCCAAAATAAGCCACAAAAAGGGAAAAAAGGAACGCTAATACAAAAGCTAACCCATAACGTAATGCCATATTTCCAGAAGCCATTTTTTCTTCGGTCATACCAACGCCTCGCATCCAAGTATTACCAAAAGTTTTTGGGTG
>JAFMDF010000048.1 GCA_017857395.1 Bacteroidota bacterium | reverse complement strand
TTTCTTGTAAAAAGTTGGGGAACTTTTTAGCCTCGTTTGCACAGCCTATCATTAACTTATAAATCTCATCAAACTCATCACCTCACAAACACATATTTTATGATAACAAGAGAACAATCAAGAGAAATTTTAGCCAGCTATACCGAAGGTGCTTCTTTATTACGCCATGCTCGAACAGTGGAGTTAGTGATGGAAGCATTAGGGGAACATTTGGGCGAAGATGCAGATAAATTTGCAATAACTGGTTTATTGCACGATGCAGATTATGAAAAATATCCTGAAGAGCACCCTAATGTAATCGTCAAGCAATTGAATGATATGGGGGAAACAGAATTAGCGCATGCCATTGCTGGACATTATACTAAGTGGAATGTCCCAAGAAATTCTGTATTAGATAAGGCAATTGTAGCAGCAGACGAATTGACGGGCTTTATTGTTGCGGCGGCTTTGATTCGACCGACTAAAATAGAAGGGATGTCTGTCAAATCTGTAAAAAAGAAGTTTAAGAACCCCAAATTTGCTGCAAAAGTAGATAGAGAAGAGGTGCGAAAAGGAGCAGAGATGCTTGGCTGGGATTTAGGAGAATTGATGGGCTTTATTATTAAGGTCTTGGAAGCGAATAAAGAAGAGTTATTATTAGCGGCTGATTCTGGACCGCTTGTATAGATAATCAAATAAAAAACTGATATTACAAAATCTCCTGATTATTGCTTAGAAAGGACATTTAATGCATGAAAAAAAAGGGCGTCAGTTTATTTATTTTACAGTATCTCAACATTCCACAACTGGTCGCATCGTTTTTGAAAATATGCTCAAAACCTTCTTTAAAGGCTCGTTAACAGATGCAGTCGCCACTTTCATTAATGATCCGGAAACAGAGCTGACGAAGGAGGAATTGGAAGAACTAGAAGCAATCGTAAAAAAAGCGAAACAGCAGTAAAAAAAGGTGAAATCGAATTAAGTGGCGAGATGAAATAACCTAGATTCTTAGATGGTTTTCAATCGGTTGCTATCCTCTAAAGTTTAGAGCAAGTAGAAAAAACGACAATCAAATTATTAAAAAAGAATTTTTTTGCACAGTTTATTGAACAGGCTTTAATAAGTGGAATTAACAGAAATTATTGGAGGATGTTCTAAGGAAATAACCTCCAATAACTTCTATTAACGGTTAATAATTACAAATTATTCGTACCAAAAGTATCTCCATCTTGTAATTTACCAGACAACAAGCCTTTTTTGAACCAACGAACTCGTTGCTCAGAAGTACCATGTGTAAAAGAATCTGGAACGACATAGCCTCTAGATTTCTTTTGGATTCTATCATCTCCAACTGCTGCTGCTGCTTGTACCGCTTCTTCTAAATCACCTTCTTCCAAAAAGCCCTTCATTTTCTGTCCATGATGCGCCCAAACACCCGCTAAATAATCTGCTTGTAGTTCTAAACGAACAGACATTTGATTGCCTTCGGTTTTACTCATTCTTCGTTTTTGTTGTTCTACTTGAGTCGTAATATCTAACAAAAATTGAATGTGATGTGCTACCTCATGGGCTACAATGTAAGCCATAGCAAAATCTCCAGAAGCACCAAATCGAGTCTGTAACTCTTGATAAAAGCTAAGGTCAATATATAATTTCTGGTCGCCAGGACAGTAGAATGGCCCTGTAGCAGAACTAGCTGCACCGCAGGCAGAAGTTGTTTGACGGTCATATAATACTAAAACTGGTGGTTGGTAATTTCTTCCTAATTGTGCTGGAAATTGAGCATTCCAAACATCTTCTGTTTCCTTTAAAACAACCTTGACAAATTCACCAAGGGCATAATCTGGTCTACTTTCTAAATCAGCGGACTGATTTTGTTGAGTTTGAGCAGGTTGAGATTGAGCAGCATTTTGTAAAACTGCCATCGGGTCGCCGCCTAAAAATAAAGCCAATACTGCCATAATAATTGCTCCAATTCCAATACCGCCACCAACTTTTTTCATAGTTTGACCTCTACGGTCGTCAACATTTTTACTTCGTTCACTGTCTTGCCAACGCATAGTTTAATTTTTTTGTGATAATTAATGGTAATCCTACCCATTAGTATTAGTGGGAGGTTAGTGACGGGTTGGTTTGATTTGCTATTGGGTTGCCTGTCACTGTGATTTTTGTTTGGTTACTAAAAATATAATCATTTTAGTGTGCTGTAAAAGTAAGGAAATTAAAAATAGATCGGTACAATTGCTTTTTAATTTTTTAGGAATTATGCTAATTATAGGCTTTTCGTATTATTTAGAAGGGCGAACAGGGATGCGAGGTTAGAGACTCATTCTGGATTAAAGGCGTTTTTTATATTGAAATAGGGCATTATACTTCGGTTGGAATTTTGAGGTTGAAATTGAGATTGACTATTATACAGTATACCTAAACAAAAATAACCCGTCAGCAAATAAATGCCACGGGTTATTAGGTGTAAAATAGTGTTCCCTAATGTGTAGGGGGGTAATGTAACTGCATCTTTTTTAATGCAGTCGAAAACTTTCGTGTTCTCAAAGCACGGGTATTTCACAGTGCATTTTTTGTCCTTTTGAGACGTTTTTTTATTAATTCCGTATTCCGTATTAATTACAGGAGGACAAGAATATTCAAGATTTACTGAATTAGTGAAAACTAGATAATCTGCAAGTCCTGTTTTTGATGAAAATTACTTTCCATCGTGTCATAAGTAGTCTTTATTATTGCAATGAATCCATTAATTCAATCTTTTGGCACCTGCTATTTCAGCAGCAACAATTAGTTGTGTACCAGTCTTATATGATTGGATAGATGGGGTATTGAGTGCTGTTTGTTCAGCATTCAATGAGGACGGCGTTAACCAAAATTTAGTGGTTTTTTCTTTATTGATAGCATCATGAGTAGGTTGTTGTAAACCTGAGGTACTAATGGCTAATAAGCCAAGTACACCTACAATAGCTAGTAGAAAAGAACCGAATTTTTCTCTTTTTGCTTTCGCAGTAGCATCAGAGAAGTTAAATTGTTGTAAAGAATCGAAAGTGTCGATTTGCTTCATGGGAAAATGTTGAATGGAGATTAAAAAGTTTGTTGTAATAGACAAACTCAAAATCAAGCAACAAATGGCAACCGACCGAAGAAGTGAGGATTAAAAGGAATGATTTAATGGAAAGGAAGTTGAATTGTTATAGACAATAATGCTAATGGGAATACAATTAAACTTTTTTACAAAAAATTGACTCTTTTAATTTGAAACTCAAAACAAGGAGGGTTCTTTGTCTTTTGAATTCGAATTTTAAAGTGTTGTGTCAGTAGTGTCTAGTAATTTGCCTTGTAATCCCCCTGTTTTTTTTTGGATATGTTAGAATGAGTTGAGGGGACAACTACAAAAACTTTTAAAATCGTTACAATTTTGAATATGTATCAACGTGAATAATATATCAATAACTAAGCCAATATATGTTAAATTTCAACAATTTATTAAAATTTATAGATGTACTGGCTTGAAAATTTAATTATTCGGTTTGTTCAATACTCTATACATTTGCATAACGATACAAATTTTTTTTATCCAAAAAAAATACAAAGAGATATTACGACAACTTATATCCGTATTATTTCTAAAATTTTAAGCTGAAATCATTTGTACTTTATAGTCTTTACAAAGCGTAAAAGCCTTAAATGATTGCACACATAAATAATTGACAAACAAGTGGTCAATTATTTTGCTAGCATTTAATTTGAAAGTAAACTAACTCAAAATTTGACTAATAATAGTCAATGAGTTACTTCATTCAAAATTAAAATTATAAGTAGGTACGGTTTCTGGAAAAAAAAAGAAAGGAGGTAATTTTTACCTGCACATTAATTGGAAATGTAAGATTTGAAAAACCTTGTTTGTAGATTGATGTAATAACTGAGATTAGTGAGAAAGGAATAAATCCTTTTTGAAGTATTTGCTTGATATTTCATATTGCATCTGTTTCTAAAAAGTGAAAATTTATTAACTTAGATGCTTAATTCGGTGTTACAAATGTAAGGGTTAAAGTAGGTTAAAGTCAAATTTTATATATAAAAAAATTTAATTTATTTTTATTTATTATTTAATGATTTTGTAAAGTTTTGACAATGAATTAATTATGAATTTATTGCCAAAATGAAGAAACTTGTTATTTTGTCGAATTATCTTCCAGTAACTTCCCGTTACTGGAAGATTTTATAGACTGATATTGCCGAAATATTGATTTTGAGATGCTTGGTAACTTCTCGTTGCTGGAAGATTTTATAGCGCTGCTTAAACTACGTAAGTAATTGCCTGTTACTTGATAAAGAGAAATATTAAAATTATCAAGTAGCGGGAAGCTACTTGATAATAGTGAAATACTGAAATTATCGAGTAACGGAAGTTACTTGATAATAGCAAAATACTAAATTGAAAATTACATAAATGCAATCAACAGCTATTCTAGATAGTCCAATTGAATATTTAAAGGGAGTCGGGCCAGCACGAGGAGAATTATTGAAAAAAGAACTAAGTGTTTTTACCCTTCGAGATTTGCTGATGAGTTTTCCTTTTCGTTACGTTGATAAAACGAAATTTCATAAAGTTAGAGATTTAAACGAAGATTCAGAAACGGTACAAATCCGAGGTATTTTACGTCGATTGGAGACTGCTGGAGATGGTAGAAAGAAACGCTTGGTTGGTCGATTTCGAGATGATACAGGCGTAATAGATTTGGTTTGGTTTACAGGCGTTAGTTGGTTACAGAAAAGTTTGCAAATTGGTAAGGAATATGTGGCTTTTGGTAAAATCAATAATTTCAAAGGAAAATTAAGCTTACCGCATCCAGAAATGGAAATAGTTACGGAAGAAGGTATTAAAAAAGCATCTTCTTTTGCACCTGTTTATCCGAGTACCGAAAAATTAAATTTGAAAGGCTTGGATGCCAAAGGGCGAAGGAAACTGATGAAGACGATTTTTGAAAAAATTCAGCCAACAGATATTCGGGAGAATTTGCCGAATTACATGATTGAGAAATTTAATTTCCCTTCTCGTTTTGAGGCGATTCAGCATATTCATTTTCCGACGACTGCCAAAGAATTAGAACGGGCAACAAAACGCTTAAAATTTGAAGAATTATTCTTCTTACAATTGCGTTTATTACAAATTAGAGGGCATCGAAAAGCAACCATAAAAGGCATTCCATTCCCTGCCATAGGGGATAAATTTCTAACCTTTTTTAATGAAAAATTACCCTTTGAATTGACAGGTGCGCAAAAACGGGTAATTAAAGAAATTCGAAGAGATTTAGGTTCTGGAAGGCAATTAAACCGATTGTTACAAGGCGATGTAGGAAGTGGAAAAACGATAGTCGGCTTAATGTGTATGTTAATTGCATTGGATAATGGTTATCAATCTTGCTTGATGGCGCCTACAGAAATTTTAGCTCAACAACATTTTGCAGGCATTTCTGAATATGTTGAAGGTTTAGATATTGAGGTTGGCTTTTTGTCGGGAAGTGTCAAAGGCAAAAAAAGAGCAGCTTTATTAGAACGCTTAAAAAATGGCGAAATAGATATCCTAATTGGTACGCATGCCCTGATTGAAGATTGGGTGGTCTTCCCAAAATTAGGTTTAGCAATTACGGACGAACAACACCGATTTGGGGTTAAACATCGAGCAAAATTATGGCAAAAAAGTAAACCAAGTCCACCTCATATTTTGGTAATGACTGCAACGCCTATTCCAAGAACTTTAGCCATGACCCTATACGGAGATTTAGAAGTATCGGTTATTGATGAATTACCGCCAGGTCGAAAAGAAATTAAAACGGTGCATAGGCATGAAGGACATCGACTGCGGGTATTGGGTTTTATGAAGGAAGAAATAACGAAAGGAAGGCAGATTTATATTGTCTTTCCATTGATTCAAGAATCAGAAAAACTGGATTTACAGAACTTAGAAAATGGCTATGAATTATTGCTAAGAGATTTTCCAATGCCTGAGTATCAAATTAGTGTAGTGCATGGAAAAATGAAAGCTAAAGATAAGGATTTTGAAATGCAGCGATTTATAAAAGGAGAAACTCAGATTATGGTGGCAACTACCGTTATTGAAGTCGGCGTAAATGTACCAAATGCCTCAGTGATGATTATTGAAAATACGGAACGCTTTGGTTTATCTCAATTGCATCAATTGCGAGGTAGAGTAGGGCGAGGGGCAGAACAATCTTATTGTATTTTGATGACAGGCTATAAATTGAGTAAAGAAGCTCGTTCTCGTATTCAAACCATGACAGGCACCAATGATGGTTTCAAAATAGCAGAAGCAGATTTGCAATTAAGAGGGCCAGGTAATATGGAAGGTACTCAACAAAGTGGGATTCTAAATTTTAAACTAGCGGATTTGTCGAAAGACCAACGAATTTTACAAATTGCTAGAGAAGTAGCGGCTAGAATATTAGACCAAGACCCTAATTTAGAAAAGGAAATTAATGCTCGGTTGAATTGGTATATGAAAACGCAGGGTAAAAAATATAAGGCTTGGAGTCGAATTAGTTAATTCGAGTTGCCAGTTGCGAGTTTAGGAGGTGATAGAATTTGAATATAAAGCATACGAAATTCAACTAATTGCTTAGTATTTAATTGAAATCGTATACAAACCGTAATGCGAAATTCGTAACCTGCAACTTAGGTTAGTTAATAAATTCCCCTTTAGGCAATACTGTTAATCCTAAAGAATCATGTCATCCTGTAAATAAAAAAGCCGAGGCGCTAGCCCCGGCTTACAATTTATCTCATTCAATTTGTAAAAAACAAGAATAAAATCCTGAGGATCTATTCTTTAAAAGTTGAAACATTTTTACCTTTTAGCTGATAGTATGGTTGTCTCGCATACTGGAAAATTCTTTTTAGTTGGTCTTCTATTTTATGTATAAATAATTGATATTTATTTTTTTAACTCGTTTTTTATTAAGTAGCCCGAATAATAATTACCCTGTCCATCATTGAAGACGTAGTAATACAAATTTTCTACCCTTAAATGCTCTGTTGAATCGACATCTCCTGCCCAATCATTTTGATAGCCTTCTGCCTCATAAATTTCTATTCCTTCATTATCAAAAATATGGAGGATATTATTTGGATAATTTTCTATACCCAAAATCTTAAATTTTTCTAATTTTTTATCCTTGTCATCGGCGGCGATGCCATTAAAAATGGTAAGAGATTCGCAAAGAATCTCAATAGAGACGACTACTTTTGAAGATTGCTCACCAACAGTCAGTAGGTAAGTAAATTGATCTTCTTCTTCACATAAATTCGGAGAAGGTGTATAACTAAATGATTGATCATCATTTACTACCACCTCTCCAAATTTAGGCGTTTCAATCACTCGAATTTGTACGGGATCTTTGGTATCAGCTTGCTCAAGATAGTCAAAGATAACGGTGTTGTTTTTGACCACAATAACGTGGTCAGTTGTCTCAACTGAAAGATTCGTATTCGGGTTTTGGTTAAAAAACGGAGTAAAACCACTCCATATAAATAGGCATAAAGGCCCTAATATTCGTAAGTTGATAAAGTTATTTTTTGTAATTACAGTCATTTATTCCCTTATGCATTTATGGTTAATAAGGCATTGAATTACTATAAATTGTAGGTAATCACAGTTGCAAGCATAGCATGCAATATGGAACACAAGATATAGTAGTGACCAATAAGCTAAATAGGCGTATTAAAAGAGGGTTTCCTAAAATGATTGGTGCATAAAAAAGGGGATGCGTAACAAAAAGGGGGAATTGATTGGGAGCAAATAAAAAATGAGGGATGTTTTACACTTAAAGGAGTAGTCAAATTCTGTACCAAACTATACAGAAAATGATTTTTTTTTCAATATAACCTTTTTTGGGTAGTGAGGTAAACTAACTAATCTTTTTGGTTTCGAACATTTAATAATAGTTTTACATTTTTACATTTTGTGAATCAATGATTTAGTTAGATTATGAGCCATCAAGAAGCATTTTTTATTACCTTAGAAAATAGTATTGCCCAAAACACTTTTGTTCGCTTAACACTTAGTAAAAATAGGGACAATACTAGTGATTTAAAAAAAGTAATTTTTAAAATAGCGACTATTAAAAAATCCTTACATTTATCTACCGTTTTTAGATATAAAACAAAGGATATAACTAAAAATTTTCCAGTAGCAGAAGGGATTCGCCAAATTTTGCAAATGGTTGATAGTCAGTTTTTTATTGCTAACTTGTTTACCATTAAAGAAGATGTAAGTTTGGAGAATTCTAATACAAGCAAAGAAAAAATTCGACGAAATAAGCCTACTTTTTTAAATCTTCCTGAACGGAAACACGACAAAGTAAAGCAGCGATTTATTACAGAAACACATTATTTGAAAGCATTAGGTGTATTAGATGCTAAAGGCCGAATTCAAAAAGATAAAGGAGATAAATACAAGCAAATTAACAAATTCATTGAGATTATTGATGGCTTGGTTCGACAACATCCCATCTTAAAACAGCAAAAAAGTATAAAGGTAGTTGACATGGGAGCGGGTAAAGGTTATTTGACTTTTGCCTTATATGATTATTTAGTAAATATTTTTAAAGCCACTGCTACTGTAAAAGGAATAGAGGTTAGGCCAGATTTAATTCAAAAATGTAATGACATTGCTCAAAAAGTAGGATTCAAGCAATTATTTTTTGAAGAAGGTTATATTAGTGATTTTGAATTGCCTACTACTGATATTTTGATTGCTCTACATGCTTGTGATACCGCCACAGATGATGCCATTTATAAAGGCATTCAAGCCAATGCGCAGTTAATTATATGTGCGCCCTGTTGTCATAAACAAATCCGCCAACAAATAAAAGGCAGCAAAACCTTACAGCCGATTTTAGATTTTGGGATTTTAAAAGAACGACAAGCAGAAATGATTACGGATACTATTCGGGCATTATTATTAGAAGCTGCAGGCTATAAAACAAAGGTTTTTGAGTTTATTTCAACAGAACATACAGGGAAAAATGTAATGATTGTTGGACAAAAACATATGAATGCCTATGATAAAGGGGATTATTTAAATAAAATAGCCACTTTGAAAGCAGAATTTGGCATTGATTTTCATTACTTAGAAAAGTTAATCGGCAGCACTCCTAATAAATAGATTATCTTAAGATATGTCGGCAACTAGCATTTAGTGATTAATAACTTAGTTTTCAGTTGATTAATCAATTAAAATAGTTGCCAAATTTAAGGAATTATAGGAATTGCTACCAATTACATTTTAAAATATACGACTCAAAACTTTCACTTTGTACTAGTTTTACTTAGCTTTGTTGAAACAATTGCTTTCCAAATAAATACTTTTACGAAGTATTTTAGCAAATCCAGTCCTATTACTATCCATGAACTCTAAGGGGATTCATAAATTATCATCAAGTTATAATGAATAAGTGTTACTTATTTTATAGTTGATGTGATGTTTAAGCCCTAACAGAGAAAGTTCGTGGGATTGTTTTGGTATTACCACCCTAAATTGACTAATTAGATTTTAAGTGAATTTTGTGTTGATTTTAATCGACTTACAAGCTAATTGTCTATTCCTTAATATCTAGTTTTTAAAATTTAATTAAAACAATTTAATGATTCTTTACTAACTGCACTGTTTAATTATGGTTGCTGTTTTACTAATCATTATGGTTTTTATTAGACTTAGGGGTTTGCCCTTATTACCTTCCACTTCACTTTTCTGAATTTAATGTTCACTCTATTTTACATTTTTATTCCAACCGTTTTAAGTAGAAAAAATTAGCGATTCGCTAACTGAATTAGTTGAAAATTTTGCCTTATGATTTTTTGTAACTATTAAAGTTTTCATAAGAAGTTGTTCTTAAGGAGACTTTTAAGAAAAAATTAGTCCTAAGGAAAAATAACTTCGCTAAGAAGGGGCACTTAATGCTAAGTCACTATTTTTAGGATACAGCATAAATCATTGCTTAAAGGCAGTTGATTCCATTGATGTAATAACTCAATACCTAAAATTAGTACAGCGAATTAGCGCTTAAAAGGGTTGTTAAGGTCATCCTTGCGCTCTTGAAAATGGAATTTAATGAAAAATTGAACGAACACCTCCTTAAGAAGTAACAAACATTTTCAAAACCAATCATTTTGACCATGAAGAATTGTTTACACCCGTTTACTAAATGGATTTTTTGCTTACTTGCAATGATGACCATCAATGACCTAACTGCACAAAATGTGCGAGATGGTTTTTGTGATTATGCAATAAATGCATCCTGTGGCGTAGCCATCAACAACCAAACGAATAAGGGAGGCCCTAACGTGATTTGGGATTATCAATGTAATGACTATATTTTTTCTGGTCCAGAAAAGGTATATAAAATTACAACAACATCGGTAGGAACGATTCAAATCGATTTGTCTATTAATGAGGCGAATATAGATTTGGATATTTTGCTATTAAGTGATAATTGTACAACTCCTACTTGTATCGGACAAGCTATTACTAGTAATGTCAATGGCAAAACAGAACAACTCATTTATAATAATGCCCCAGTTGGTACTTATTATGTGATTGTAGATAGTGAGGTGCACGTTGGAACTTATGATTTATTAATAACTTGTACACCTACCGCTGGCTGTAATCTAGAATATACAGTTACACCAAAGGCTATTTCTTGTGGCGCTTCCAAAGGCGCTATTGATGTGGCAATTGCTTGGGGAAAAGCACCTTTTAAGATAGCGTGGGATAATGCGGATAATACGGTTTGGAATACTTATACAACTTCAGATAAAAATTATAAAATTGATAATTTACCAGCAGGTATTTATGTGGTAAAAGTGACCGATGCAATGGGCTGTGAGGTGATGAAAAATAATATTGTCATTTCCAATTCGGCTAACGTACTTGATGCTACTTTCTCTTCAACTGCTGCCCCTTGTGGCAGTAACTTTGGATGGATAAATATTGATGTGGCAAATTCAAGCCCTCCTTATTGGGTAACGGTAAGTGGGCCTAGATCAGGTACGGTTCAGGCGACTAGTGATAATATTGTCATTAAAGATATGCCTCCGGGTGATTATGAGATAAGCGTAGAAAAAGGTGGCTGTACAAAAGAAGGATGGGTAACGGTTGGCTCAACGGCTAATTTAGATTTTGTGGCAGAAGTAACAAATGCTTCTTGTGGTGGTAAAGGGTCTTTTTGGATAACGATTGATGGTGGCAACCCAACCTATACGATTGAATGGTGGCATAAAGATGGTACGTCCAACTGGTTTCAATCATCTGGTAAAAGCTTCCCTATCAATGATTTGAAAGCTGGAGAATATACAATTAAGATTACAGATAAGGATGGTTGTTCTGAGACGAAGAAAGTAACGATGGGTGGTGGTACACTTGATTTTGTTTTAGAGTCTAACGCTGCTACTTGTGGTAGTAAAGGGTCTGTTTGGGTAACGATTACCGCAGGAACAAAAGATTTTGTGGTAGAATGGTCAGGCCCAACAGATGGTTGGAAAAACACAGATAAAAATAGCTTTGCCATTGATGATTTAGTGGCTGGAAATTACGAAATAAATATTAAAGATTCCAAAGGTTGCCAAAATACAAAATGGGTAACGGTTGCAGATGGTGGCGGTAATTTAGATTTTGAATTAGAAGTTAATAATGCAACCTGTGGCGAAAAAGGAGCTATCTGGGTAACCGTTAAAAACGGAAATCCAACTTATACCGTTGAATGGTGGGGACCCAATACGTCAAAATGGGCAACGACTGAACTAAAAAGTT
This sequence comes from Bacteroidota bacterium, assembly GCA_017857395.1. Taxonomy (GTDB): domain Bacteria; phylum Bacteroidota; class Bacteroidia; order Chitinophagales; family Saprospiraceae; genus JAFMDF01. The sequence continues at coordinate 29,732 of JAFMDF010000048.1, read as the reverse complement.
TTCAACTAAAAGATTTAGGCGCAGGAGATTATACCGTTAAAATTACAGACAGTAAAGGTTGTAGCAATACCAAAACCGTAAAAATTAATACAACTGGAAATGGATTAGACCTTACCTTAGAAACATTAGGCGTCCGTTGTGGAGCCTTAGCATCTTTATGGATAGAGGTTAAAAATGGCACTTCTAAATATGGGATAGACATCAATGGACCTGGGGTTAATAGATGGTTTGAAGCAACCAGCTCTAAAATTCAAGTAACTGATTTGCCAGCAGGCTATTTTACCGTGAAAGTAACAGATGCTAATGGCTGTACAGGTACTAAGACGATTACGATTGAAGACAAAGGGGGGAACTTGGATGTGGCACTGGAAACAACAGATGCGAGTTGTGGCAATAAAGGGTCTAGTTGGGTAACTATTAAAAACGGTACTGCTAAATTTATTGTAGAATTATGGGGCCCAAATAATACCACCTTTTGGGCAGAAACAAGTAGTTCAAGTTTTAGATTATCTGATTTAGCAGCAGGAGATTATACCATTAAAATTACAGATAAAAATGGTTGTTCTACTACTGAAACCTTCACAATAGGCGCTGGAGGTTCTAATCTGTCTATGGCTTTAGAAGTAAATAACGCTGGATGTGAAGATAATGGGCGTATTTGGGTAACCATTAATGGAGGTACTGCTGGTTATAACTTGAAATGGGAAGGCCCTTCTACAGGTGAAACTAATATCGCTAATAATGGCTATCAAATCAATAATCTAAAAGCTGGAAATTATACCCTGACGGTTAAAGATTATAACGGTTGTTCCTATTCTAAAACAGTTACGGTTTATGGAATTGGTAATAATTTAACGCTTGCCTTAGAATCTAATAACGCTACTTGTAGCCAAAATGGTTATTTATGGGCAGATGTTAAAAACGGAGAAGGCCCTTATCAAGTCTCTTGGACAGGGGTAGTTGCTGGTTCTATGAACGTAAGCAATGCGGGTTTCCAAATTCCAGATTTACCAGCAGGTAATTATTGGGTATCCGTTAAAGACAAAAATGGTTGTAGCATTACAAAGGAAGTGACGATAGGGAATAGTGGAAGTAATCTAGCAGTTGATTTAGAAGTGAATAATGGAAGTTGTGGGTCTAATGGCTATGTCTGGGTAACTATTCAAAATGGAGATGGCCCTTATTATATTGCTTGGAGAGGTCCAAAAAATGGAGAAGCTAACTCAAGCAGTAATGGCTATCAAATAAGTGATTTGCCAAAAGGATGGTATAAAGTAACCGTTAAAGATAAACATGGCTGTAAAGTCGTCAAGGATATAGAAATTTTAGGCGGTAGTGTATATACTGTAACGACACAGCAAACGAATGCTATTTGTGGCAAAAATGGAGAAGTTTGGGTAGATATGAATGGTGGTGTTGCCCCATTTAATATCAGCTTAACTGGGCCCGTTATTGGAAATACTTCTACCAATGGGTATAATTATCATTTCCCATCTGTTCCTCCAGGGACTTATACGCTGAGCTTACAAGATGCTACAGGTTGTGTCGTTAGTAAAGCGTTAACGATTACGAATAGTGGCGGTAATTTAGATGCTTCGGTTGAAACGACCAATGCCGTTTGTGGTCAAGGTGGGGCTGCTTGGATAACTATCAATGGCAATACTGCACCTTATACGATTAACTGGACTGGCCCTGTTACAGGATCCTATATTTCAAGCGATCCAGGGTATCAAATTAATAATTTATCAGCTGGAGATTATACCATTTCGGTGAAAGATAACTACGGCTGTTACACCAATAAATCCATTACTATCAGTAACACTGGCAACAGTCTCAATTTGTCCCTGGAAGCTACTAATGCTTCTTGCGGACAAAAGGGGGCTATCTGGACAACAATTACTGGAGGTAAAGCGGATTATACGATTGAATGGACTGGCCCTTCTGCTGGTTCTTTACAAACAAGTACTACAGGAAATCGAATTGCTGATTTATCGGCTGGGACTTATTCAGTAAGGGTTACGGACAAAAATAATTGTTCTACTACGGCATCTATTACGATAGGAAATAATGTGCAAGATTTTAAGATTTCAACGGAAAGTACGAATGCTATTTGTGGACAAAAAGGGTGGGCTTGGATAACGATGAATGGTGGTAGTCCAAATTATAATATTTCTTGGTCAGGGCCTATTAATGGTTCAGCCAGTACTTCACAATCAGGTTATAGATTAGATAATTTGATTGCAGGAACTTATACCATTATTGTTAAAGAATATAATGGCTGCGAAGATTCTAAGACGATTACTATTTATGATAAGGGAAGTGATATTACCCTAGCATTAGAAGCTACTAGTGCGACTTGTGACAGCAAGGGGTCAATTTGGGCAACGATTACTGGAGGCACTTCAGGTTATAGTTATAGCTGGACAGGTCCTTCTACGGGTTCAATTTCAACGAATCAAACAGGTTATAGCATAGAAAATTTATCCGCTGGAACTTATACCGTAACGGTTAGAGATTCCAAAGGTTGTGAAACGACTAAATCTATAACAGTAGGAAATGATGTACAGAATTTTACGATTTCAACGGAAAGTACGAATGCTATTTGTGGACAAAAAGGTTCGACTTACATTACAATGAATGGTGGTAGTCCAAATTATATGATTAAATGGTCTGGGCCATTATCTGGTACAATTAATAGTATGGCAGGTTACAGATTAGATAATTTGGTAGCAGGAACGTATACTATTACCGTTAAAGATGCTAAAGGCTGTGAAGATACCAAAACGGTTATTATCATTGATAAAGGAAGTGATATAACTTTAACCTTGGAAGCAACTAGTGCCACTTGTGACAGTAAGGGGTCAATTTGGGCAACGATTAGTGGAGGCACTTCGGGTTATAATTATAGCTGGACAGGCCCTTCTACAGGTTCAATTTCAACGAGTCAAACAGGTTATAGTATAGAAAATTTAACTGCTGGAACGTATACCGTAACGGTTAGAGACTCGAAAGGCTGTGAAACGACAAAATCTGTAACAGTAGGAAATGATGTACAGAATTTTACGATTTCAACGGAAAGCACGAATGCAACTTGTGGACAAAAAGGTTGGGCTTATATTACAATGAATGGTGGTAGTCCAAATTATAATATTTCTTGGTCAGGGCCATCATCTGGCTCTGTTAATAGTACCGCTACAGGTTATAGGTTAGATAATTTGGTAGCAGGAACGTATACCATCACAGTTAAAGATGCCAAAGGTTGTGAAGACACCAAAACGGTTATCATTATTGATAATGGAAGTGATATTACGCTAACCTTGGAAGCAACAAATGTGACGTGTAATGGGAAAGGGTCAATTTGGGCAACAATTAATGGTGGTACTGCGGGCTATAGTTATAGTTGGACAGGCCCTGTAACGGGCTCAATTTCAACGAGTGAAACAGGTTATAAAATTGAAAACTTACCAGCAGGAACTTATTCTATTACGGTTAGAGATTCAAAGGGCTGTGAAAGCACTAAATCAGTTACTATTCAAAGTGTTGGAGGTAATTTAACGGTGACGCTAACGACGACCACTGCTGTGGCTTGTGCACATGATGGAACAACTGATGTAACTATTAGCGATGGGAAAGCACCTTATACAATTAGTTATGTAGGGGTGACAACGGGAACGGTGACTGCAAATTCGGATAATTATCAATTAAATTTATTTCCTGGCGATTATACAGTATTTGTAAAAGATAGCAATGGTTGTGAAGTTAGTCAGAAGATTAAAATTTATGATAATGGTAGTGATTTAGCTATTAATTTGACGGCGACGGGCGCAAATTGTGATAATAAAGGAATGTTGCAAGTGAATATTTCTGGCGGTATTTCAAATTATCAAATCACTTGGTCTGGTAATGGATTGAATGAAACAATCACTACAGGGAATAAGAGTTTTGCCTTAACTGATTTAGCGGCAGGAACTTACGAGGTAAAAGTGACAGACGGAATTGGTTGTGCTGTTTCAAAATCTGTAACAGTTAGTAATCTAGGGGGTAATCTTGGTTTACAACTAATTCCTAAAAATGGAACTTGTGGTCAAGCAGGCGCTATTGATGTAAATATTAGTGGTGGAGCTGCTACTTATACTATTTCTTGGTCTGGCGCTTCTTCTGGTAGCGCGACAAGTAGCGACGCTGTTTATCAAATTAGCGGTTTAGGTATTGGAAATTATGAGGTAACGGTTAAAGACGCTAATGGTTGTGAGATAAAGGAAACAGTTGCTATCAATGCTGGTAGTGCGGTTGATTTCAACCTTACAGCTACAGATGCGGAATGTAATAAAAATGGTAATATTTTAGTCAATATAACTAAAGGAGCACCAAATTATGCGATTAGCTGGACAGGGCCATCAAGTGGTAGCCAAAACGTTTCTGCAAATGTCTACAAAATTGAAGGATTAATTGCAGGAACTTACAACATTACGATTAAAGATGCGAATGGCTGTGAATCTACTAAGTCAGTTATTGTAGAGGCGACAGGTAGCTCATTAGGTTTGACACTAACCAATACAAATGCTTCTTGTGGTTCTAATGGTAGTATAACGGCAACAGTGACGAACGGGGAAGGAGATTATACTTTTAGCTGGACAGTTTCAGGTTCAGGTTCAGGTTTAGGTTCAACAAAAGTAAGTGACCCGACTTATACTATTTGGGATTTACCTGCAGGTTCTTATATCGTTAGTGTAACTGACAAAAATGGTTGTAGTATTAGTAAAATTATTCAAATTAATAATACTGCAAATGAATTAAGCTTGAATGTAGTGGGCAAAAATGCTTCTTGTGGACAGGCTAGTAGCATTCAAGTAACAATTGCCAATGGAGTGCCTGATTTCAAAATAGAGTGGAGCGGTGCAAATACAGGAATATTTAATACAAGTGCTAATTCTTACACGATTACAAATGTGACTAATGGAGAAACAATTGTACGGGTAACAGATGCTTCAGGTTGTTCTAAAGCACAAGCAGTCATTATAGATGCCAATCCAAATGATGTTAATTTTACTTATCAAAGTAAGGATGCTTCCTGTGATAACAAAGGAGCTATTTGGTTGACCATTTCTGATGGGACTGCTCCCTATAATATCGCTTGGACTGGTCCAAGTTCTGGAGCTTCTATTTCTGCTGATGAGGCGGTACAAATTACAGATTTGGATGCAGGAGTGTATAGTGTGACGATTAGTGATAAAAGTAACTGTATGATTACACAGACTATAGAAGTGAACAATACGGGAGGTGGAACAGCAACGAATTTTTCATATAAAGCAGGTGCGGTTACCTGTAATGTATCGGGAAGTGTTTTAGTAACAATGATTAATGGGGTAGCGCCATTTACAGTAGCTTGGTCAGGCCCAACTAATGGTTCTCGAACAGCGTCTACTACGGATATAAAAATCGAAGACTTGGTTGTTGGAACTTATCAAGTAACAGTAACCTCTGCGAACGGTTGCGGTGCTTTGACCCAAAGCATAGTTATAGAAGATAAACGTGTTGTACTAGGCATTAGTGGAACGGTTACAAATGGTGTCTGTGGAGGAAAAGGAACGGTAGCATTGAGTTGGTCTGGAGATAGAGATCCTTATACCATTTCTTGGACAGGTACCTCTGTCGGTAGTATTGCGACCAACGATCGGTCTCAAACGATTACAGATTTAAAAGATGGAAGCTATTCGTTCACAGTTACTGGTTTTGATGGCTGTACTGGTCAATACCAAGCAACGATTAATAATGGCGGTACTTCGACAAGCGCTGATTTTACCTATGCGATAAGTGCTAAAAAATTAACCTTTAGCAATTTATCTTCTACAGGGACTTATGTCTGGGATTTTGGAGATGGAAATACTTCCACAGAAACGAACCCTATCCATACTTATGAGAAAAACGGAACTTATACTATTTGTTTAAAAGTAACGAATGATTGTGGAACTAAAGAGAAGTGCCAGAGCTTAACGATTAATGCAGTTACTAGTACGAATGGGGAATCTTCTGCAAAAGTGGTATTGGCAGATAAATCAGGCCCTCGAGGGACGGTTTTACAATTACCTGTTCGAGTAGAGAATTGCACTCGTATAGGTACGCTTTCTGGTACAATTAATTTAGGGAATAATCAAGTCGCCCAAATTAATGGATTAAGCCCCAATGCAATTAGCCCTGTTTATAATGATGCGAATCACAGTTTTAGCTACTTAGCATCAGGTACTGGTATGAATATTACTGGAGAAACGATTTTATTTTACATCAATGTTCAATTAATTGGAGGCGTCGGTGAGTCTAGTACAGTAGACTTAAGTTCTTTACCAGTTGCTTTAGAATTGACTTGTACAGAAGATGGCTTTACTGCACCGATTACGCCTGAAGTTGGCAGTGGACGGGTCAGTATTTCTACCAATTCATCTGCCTTAACCGAAGTGGGCGGAAGTATCTTAACTTATTGGGGAGATGGAGTAGCAGATGCGATGGTAACCATTAGAAGTACGGATCATGAAATGAATCCAATGACTAGCTTAGATGGAGATTATATTGCGGAATCAGTACCAATGGGGTATGAATATGAATTTACACCTTCTAAAACAAGCAATCCAGCGAATGGCTTATCAACCTTTGGATTGTTCTTAACTCAGAAATATATACTAGGATATACACCAGAACAAATACAATCTCCTTACCAAGTTGTGGCAATGGATGCGAATTGTAGTGGTTCTTTGACAACTTTTGATTTGTTTGCCATGCAGCAAATGTTAGTTGGTAACTTAACAGAATTCCCAGGTTGTGATTCATGGGTGTTTGTAGATGCGGATTATGAATTTCCAACTGAATTTACGAATAAAAATGTTTTTCCTTATCCAAATTCACATACAATGATGTTGGAGAATGAGGAGGCTATTGCAGATTTTATTGGGGTAAAAGTTGGAGATGTTCTAGGTAGAGCTTTACCAAGCGATGACTCATTTAATAGACAAGCTACAGATAGAAACCGAAAGGTGATGCCATTACAGATTAGTGCCGAAAAAGCAGCTGCTGGAGAAATTATTGAAGTACATTTTCAGGCGCAAGACTTTACAGAAATGGTTAGTTTCCAATTAGGTTTAGATTTTGACCCAACAGTACTTGAGTTAGTAGAATTTATTCCTAATGTAGCTAATGAATTATCTTCTGCTTTATCAGGTGGCAACCGCAACCATTTAAATATTAGCTGGTACGATCCTGCGGGTAAAGGAACTGCATTGGTGAAAAATGAAGACTTATTTACCTTGAAATTTATAACAAAACAAAAAATAACCGAGATTTCGGAATTATTTACCATAAATAATCGTACATTTGTTTCAGAGTTGCATCAGCAATCTAATGAAGCTTACCGATTTAAGTTAGTAAATAAAAGTCCAACGAATTCGACGTTTAAGGTCCACCAAAATACGCCGAACCCATTCATGGACGCAACTACCATTACTATAGAAATGCCAAAGGCTTTGGATGCAGTAATTGTATTACATGACCAATTTGGTCGAACTATTCAAACTATTCAACAACCTTTCAACAAAGGGATGAATCGAGTGAATATTAATCGAAACCAATTAAGTGCTGGTATTTACTATTACACGGTAAAGGCAGGTGATTTTACTGCTACTAAACGCATGTTGATTATTGAATAAATAATTTGAAGGACAGATTGATGAAGTTTTAAACTTGGTAAATCTCGGTCTTTCAAAGCCAAGATATATAACTTAAACGTAGTCTAGGTCGTGGTGTCACGTGAGGAAAAAAGTTTCTTCTGAGGAGTGCATTGCGAACCTGGCAAAATCAGAACTTATCAGTTTTGGGATGGATAAGCCCCTCGGATGCGAGGGGCTTTCTTTGTTTTATGGGGTAATTTAGGGCTGTTCAGAATGAGGGATAATGTTTCCCTGATTTTTGAAAGGGTGATATATCATAAATCCATTTAGTTTTTACGTGACAGATTTACGAAGTATGATATATGATTTAAGATTTGGATATGCCCAAAAATAATTGACAAATTTTGAGTTTATATAAACTCAAAATTTGTCAAAATGCTACAATAGCTATATACAAATACTTGATTCCCCAAATTATTTCTTCACTTTTAATTCTTCCACTTTTATTTAAATTTAAACCTACCTATCTTGCGCCTCCTTCCTAACCAATACACCAACATAATCAATTAATTAAGAAATTTTGGAGATAAGATGATTCAAAGTTTCTACCTGTTGACAGACAGGGCATTATTCAATCATTCAAAAATAATAAATGAAAATCTTAGTTATAGGAGGAGGTAATATGGGCTTAACCTACGCCCAGAGTTTTTTAAGAGCTAAAATTACCACCCACAAGGACATGATGATTTTAGAAAAGAACGCCAAAAAAGCAGAAGAATTAGCCAAGAAAGATATAGGAACGGTTTATGGTGACCCTGAAGACTGTCTTAATAATGCAGACTTAATTATTTTAGCCGTAAAACCGCAAGATACCGATGCCTTATTTGCTAGCCTAAAACCTTATGTAGATGAACAGCAGGTTTTTGTTTCTATTATGGCTGGAGTAACTATCGAAACAATTTCCAATGCTTTAGGTGTCAAAAAAGTAATTCGAGCGATGCCTAATTTGCCTGCTCAAATAGGTATGGGGATGACTACTTTTACTTCTACCGATGAGGTAACAAGGATAGAATTGGTAATGGTGCAAAATTTAATTAACACCACAGGGAAAACGGTTTATGTAGAGAATGAGCGATTTATAGATGCGACTACAGCTATTTCTGGAAGTGGGCCTGCCTACGTGTATTATTTTATGCAAGCAATGATGGAAGCGGCTAAAGAGATGGGATTTACTGCTTCTGAGGCAGAATTATTAGTCAGCCAAACCTTTAAAGGAGCGGTAGATTTGTATAATAAATCGGATTTATCTTGCGCAGAGTGGATTGCTAGAGTCTCTTCTAAAGGAGGAACAACCGAGGCAGCAGTAAAAACTTTTAAAAAACATAAAGTACATGAAGATATTATGAGAGGAGCTAAAGCCGCTTTGAATAGGGCTATTGAGTTAGGGAAGAAATAGTCCAATCTTTGATTACCTTAACAATATTCTCCGAATTTTTCACCCAATTAAAATGATTTAATTTGACCCCAGTTGCTGCCCTTGTTAACGTAAAATTTGTAATAGGAGCAGCCACATTAAATTTTTGATATAAATGAGCCATTGCCGCTTTGGGAGACAACCAATCACCTTCAACATAAACGGCTAAAACAGGCATCTTTAAGGTGTTTAAAGCAGTTTCATAATCCAAATTATCACCAACTAATTTATACCAACCTTTTTTGCCAACATGACTCCAATCTATTATTTGCGTTTTGGCTGCCTTACCGCCAAATCCAACTTTATGCCCTGGAAAATAACCAAGTACTTGACTCATTAAACTAAAAATATAATAGCCCATTAAATTGATATAACGTTGTTTGCCTGTCCAACATTTATAATAAACAGAATTAGCTGCTATCAAAATTAATCCATCGAATAAATTGGGGTATTTGGCTTGGGCTAAAGCTTCAATTTGCCCACCTAAACTATGCCCTAAACCATAGATTTTTTGATTGGGAAAGGTTTCTTTTATTACCTTCGTTATAGTCTTTAAATCTTCTACCATCTCTAAATAACCAAAATCAACTTTGTTAGAAGGGCGTACGGAAGATAAACCCAATCCTCTTAAATCTGCTGTAATAGCCGTCAATTCATACGACTTTAATAGCTGAACGAATGATTCATAATAGCTAGCTTTTACACCCATAGCGGGTAAAATTAAAATAATTGGACTTGTTGAATTATCGCTAGGATAAACGGTGATTTTAACCGAGGTTTGACTGTCTAGTTGGATGTTTATTTGTTGATTTTCCATATAGGAAAGGATTGATTTTTATAAAAAATGGAAAGTACAAACTTATAGCTACAAATAAAAAAATATTACCTTTGATAGAAAAAATAGGTAGTTGAGGCTAAAGTGTTAGTGGCTTCGATAACCTTGTAAAAAAGACTTACTAAGTGATGCTTATAGAGCGTCAGTTAAAAAAAGAATATTTAAAATCTTGGCTAGTTCGTCAAATCCGTTGTCTTCATTCATCCGTTGGTCTATTTGCTACCAACGGATGAATGAAGACAACGGATAATTATCAATTTTTTACTTGACTATCTATAAAAAATAACTTGAACAAATATAATCCGTGGGGAATTATAATCAGTGGGGAACTAAACACAGAATGTTTAACTTGTTTTTTATCCGCTACTAAAATAATAAATTATGCCAAAATCAACCGCTATTATCCTGACCAATGGAATGTTAGATACCATGAACGCCAAAACCTGCCATGGTTTACTGCGAGGTACAGACCGTTTTGACATTCATGCTGTTATTGATTATAAATTTGCTGGACAAGATGCTGGGGAAGTAATGGATGGTAGAAAATTAAATATTCCAATTTATAAAGATGTAATAGCCTATCTGCAAGCAGGAAATATTCGCCCAAAATATTATGTAGTAGGCGTTGCTTTAGAAGGTGGTTTATTACCAGATGATTTTCGAGAAGAGTTATTGATTGCGATGGAACAACGCATTTCTATTGTCTGTGGGTTACATACCTTACTAAGTGAAGACGTAGAATTTACCACCAAAGCTACTCATTATGGAGTGACCTTGACCGATGTTCGAAAGCCAAGAAAATTCCATGAATTAAGTTTTTGGACGGGCGAAATATATGCAGTAAAAACGCCTAAAATTGCCGTTTTAGGAATGGATTGTGCGGTCGGAAAAAGAACGACTTGTCGCTTTTTAATGGAAGCTTGCCGAGCAAAAGGCATCAAAGCAGAAATGATTTATACAGGTCAAACAGGTTGGATGCAAGGTTATAAACATGGATTTATCTTTGATTCGACTTTAAATGATTTTATTAGTGGAGAAATCGAGCGAGCTATCGTTACTGCTGATAAAGAAGAAAATCCAGATTTAATTTTGATTGAGGGCCAATCCTCTTTAAGAAACCCTTCAGGACCTTGCGGAACAGAGTTTTTAATCTCTGGTAATGCCAAAGGCGTGGTTTTACAGCATAAACCTAGTCGAACTTATTTTGACGATAATGAAATTTGGGGGCGAGTTCCCGATTTGGTAAGCGAAATTAAATTGATAGAATTTTATGGAGCAAAAGTATTGGCGGTTACCTTAAATGAAGGTGGATTGTCTTCTGAAGAATTACAGATTTACAAAACGGAGCAAGAAAAAAACTTAGGTATTCCTATTGTTTTACCTTTAAGTGAAGGTATGGATAGGGTCTTACAAGCAGTAGAAGTATTTATGACCGTGTAACAAGGGAAAGTTTAGTAGTCATTTTGTCACACAAAACACACGTAATCTGACAATCAGGCAGTTGTTTTTTTGTAAATATATACAAATTGTCCTGTTTTTAAGCTTGGTACATCAATTGATATTTATAAAGTGTTTGCAAGCAAGAATTAATAATCAGTAACAGTTAATATTGAACATTAAAAAGCAAATAACATTTTATAAGAAAACAAAAAAATAGCATAGTCATGAATTTAAATAACATCACCTTAAAAACACAAGAGGCATTACAAAGTGCCCAACAATTAGCTTTGGAGAAAGACCATCAAGCTATCGAGTTGGGGCATTTATTAACGGGTATTTTTGAAGTAGATGAAAATGTGACGCCTTATATTTTTAAAAAATTATCCGCTAATTTACCAGCAGTAAAAGCGGCTTTAAATAGTATTGTAGAAACCTATCCTAAGCAAGCAGGAGGTGGACAATACTTATCTCGCCCTGCTAATGAAGCCGTTCAAAGAGCCAATATTTTTCTCAAAGAATTTGGGGATGAATATGTTTCTTTAGAGCATTTATTATTAGGTATTTTAAGAGTAAAAGATTCCGTTTCTCAATTATTAAAGGATAGTGGATTGAATGAAAAAGACTTGAAAAATGCCATTTTAGCTTTGCGAAAAGGAGCAAAAGTAACGTCTCAGGGGGCAGAAAGTACTTATAACTCTCTATCTAAATATGCCATTAACCTTAATGAAAAAGCCAAGAAAGGGAAATTAGACCCTGTCATTGGTCGAGATGAAGAAATTCGTCGAGTATTGCATATTTTAGCGAGAAGAACAAAGAATAATCCATTATTAATTGGTGCGCCTGGGGTTGGAAAAACAGCTATTGTAGAAGGATTAGCGCATCGGATTGTCAATGGAGACATTCCTGACGATTTAGAAGAAAAAGAGATTTACGCCTTAGATATGGGCGCATTGATTGCTGGGGCAAAATATAAAGGAGAATTTGAAGAACGACTAAAAGCGGTCATCAAAGAAGTGACCGAATCTGATGGAAACATTATTCTCTTTATTGATGAAATTCATACTTTGGTTGGCGCTGGTGGTGGACAAGGAGCAATGGATGCAGCCAATATTCTAAAGCCTGCTTTGGCAAGAGGCGAATTGCGGTCAATTGGCGCAACTACTTTGGATGAATATCAGAAATATTTTGAAAAAGATAAAGCTTTAGAGCGTCGTTTTCAGACGATTGTAGTCGATGAACCAAATGTAGAAGACGCAGTTTCTATTTTAAGAGGTTTAAAAGAACGTTACGAAAGTCATCATAAAATCAATATAAAAGATGAGGCAATTGTCGCATCGGTTCAATTATCTCATCGGTATATTACCGATAGATTTTTACCAGATAAAGCTATTGATTTAATTGATGAAGCAGCGGCGAGGTTGCGTTTAGAAATGAATTCTATGCCAGCCGAACTGGATGAAGTGGAAAGAAAAATTCGGCAGTTGGAAATTGAACGAGAGGCGATGAAACGGGAAGATGATACGACAAAAATCGAAGGATTAAATGAGCAAATTGCGAACTTAGAAGAAGAGCGAAATCAGTTTAAAACCCAATGGGAATCCGAACGAGCAGTTGTTTTAGGGGTGCAAAAGGCAAAAGACGAAATCGAACAGTTGAAGCAAGAAGCGAAACAATTGGAACGAGCAGGAAACTTTACAGAAGTTGCGGAGATTCAATATGGTAAAATCCCTGCCGCACAAGAAAAGCTAACCGATTTTAACCAACAATTGATTGATTTAAAAGGGAAGGGGAGTAAGTTGGTAAAAGAGGAAGTATCGTCCGAAGATATAGCTGAAATAGTTGCTAGATGGACGGGGATTCCTGTAACTAAAATGCTGCAAAGTGAGCGAGAGAAATTATTGACTTTAGAAGAAGAGTTGTCTCAAAGAGTGGTTGGACAAGCCCCTGCGTTGGAAGCCATTGCAGATGCGATTCGTAGAAATAGGACAGGCTTATCTGATGACAAAAAGCCGATTGGTTCTTTCTTATTCTTAGGGTCTACAGGGGTTGGTAAAACAGAATTAGCAAAAGCCTTAGCCGAATTCCTTTTTGATGATGAAAATATGATGACTAGAATAGATATGTCGGAGTATCAGGAACGTCATGCAGTAGCTCGCTTAGTAGGCGCACCTCCAGGATATGTGGGGTATGATGAAGGGGGACAACTGACAGAAGCTGTGCGAAGAAAACCCTATTCGGTTATTTTGTTAGATGAAATTGAAAAAGCGCATCCAGATGTCTTTAATATCCTTTTGCAAGTGTTAGATGATGGTCGATTAACGGATAATAAGGGCAGGGTAGCGAATTTCAAAAATTCAATTATCATCATGACTTCTAATATGGGGGCAGAGTTAATCCAACAAAATTTTGCTCGATTAGACGGTACGAATGATGCGGCTATTTTTGAAAAAACAGAAGGCTTGGTTTTTGATTTATTAAAACAATCTTTGCGCCCAGAATTTTTGAATCGAATTGATGAAATGGTCATGTTTCAGCCATTAAATAATGAACATATTCGACAGATTGTGGAATTGCAATTAAAAGGTTTGGAGGGCGTATTAGCGAAACAAGGGATTGCTTTAATCGCAACATCACAAGCGATTAATTATATAGCGGGTGAAGGATATGACCCACAATTTGGTGCTAGACCAGTGAAACGGATTATTCAAAAGAAAGTACTCAACGCTTTGTCAAAGGCAATTTTAAAGCAGGAAGTACAGCCAAATGCTAAGGTAGTATTGGATTCTTTTGGTAGTGGATTGGTTTTTAGGCAGCCAACGGATAAGGATAAGGAGGAAGAAAACAACTAAGACAAAGTAAATAATCAGACAAAAATGTTAACAATTCTAAATTTGCTGCTGGTGTCGGATTGAAAATCCTAACCAGCAATCATAGAATAATCAATAGTTGTTCGATTATTTTTGCTACACTACTTAAATATATAAAATAGATAAATTATGCCGAATCAGCTAACTGGTTCGGCATTTTTACTAAAAAATTAGGTCGTCTTTAGGAACTATGCTTTCTTTGTGGTAAAAACTGCAAACAGAATAAAAATCGAATGCACCCATATTTAAATTATTATTTTTCTGCCCTTACTAAGTACCAAGTACACGCTCCTTTTGTTTATGAGTTTTTATCAGATATTTTTGAAGATGACCGATTTTATCATTATATGGGATTTACTGAGAATTACCGTAGAAATCTCTTAGCTTCTGGAGATAAAATACTGGTAAACCAGCAATCCAAAACTATCAAGCAATTAGTTCAGAATTTAAGCATTAAGCCAAGTGTAGGAGAGGTTCTTTTTAAGACGGTTCATAAATACAAACCAGCTACTTTATTAGAATTAGGAGATTCTTTAGGCATAGCAGCCCTTTATCAAGCAACCCCTGATCCAGCTGTACCACTTATTGCTTTAGTTCCTGATAAGACACTTGCCAATACGACCAATAATTATTTTAAGCGATTAGGGACTCGAAATATCCAATTAATTGCGGGCAATATTACTAAAACCTTACCAGTAGCACTTCAGCAATTAAATATAGTTGACCATCTTTTTTTTAATGGCTTTTGGGGGAAAGCCGCAACTTTATCCTATTTTGAGACCTGCTTAAGGCAAATGCCATCAAATGGGGTGTTTATCTTTCGAGCGCCTTATACCTCCAAAGAAACACAAGCTTTTTGGGAGACCGCTAAGAAACACGAGAAAGTACGTTTAAGTATTGATATTTACGATTTAGGATTCTTATTTTTTCGAGTTGAACAAAAGCAAGTGGCACATTATCAAATCATAGAAAGTTGGAAAAAGCCTTGGGCGATTTTCTGAATTAAAGAGCAAATAAATGGCAACATCGCAACACGGCAACATCGTAACAACATAAAAAACTCAACGTGACTACTAGAACAAAAGCTGGCATGCTTGCCTTTCTCGCTTGTATACTTTTCGCCATTTTAACGCTAAAATTATTTAGTCCACCCAAAGCACTACCTGCTACGGCTGACTTAACTGATTTTTCAGCAGAAAGAGCGATGGAACATTTAAAAATTGTTGCCGAAGCGCCACATAGTTTAGGAACACCGCAAAACGATAAGGTCATTAGTTACCTAGTACAAACATTGACGCAATTAGGAGTAGAAGTGAGTATCCAAGATACCTTAGTCAGTAGGACTGGAAAAGGGAGTTCTAGGACTAGAGTTAGTAGCGTTAGGAATGTGATTGGACGATTAAAAGGAACCGATAATTCCCAAGCGGTGCTATTAATGGCGCATCACGATTCTCAGCCAAATACCCCTGGCGCAGCAGATGATGGTTCTGGAGTAGTGTCTATTTTGGAAACTATTCGAGCGATTAAAGCAAGTGGCTCTTTAAAAAATGATATAATTATCTTGATTACCGATGCAGAAGAAATTGGCTTAATGGGCGCTAAAGCCTTTGTCGATTATCACCCTTTACTCAAAGACGTTGGCATGCTTATCAATGTAGAAGCAAGAGGAAATTTTGGCGTGAGTATGAGTTTTGAAATGAATCCAGAAAATGGTTGGGTAGTCAGAGAATTTGCCAAAGCTGCACCTTATCCTTTTGCCAACTCAATGGCGTATGAAATTTATAAAGTCATGCCGAATGATACCGACTTTTCCATGTTTCGGGAAACCCCAATTTCGGGGGTGAATTCTGCTACAGTTGAAGGTTTGGTGCATTACCATAGTATGACCGATACGCCAGAAAATATTAGTTTAGATTTGGTACAACATCACGGGGCAAACATGCTAGGCATGGCTCGCCACTTTGGTAATATTGCTATTAAAGACACCAAAGCACCCGATGCAATTTTTTTTAACCCAATTGGTGCTAGTTTAATTATCTATTCAGCAACTTATGATTTACCCTTGATGTTGCTAACCCTTTTCCTATTTATCCTGACCATTATTATTGGTATCAAAAAGGATCAGGTTATTTTACAAGAATTATTTAACGGAACGGGCTATTTCTTAATTATTTTAGCATTAGCGGGAATTGGTAGTTATATACTTCAACAAGCCATTTTGGTAATGAATCCGCATTACACGCTATTTTATGGCAATAGTTTTTATAATATCAGCTATTATTTTTTGGCATTTCTAGGGTTTACAGGTTTATTTTATACCATTATTTATAGTTTTCAACCAAAAGTTAATAGTCTTTCTTTATGTCTAGGTGGGCTACTAATGTTGGTCATGGCAATGTTCGGTTTAACGCTCAGTTTACCAACAGGTACTTATTTTTTATACTATCCAATTGGCATTTTTCTAGCCATCCAATTATTACTTTTATCCCTAAATATAACGGCGGATAATAAGCCAATAATCTTTGCTGCGGGGCAATTTCTAGCACTCATACCTGCTATCGGATTATGGTCACAAATCATTTATTTACTATTTCACACTTTTGCCTTAACCGAAGCGATTATTGCACCTGTTTTAATTTTCTGTTTTCTAGGCATATTAATGGTGCCACTTCTTAGAATGATTAGTCTTTGGAATAAAAATATCCTTACTATTTTTGCAGGTTTAGTTTGTTTATTTGGACTAATCGGCGGTCATTTTACCTCGAATTATTCAGCAGAAAAACCTTTACAAACCTTTTTAATGTATGGCTTAGACGCCGATAATAAAAAAGCAACTTGGGCGACTAATAAAAAATATAAAAATGGATGGGTATCGGCTATGGTCAATAACGATTCCCTTAAATCATTCGACCACATTTACCCTACGTTGGATTGGGAAATTTGGCAGTCAACAGCTCCTTTACAAGCAATAGCCACTTCGAAAATTCAATTAGTTTCAGATAGTTTAAATACAGAGAACCAGCATGTTAAATCTTTAGATATACAATTTTTATCTTTTGTGAATAGCATGGAATTATTCCTAGAAAAAGGCAGCAATATTTCTAGTATCCAATTGAATGGATTTGATATTCAACCGATACCTAGTAAAAAAGATGATGAAATTTATATTAACTTCTTTGCCCCACCTACAGAAGGGTTTAATTTAACCATCACTACAAAAAATGAAATCCAAAAAATGCGGATAGTCGATAGAACTATTGGTTTGCCCACCCATTTATTTCCTAGCCCAATGCCTGCTGATATGATTCATGGATCTGGCGGACAGAGTAATGTTACTTTGGTGAAAAAATCACATAATTTTTAAGATTAGGTTAATACAAAATACCGAATTAATGAGTACGCCTTACTCATACATCCAGAAGCATTTATTTTTAGAAGCACTTTTATCTGTACTTACATTTTATCAAATTTAGTCAACTGTTATTAAAAAATGTGACCTTTTTAAAAAAAAATACCAACCTGAAAAATATATTTTTCAAATAAATAACGTAAATAAGAAACCCTTAAACAATCATTTGTCAATCAGTGATATATAAATTAAGATAAATTATAATACTAATAATTTTTACCCAATTAATCCTAGTATTTTGCTTAAAATACTGATAATCAATTATATTTATACTTGTTTTTTATCCATATTATTTTAAGGTAAATGTAGTTTGGCTGAAATTTTGTATATATTCAAATGAAATGAGAAAACTTAAAAGGCTTACCCTGTAAGATTTAATATCCATTCTAAAAACCTTATCACCTCCTAACAACCTTATCTGCGAGGCACTAAAAAATTTTGCTAAAGGACATCTGAATGCTCAATAGCAATGTCAGTAATAATGGCACTTTCAAAAGAATGGTTACAATTCTAGAGGATGTTATTGTCATTGATATTGTCATTGAGTTACAAAATGGAGGAGTTTATTATAGCGCATTCTTATTAACAATCAGTTTTGAATTGCTCTGTTTAAAATTTCACATTGCTTTGCTTTATAACCATAATTCTATTAACTAGAATACAGCTAAAAGTAAAGTTTTTCTTGGATTTAACGATGACTATCATGAGGTTCAAAAACTTACACTCCTACGGTATGACCAGTTACTTTGCTAATGTCCCTACATTTAGGACAATCCTATTCTTATTACTCAGTTTTACATTTACAACTATTGAAGCGCAAGATTGTGATAACCTCACAGATGGCGGCATAATTAGTGGTGATGAGTCTGGTTGTAATAGCCCTATTTTTGATCCAAGTCCTATTCTGAGTACTGCTCCTGCTTCTGGCGGTTCTGGCACTATTGAATATCTTTGGATGAAAACTACTGGAGATCCTAATTCTCCCTTTAATACTTGGCAAATAATTCCAGGAGCAGATGGCGCTACTTATGACCCAACGCCAATTACCGAAACTACCTATTTTGGGCGTTGCTCTAGAAGAAGTGGTTGCACGGAATATATAGGAGAAACTAATTTTGTGGTCAAATCAATTAGCTGTTGCGATATTAATGCAGCTATTAGCCCTTTAAATTCAGCGATTTGTACCAAAGAACCTTTAAGTTTAGCGGTTACAGGTAATGGTACAGGCTTTACCTATTTGTGGGAAGCAACTGGTGGTGATTTTGATAATCCACAAGCTGCGACGCCTACTTATACGATGATGATCCCTGGTATTTATACGATAAAGGTAACCATTACTATGGGAAGCTGTATGGAAATGACAGAAACAACAGTTACCGTAGAAAATCAATTACCTGTTTCTATTACTGCTGACCATACGTATATAGCTATTAATCAAGATTTACCTTTAAATAGTACGGTTGCTGGATTAAATCCAACTTATGCTTGGTCAACTTCTGGAGGAACATTAAGCAATACAACTTCTAGTGACCCGACTTTTAGTGCCGCTGTAGAAGGTGATTTTGAGATTTACCTAACTGCAACAGATGAAAATGGTTGTTCTGGAATGGACACTTTTGATATTAGGGTTGGCAATTGCGAATTAGCTTTACTTGGTATCGCAGAAGATGCGAGTTGTACTGGCATTAATGATGGAGCAATCACCCTTACGACTACTGGCGCAACAGGGGAGGTAAATTATACTTGGGGGCAAATCGGAATTGGGGATACCAATAATCCACTTAACTTAGCAGCTGCTACTTATACGGTAACTGCTACGGATAGTAGAGGTTGTACTGATAATATTAGTGTTGAAGTAGGTGCAGAAACAACTATTACCTTAGCGCCTAATATAAAATTACCAACTTGTTCAGGAGATAGTAATGGTCAAATTTTGATAATTGCTACAGGAGGAAGTCCTAATTATACCTTTAATTGGAGCAATGGTTTACCAGATACTGCTTTTGTCAACAATCTTTCTACGGGAACTTATAACTTAACAGTAACAGATGCCAATGGCTGCCAAGCTACGGGTAGCTATCAAGTTGATAATCCAACGCCTATAGTATTAACGACCAGTTCAACCGACCCAACGACTTGTGGTAGTACAGATGGCACAGCTACAGTTGTAGCAAGTGGTGGCACTGTCCCTTATACTTATGTATGGAATGATGGAGCAAATCAAACAACCGCAACCGCGACTAATCTAGCTGGAGGTACTTACCAAGTGGTCGTGACAGATGCGAACGGTTGCCAAAATACTGCGACGGCTACGATTGATACAATGGCTATTAATATTGTATTAACCACCAGTTCAACCGACCCAACGACTTGTGGCAGTACAGATGGTACGGCTACGGTTGTAGCAAGTGGTGGCACTGTCCCTTATACTTATGCTTGGAATGATGGAGCAAATCAAACAACCGCAACCGCGACTAATCTAGCTGGAGGTACTTACCAAGTGGTCGTGACAGATGCGAACGGTTGCCAAAATACTGCGACGGCTACGATTGATACAATGGCTATTAATATTGTATTAACCACCAGTTCAACCGACCCAACGACTTGTGGCAGTACAGATGGTATGGCTACGGTTGTAGCAAGTGGTGGCACAGCGCCTTATACTTATGTGTGGAATGATGCCGCAAATCAAACAACCGCAACAGCGACTAATTTAGCTGGAGGTACTTACCAAGTGATAGTGACAGATGCGAACGGTTGCCAAAATACTGCTACGGTTACAATTAATGCAATGGCTAATAATATCGTAGTAACTACTATTTCATCGGATACAGGATGTGGTATGGCAAATGGAACAGCTACTGTTGCTACGGTCAACGGAGGAACACCACCTTATACTTATGCGTGGAATGATGCTGCTAGTCAGCAAACTCCAATAGCTACCAATCTAGCAGGTGGAACTTATCAAGTGGTGGTTACAGATGCCAATGGTTGTCAAAATAGCGCTACCGTAACGATTAGTGCACCCGTTAATGATATAACTTTAACGACGAGTACAACAGAGGCGAGTTGTGGATTAACTGATGGTACAGCTACCGTTATAGCAAGTGGCGGCACCGCCCCTTATACTTATGTATGGAATGATGGGGGGAATCAACAAACGGCAACGGCGACTAATTTAGCAGCAGGTACCTACCAAGTAATCGTCACAGATGCTAATGGTTGCCAAAGTGATGCAACTATTACACTTCTTACAAATCCTGTTACCAGTACTATCGTATTAACGGCTACCATGACTAATGCTACTTGTAGTAATATGAATGGCGCTATTGATTTAAATATTAGTGGAGGAATAGCCCCTTATATTATTGTCTGGGATAATGGTATTGGAAATGTGGAAGACCCGAATAATTTGTCATCTGGCGTGTATAGTGTGGTTGTTACAGATGCTACTGGTTGTAGTAATTCAACGGCTGTAGTTATTGGAGAAGAGGGAGCTATTAGTGTTTCTTTGGCAATGACCAATATCTCTTGTAATGGTGGAAGTGATGGAACGGCAACAGCAACGCCTAGTGGAGGAATGGCGCCTTATACTTATAATTGGTCTAATGGAATTAATGGAACGGCAACCTTAACTAATTTAAGTGCAGCCACTTACACCGTTACAGTAACGGATGCAAATGGCTGTCAAAATATTGCCTCTTCTATTTTATTAAATCCAGACCTTTTAATCGTCTTCGCTTCTCCTAATGGTACAGATTGTGTTAACCCAAATGGTTCTGCTATTGCAATGGTTTCTGGCGGAACACCGGGATATACTTTTCTATGGAGTGATGCGAATAATCAAACAACTCAATCTGTAGTTAATTTACCTCCAGGAGATTATACGGTTACCGTTACGGATATGAATGGTTGTACTGCTTCGGCTACCACAACTATTGACCCAAGCATGGGGCTAATGGTTACTTTAGCAACGACAAATACTTTATGTAATGGAGAAAATAGTGGTACTATCATGGCAAATGTAGCTAATGGTACCGCACCTTATAGTTATACGTGGAATAATTTTTTACCAGATTTCCCTGGATTTACAGGATTATCGCAAGGCACTTATGATGTGACCGTTACCGATGCAAATGGTTGTTTTGGTACTGCTACTGCAAAAGTTCATGGTGCTGATTCTTTGATTGTTACTCCAGTTGTAGAGGATGCAGATTGTAATGCAGATGATGGAAGAGCTAGATTGGATGTTACTGGAGGAACAGCTCCCTATACTTATGCTTGGGATGCGCCTTTAACAGATACAACTGCAATCGTTACTAATTTAGCACCAGGTGGTTATAGTTTTACCGTTACCGATGCAAATGGTTGTACTAACTCAGATGCTATTGCTGTTCTCCGAAAAACAAATTGTGATACTTGTAAAGTAGACGGTGGCATCATTAGCACCTCTGATTCTTTAACTATCTGTGCAGGAGATAGCATTCCTGATAATATTACTGTTGCTTTAACAGGTAATATTGGAACAAATACTAATTGGATTATTACCGATGAAGCTTTAAATATTTTAGAATTACCAGATACTAATGTTTTTAATTTTGAAGGTGCAGGTTTTGGTACTTGTTATATCTGGAGTGTTTCTTATGAAAGTCCTATTGGGGGATTAGTAATTGGTCAGAATGCAGCGAATATAACAGGTTGTCATGAATTATCTAATAACTTAGTAGTCGTTCGAGAAGATTGTTCGCCTGTTGATTCTTGTACCGTAATTGGTGGTGTTATCAACACTGCGGATTCTTTAACTATCTGTGCAGGAGATGGTATTCCTGATAATATCACTGTTGCTTTAACAGGTAATATGGGAACAAATACAAGTTGGGTTGTAACTGACGAAGCTTTAAATATTTTAGAATTACCAGATACTAATGTTTTCAATTTTGAAGGTGCAGGATTTGGTACTTGTTATATCTGGAGTGTTTCTTATGAAAATCCTATTAGCGGTTTAGTCATTGGACAAAATGCAGCGAATATAACGGGTTGCCATGAATTATCTAATAACTTAGTAGTCGTTCGAGAAGATTGTTCGCCTGTTGATTCTTGTACAGTTACAGCTAGTACAATTTCTACAGATGACGCCGTCGTCTTTTGTGTAGGAGATGGAAATGCAGATAGCGTGAAAGTTAATTTAACGAATGGGACAGGTGCTTTTTCTAGGTTTATTATTACCAATACAGCATCAACTATTTTAGATATTTCTACCGAAACGATTTACGATTTTGAAAATATGCCAGCAGGGATTTCTCTTATCTGGAATATTACTTATGAAGCAGGATTGACAGGCTTAACTATAGGCAGCACGATTGATAGTTTAGCAGGGTGTTTTAAATTATCGAATGTAATTACTATTGTTAAACAAGATTGTAGACCTGATTGCACAGATTTTGAGGGTAGTGTTTCTATTAATAATCCTGCAGGTACAAATATTTGCGCTAAAGCTGAAGTAAGTTTATCTACGACACCTGCGGAAACGGATTATACTTATAATTGGACGGCAACAGGTGGAACTTTTGATAACGATACAAGTGCCACACCGACTTATTCCATGATGATGCCTGGTACGTATCAAATTTTAGTAACTGTAACTCAAGGTGAATGTGTGACAAAGGATAGTACGATGGTTACTATTCTTTCTGGTCCAGAAGTAACTTTGACAGCTACGGATGCAACTTGCCAAGGAGTCAATGATGGTTCGATTTCAACTACTGTTACTGGAGGCACTGCACCGTTTACTTATACTTGGAGTGATACTACAATTGCAAATGTAGCTAACCCAACCAATTTAGCTGTAGGTACTTATGATTTGACCGTTACGGATGCTAATGGTTGTGCAACAACAGGTTCTGCCACAATAAATGAAGGCGCTTTAATTACCCTTAACCTAACCGCAACAGATATTGTTTGTAGTGGAATTAATCAAGGAAGTATTAACACTGTAGTTACTGGTGGAATCGCCCCTTATACTTATATTTGGAGTGATAATAATATTGGTAATATTGCTAATCCAGCTAACCTTGCAGCAGGTACTTATGGCTTAATGGTCGTAGATGCCAACGGTTGTTCGGCTACAGATTCAATTACTATTAATGATGGGATTACTATAACGATTAACTTAACACCAACAAATTCTGTTTGTGGTGGAATGGATGCGGGCAGTATTCTTTCAACGGTTAGTGGTGGTGTTGAACCATACACTTATAGTTGGAGCAATGGCGCTACGACGGATACTCTTGGAAATCTTGCCGCTGGCATGTATGAGGTTACCGTAACAGATGCAAATGGTTGCCAAGAAACAGCTATAGCAACAGTAAACGATGGTGCAAATATCAGTATTACTTTAACCCCTATTAGTCCACTTTGTGCAGGAGGAAATGATGGAAGTATTACTTCAAATATTAGTGGCGGTGCTGCACCTTATACTTATAGCTGGAGCAATGGTATCAATAATGATTCTATTTTAACCAATCTTACAGCAGGCGATTATAGTTTAACAGTTACAGATGCTAATGGCTGTACGGTTATTGTCACAGCTACCGTCGATGATGGAGCTATAATAACCATTATACTAACGCCATCTGCCCCATTCTGTGCTGGTGTAAATGATGGAAGTATCTCTTCTTCTGTTAGCGGAGGAACAGCTCCTTATACTTACAGTTGGAGTAATGGAACAACAGGTGTACCCACTTTAAATAATTTATTAGCAGGAGATTATAACTTAACTGTAACGGATGCTAATGGTTGTATGACGATTGCCACTACCACTATTAATGAAGGAGTAATTATTACAGTAGACGTATCTGTTACAAATCCCGTTTGTGCAAGTACTGCTGAAGGAAGCCTTACAGCGAATCCTAGTGATGGTGTTGCCCCTTACGCTTATAATTGGAGTAATGGCGCAACTACTGCGACAATCAATAATTTACCAGCGGGTAGTTATGACCTAACCGTAACAGATGATAATGGTTGTTCTACAACTGCTACTGCAACTATTGCAGAACCAAATCCTTTTGATGTTACTATTATTAGCACCCCAAGAGACATTTGTCCTGGTGGATCCGTTAATTTTGGTGCAGCCCCTGCAGATACTACATTGACATATCAATGGACCTCAACGGGTGGTTCTTTTGACGACGCAACTGGTGCTTCTCCTATTTATACGATGATGATGCCAGGTGTTTATGAAATCATTCTAACTGTATCTAATGGCATCTGTACAGCTAGCGATACAACAACGGTAACGGTTAGTCAAGGGCCTACAGTAGCCATGACTTTAAGTGATGTGATTTGTGCAGGAGACAGTACAGGGTCAATTAGCGTAACCGCTAGTTCTGATAATGAACCGATTACTTATACTTGGGATAATGGTATTGGGAATATTCCAAATCCAACTGGATTAGCTGCTGGAGATTATAATTTAACCATTACAGATGCGGCTGGTTGTACTGTTACGGCTTCGGCTACAATTGGAACAATCTCTAATTTAAATGTAAGTCTAACCCCTAGCAATCTAGTTTGCAGTGGTGCAAGTAATGGCAGTATAACGGCTGCGACCAACGGAGGTATTGCCCCAATTACTTATGCATGGAGCAATGGTGCAGGAAATGTTGCGATTATTAATAATTTGGCAGCAGGCACTTATAGCGTTACTGCTACGGATGTAATGGGTTGTAGTAGAGTCGCTACAACGACTATTACGGAACCTACACCGCTTTTTGTAACCATTAATAATTCAGCAGAAGGGGATACTATCTGCGGAGGTACTGCGGTTAATCTAACAGCAATACCAACGGATACTACTTTAACTTATAGCTGGACAGCAAGCGGTGGTTCTTTTGATAATGCAACTATTGCGACACCAGTTTACACCATGATGATGCCTGGAACGCATGAAATTATTGTGGCGATTTCTAATGGTATTTGTAACGCATCAGATACAACTTATGTCACTATCGGAGAAGCTATAGATTTTAGTATTAATCCAACTGATATTAGTTGTGTAGGCGAAACGGATGGAAGTATTACGGTGGCGGTCAATAATGGCGTTGAACCAATTACTTATACTTGGGATAATGGTATTGGCAATATCCCAAATCCAACAGGTCTAGCAGCAGGTACTTATAATTTAACCGTAACAGATGGCCATAATTGTGAAACAACAGCAAGTGTTGTTATCAATGATGCGACTGCAATCGTCATTGGTTTAGTTGAAACAAATATTCTTTGTGGGGGTGATACTACAGGCGCAATTGATGCTTTAGTTATTGGTGGCGCTAGTCCACTCACTTTAGCTTGGAGCAATGGAGCAAACGATGTAGCTACTATTAGCAATCTTAGTACAGGTACGTATACTTTGACGGTAATGGACGCCAATGGTTGTACCGCTATTGATTCAGTAACTATCACAGAACCAACGCCTTTAACAGCAACCACAGAAGGTGCCGATGTAGGTTGTAACGGTTCAGGTCATGCACATGTAACAGCGGCAGGAGGCACTATACCTTATACTTATCTATGGGATGATGGGTTAAACCAAACGACTGATACGGCTTTCAATTTGGTAGCAGGAATATATAATGTAACCGTTACAGATGCTAATGGTTGTACTACGGTAGCATCTGTCGCTATTATTGAAACTTCAGGTATTATTTGTGAAATTCAAGTCCTAAATGATATTGAAACATTCAATGGTTCTGAAGGACAATTAGGCGTAGAAGTAACAGGGGGAAGTGGCAATTATACTTATAACTGGAATAATGGAGGAATGGATTCCGTTATTAATAACCTGAGTACTAATACTTATATCGTCACTATTACCGATGAATTGGGTTGTACTTGTATAGATACTTTTCAATTATTAAATCCAGCTATTTTAGGGGATTTTGTTTGGGAAGATACAGATTCTAGTGGAACACAAGATATTGGAGAACCTGGTGTAGAAGGGGTGACCTTACAAGTATCAGGTACGACTTATTATGATGAAATGATTGTTAGAACGATACAAACGGATATTAATGGAGGGTATCAATTTAATTTGCCTCCAGGAGGATATAAGGTAACAGTAGTAGATGCCCTTGGATTTATTTTTACTAGTCAGAATATAGGTGGAGATGATGCAACAGATAGTGATTTCGACCCTATTAATAATATGAGTCAAGTTGTTACCCTTGCACCGAATGATGTTAATTTGACAATAGACCTAGGACTCTATCCATCCAATGTTTGTAGAAATATTTTATTAGGAGGAGCTGTTCGAAGAAATGAAACACTTTGCGGGCCTAGTGGTGACCCAATGATTATCACGAATTTAAGATTTCCTTCTGGTGGGGTAGGGCAGTTAGAATATTTATGGTTAAAGAGTGACATCACCATGGATTATTATCCTGGACATCCAGACTGGACGCAAATTCCAGATTCTAATACGCCAGATTATGACCCGGGCGTGATTACCAAAACCACTTATTATATCAGATGTTCTCGTCGAAGAGGCTGTAATAGTTATCCTGGAGAAAGTAATATTATTACGAAAACAATTATTGATTGTGCCGCTAGTCCATCTGCCGAAAACCTTAGAACGAATATAACAGCAGGACAAGTGGAATTAGCTTGGGATGGTAAGATTCCTTATACTAATGGTAATTTCATTATTGAAAGAAGTACCAATGGTATTGATTTTAAAGTAGTTAGCACCATGGCAAGCCCAATCAGTGAAACCATGGAAGTTTTCCACTTCATGGATGAAGTGCCTAATTTCGGAGAAAACTATTACCGCATTAAGACGGCTGTTCCAGATATGGAAAGCAACTATTCCAATATAGCGATGGCGATGGTTAAACCGAATAGCGAACAAAAGGTAATGGTTTATCCAAACCCTGTTCAACATGAAGTCACCATTCATTTCTTAGAACAACTAGATGAATCCGCTAAAGTCCATATTGTCAATGGTTTCGGTCAGGTTATGCAATCCTTAGAATTAGATACGCAAAATCCTAGACATCAAGTAGATATTAGCGAATTGCCAAGTGGTATTTATTACTTGAAATTTGAAAATCGAGAATTGAAGCGATTGGGGCAGAAGATTTATAAGGTGGAGGAGTAACATAGAATCAACTTTCTCCATTCCTAATTTTTATTTTTTGCTTACAGGGCAGTTGTTGTTTACAACTGCCCTGTATTTGTTTTAGGTCTCACTCCACCTTCGTAATCCGAATCTCCACCCGCCGATTCTGTTGCCGCAAAGCCTCTCGTTTACTAATTTTCACAGGACGAGTACCACCATAACCTTTCGTTGCCAAGCGTTCACTATCAATTCCTTTATCCATCAAGTAGCGTTTAATGGCAAAAGCCCTAGCTTCCGATAAATCTAGTAAAAAATCAGCCTCTCCCTTCTTCTCCGTATGCCCATCAATTTGAATATGGATGCTTTGATTGTCTTGTAAAATTTTCAATAAATTATCTAAAGCCGCATAAGAATTCGTTAGAATAGTCGATTCAGATTGTTTAAAATAAATCGGAGCTATTTGAATCTCCATATCCGCTTGAATCGGAGTCATCCATAAGATAATTTCTTGAGGCGGATAATACTTTCCTTTTTTGGTAATAATGGTTTGGTGAGGACTCAAAAAATCGGTTAGTTCTGCACTTACTTTAAAAGTCTTTCCTTTCGGGATACGAAATTCAAACTGCCCATTTTTTGACTTAAAATAGCGTAAGAAATACCCTAAATCATTTGGTCCATAGAGTACTTTCGCTGCCATCGGTTCATTCGTCAAAGCATTGATAATTTTGCCTTTGACCAATACTTCATCTCGTTTAGGATTTGCTACCCTGACTCGGTAAATATCCGCTGAACCTGCCCGATTGGACGTGAAATATAAGTAACCAGTTCTATCATTAAAACAAGGTTGGGAATCATCTTGGTTGGAATTAATAGGTGCTATAAATCGACGAGGAATCGTCCAATCTGTCCAACTACCACTATTTCTTCTACTACGAAAAATATCTCTGCCGCCCATTGTATTGGTTCGATTAGAAGAGAAATAAATCGTCTTTTTATCTTCTGAAATAGTCGGGGTATCTTCGGATAATTTAGAATTAATATTTTTGCCCAAATTCATCGGTTCTGTCCAGCCGCCCACTGTATTTTTAAAAGAGACATATAAATCATTTTGCCCATAGCCATCCGCTCGCTTTAAAGACATAATTAAGACTTCTCCATCGGGACTCATTGTTACATTGACATCTTTGCCCGTTGTATAATAATTTTCAATTTGCACAGGTTCAGGAAAAGACCAATCTTTTCCTTTTTTTTGAATAATGGAAAAACCTTCCTTCATTCCACCACCTGGCAAAAATTGATTCAAAACTAAAAAAGCATCATCATCAGGTGTCAACGCACAAATACTGTTGGGTAAGGCATTATTTAAAGGAGGACCTGGATGATTTAAGGTCTGAAATTCATTATCTTTAAATTGCGCAATCCAAACATCTTGATTATAAGCAGATTTACCTGCATTTCTAATTCGAGTACCTGAAATCCTAGAATAAATATCCGCTAAATAAACGTCATATTGACTAGGAGACAAGGTTAAGGATATATCTTTTCCATTGACTTCCAAAGTTTTATCAAAATCTGGATGTCCAACTCTTGTGAAATAAATCGTTTGTCCATCATGGCTAACTATAGGCGCTATTTCATCATATAAAGTAGAGTTAACTTCGCTTGATAAGGGTTCTAAAGTCAAGGTATGCTGCCCCTTTATTATAGCCGTATTTAATAAAAATAAAAATAGAATAACCGTCTTAAAATGCATATTTTTTAATTTCCAAAAAGTATCAAAAAAGATGGGAAATGGTAGGTTGGTCAATGATGTTGGAGGGAAGGCTGCAATGTAGTGATTTTTGTTAATAAATGAAATTTTTACCCTATAAATTATACTTTTTTACACTCGACCCGACAAAAATTTATAATCGTAATATGAAGTCCAAAGAATTCCAT
>JAFMDF010000303.1 GCA_017857395.1 Bacteroidota bacterium | reverse complement strand
CTAGTTTGAGTAACGGGGCCGCCACAATTTCCAGGAACTGATGGTGGAATCCAACTATAAGTATTGCCATCACCACAATTTAAAACCACATCCGTTGGACAATTGATAAGTGTTGGAGGAGTTATCATAATTACCTGTGAACAAGTTTTTCTGATAGCTGGATTATTGGTAAAGTAAACCACCCATTCTCTTTTAATCGTTTTTGAACCACAGCCATTATCTGTTACGGCATCTGTATATTCCAAAGTAGTTGGACAACTGGAGTTATTTACAACGGTAGGAGTACCTGTTATAGTTGGGTCAGAAGATTGCCCAGTACAATCCGCAACATCAGCAGGTATAGATGGACAAATAATGGTTAAATCATCAGGGGTGCCTGCACCAGTAACCGTAACTGTAAAGCTACAAGTTTGATTAGTACAACCATCGCCAATTTGATAAGTAATGGTAGTTGTTCCAACAGGAAAAGCACTACCACTAGCCGGACCGCTAGTTTGAGTAACGGGGCCGCCACAATTTCCAGGAACTGATGGTGGAATCCAACTATAAGTATTGCCATCACCACAATTTAAAACCACATCCGTTGGACAATTGATAAGTGTTGGCGCAGTTATAATAATTACCTGTGAACAAGTTTTTCTGATAGCGGGGTTATTGGTAAAGTAAACCACCCATTCTCTTTTAATTGTTTTTGCACCGCAGCCATCATCTGTTACGGCATCTGTATATTCCAAAGTAGTTGGACAACTGGAGTTATTCACAACGGTAGGAGTGCCTGTTATAGTTGGGTCAGAAGATTGCCCGGTACAATCCGCAACATCAGCAGGTATAGATGGACAAATAATGGTTAAATCATCAGGGGTGCCTGCACCAGTAACCGTAACTGTAAAGCTACAAGTTTGATTAGCACAACCATCTCCAATTTGATAAGTAATAGTGGTTGTTCCAACAGGAAAAGCACTACCACTAGCTGGACCGCTAGTTCGAATAACTGTTCCACTACAAGTTCCATTAATTGTTGGTGCATTCCAGCTATAGGTATTGCCATCTTCGCAACCTAAAACTACATCAGCAGGGCAACTGCCAAGCGTTGGCGCAGTTATTATAATTACCTGAGAACAAGTTTTTCTAATAGCTGGATTATTGGTAAAATAAACCACCCATTCTCTTTTAATCGTTTTTGCACCACAGCCATCATCTGTTACGGCATCTGTATATTCCAAAGTAGTTGGACAACTGGAGTTATTTATAACAGTAGCAGTACCTGTTATACTTGGGTCAGAACTAGTACAGCCTGTAGCATCAGCAGGTATAGATGGGCAAATAATAGTTAAATCATCAAGATTGCCTGCATCTTTGACTGTCACGGTAAAACTACAAGTTTGGTTCGCACAACCACCTCCCACTTGATAAGTAATAGTAGTCGTTCCAACAGGAAAAGCACTACCACTAGCTGGGCCACTAGTTTGGGTAACGGGACCACCACAATTTCCGTTAGCAGTTGGTGGATTCCAACTATAAGTATTGCCATCGTTACAATTTAACACCACATCCGTTGGGCAATTGCTAAGCGTTGGTGCTGTTAAAGTAATTTTTTGGATACAAGTTTTTCTAATGGATGGATTATTGGTGAAATAAACAACCCATTCCCGTGTAATCGTTTTTGCCCCACAGCCATTATCTGTTACAATATCTGTATAGTCCAAAGTAGTTGGGCAACTAGAGTTATTCACAATATTAGGGGTGCCTGTTATACTTGGGTCAGAAGATTGCCCTATACAACCTGTAGCATCAGCTGGTACAGTTGGGCAAATAATCGTTAAATCATCAGGGTCGCCTGCATCTTTGACCGTTACCGTAAAACTACAAGTTTGGTTCGCACAACCTTCACCCACTTGATAAGTAATAGTAGTTGTTCCAACAGGAAAAGCACTACCACTAGCAGGACCGCTAGTTTGAATAACTGTTCCACTACAAGTTCCATTAACCGTTGGTGCATTCCAGCTATAGATATTGCCATCTGCACATCCTAGCACCACATCAGCAGGGCAATCGCTAAGCGTTGGCGCAGTTATAGAAATCGTTTGGGTACAAGTTGTTCTTTCGGTTGGCTTATGGGTAAAATAAACCACCCATTCCCGCTGAATCGTTTTTGCACCACAACCATTATCCGTAACTACATCATTATGGATTAAAGTAGTTGGACAATTGGAGTTTGAGACGGTAACAGTCGCTGCACCAATAGCGCTTGGGGCGGTAGATTGCCCAGCACAACGGGTAATATCTGCAGGGCAAATAATACTTAAATCGTTGACATCTCCTGCATCGTTAACCGTTACTGTAAAACTGCATATTTGATTGGCACAACCAGTTCCAATTTGATAAGCAACAGTGGTTGTTCCAATTGGAAAAGCACTACCACTAGCAGGGCCGCTAATTTGAGTAATAGTACCGCCACAAGTTCCACTAACCGTTGGTGCATTCCAACTATAAATATTGCCATCTGTACATCCTAACACTACATCAGTAGGACAATTGCTAAGGGTTGGTGCAGCTAAAGTAATCGTTTGCGTACAAGCTTTTCTTTCGTTTGGTTTATTGGTAAAATAAACAATCCATTCTCGTTTAATTGTTTTTGCACCACAACCATTATCCGTAACGACATCGGTATAGTTCAAAGTAGTCGGGCAAGTAGAATTAGTGACAGAAACAGTCGCCGTTCCAGTAATACTAGGGTCTGTTGATTGACCTGCGCAACCAGTAACATCAGCAGGGCAAGAAATGGATAAATCATTAGCGTCGCCTTTATCGTTTACGGTAATTGTAAAACTACAAGTTTGGGCAGTACCGCAAGTTCCTTCAATTTGATACCTAATAGTAGTCGTTCCTGTTGGGAAAACACTGCCACTAACTGGGCCATTTGTTTGCCGTATTGTTCCACCACAAGTACCTGCAATAGTTGGTGGATTCCAACTATACGTATTGCCATCTGCGCATGCCAAGACAACATCGGATGGACAGTTTGTTAAAATAGGCGCATTTAAAGTAATCGTTTGGGTACAAGTTTTTCGATTGTTTGGTAAGTCTTTCAAATAAGCAAACCAATTCCGTTCAATTACTTTTTTATCGCAATTATCCGTTACGACGACATCGGTGTAATCTAATACAAATTCGCAGTTAATATTATTAGGAATAGTCGATGCTTGTCCTGTTACACTGGGGTCGGTTGATTGACTGGTACAGCCAACAAAATCTGCTGGACAAGTAATGCCAATTGGCGATAACCCACCAACATTACTCGTGAAATCTTGCGACGAAGTACTGGCAAACCACCAAGTATTAATGGTATTATAATTACCATAATTATCATCTTTATCTGCATAGTTTTCCCATTCTCCTGTCCATCGGTGACAAGGCCCTATACAGCCATTGGTGCCATCTTTTGATTCAGTTGAACTGCTTACTTCTGTTATTTTAGTGTCATCATAGTATAATAATTGTCTTCCTAAAGCAGGCCGAACGGTTTCTACAATAAACCCATCATCATTAAATTCTGCATCATAGACAGGGAAGTGGTAGATGCCTTGAAAATATTTACCTGTTATGGTAATCGCTACTTCTAAAAGAATATTTCCATTGCCATCTTTACCATCCCAAGGAATACAAGCTTCATAGATGTAGCCTGCGGTTTCTGGATTAGTTACTTTGTTGGCTTCTGTAATTTGGTAAATAACTCTGCGTTCAGATGGCTGGTCTAAAATACCATTGCCGTTAGGGCCTTCAATAACGATTTCAAATTGCCCAGGCTGGGTAGCAGCTACATTAATACAGCGGTTTTGAGGACAACCCGTTATAAATTCGGCAGCAGCTTTGATGTCTCCAAGCTCACGGACGGGACAAAATGCTTCATCGGGTAAATTCAAAAAGACAGGTAATTCAGGATTAGGAGCGTTGACATTCGGAAGCGATTGTCTATCCGCAATAACATCGCCTGTAGCTCCTGTTCCTTGCTGATTAAAAGAGATGTTAAAAGACCCTGCCCTAAAACCAGAACGTTGATCTGTTTGTCTACCTGCCGCAGCTCTAGTATTGGTGTTCGTATTAAAATCAATTTTGGTGATAAACCCTTCCGCAGAACACACATATAACTTGCCATTAAAAGCTCTGTCAAATGAACCTTGTCCATCTCTTTTAATACCAATTCCCCAATTATTTGACCAGACTCTACCCGTCATACCTTGATTGGTACAGTTAGCTACGGTAATATCAAAATAAGGAATATAAAAACCTGACCTAGCGGTATTTGGATTATAATTGGCATTGGTTGTGTAGAATTCAATAGAATAATTTCCTGTTAAATTAAGTCCACAAGCTGATAAATCTAGTTCGAATCCATTATAACCTGCGGCATTACCTAATTGGCTTGGGCCATTATCAGCAGTGGCTCGATTAGAAATATTTGCGGTACTAGAATTAAGGGTTTGCCAAACTTCTCCATTAATGGTGGTGTTTCCAAAACAGGATAGATTATTAATTGGATTACCTAAAGGGTCAACGATTCTAAAAATTAAATTCTCTTCAATGCCTGAGCCGCCATAAACAGGGTTTAAATCGGCAAAGGAACGGTCGTTTTTAGGGATACTAAAACCCATATAGACCTTTTCACATCTATTTTGGATATTAAAATAAAGCTTAGAATCGGAATCTTTCCAAGCAAAAAGGCCATAATCTCCACCACGAGTTCCTGTATTTCCTGCCCCCACAAATAGGGCAGCTTCATCTGCAGTAGATGGTGCAATTGATTTTGTGCCTTCTGCTAATACATAAAATGGATGTGTTAATAAAAGTAGAAAAACGCTTAAAAAAAATGATTGTAAAGTTAGTGTTAGTTTAAAGTGTTGCATAACTGAATGTTAAGGGATAAAAGGTTTGATTGTTAATAGTCATTTTCAGTATAGATACTTGCTTGGTAATATTGATACCTTAGGGAAATTGGTAGTTGACAATTAGTAGAATCTTAGGCATAGGAATATCTCCTTTTGTGGTGTTAATTGAATGGTAATCAAATTATTGATTCAATTAATCAGCAATGTTGCCCTGCAAAAGTTCTAATGTATTCAACCGTTTTTTAACTGCAATGTCTAAGGTATCGTCGCCATCCTTGTTTTGGATGGTGCATGCCATAGTAGAAAAGGATAGTAAGGAAAGCGAAAAGGGTAAGACCTCTATGTATCAAATAGGTAATAGTTGGTATTTTGATATTGTTCTTTTGAGACCTTACGATTTGTTTCAATCGTTAAAGTAGTTTTTATCAGCAATCAAAAATTCCTGATGGGTTTTGATGTTAAATTAAATTCAAAGTCAGTAGATAGCAAATCAGATAAAACGCATCGTTACAATGTAGTCATTGCGTAGTTAACAAATCTCAATATTTGTTAAGCAATGGGTTGGTTAGTGGAGTTTGGTGTGTAAGTTTGTGCTGTAAGTCGTTTTTATCTAGGGCAAAATTAGTAGCTTGTCGGCTGGCTGTCAATAGGTATGCTATTTTTTCAATTGATATGACAAAAATTAAACATTTGTGACGGGGTAGATATAAGGATTGAAGAAGGTATGTCTAATTAAAATAATATAAACTCATATAAACTTAGTTTTCACGTGTTAAAAAATTGATAAAAAACTAAAAGATTCCATCTTTTAGTGAATATTTCCGTATTGTTTCGGATATCTTTAGGGTGACTGAGAACTCTCGATTTGCTAAATTTTTAGAATCTACGATACCGACACAGATGGGCAAATGGTAAAAGATGGTGACGAAGCTACGCTCCTTATAGGGAATTTTGGGAATTTCGTTTCTACAGACAGAGTCAGAGCTACGCTCTTTTGGATTTTTTAGGGGCATCGCCCCGTCCCCGTCTGTAGATTTATTCGATTTCCTTCATTTTCCTAAGGAGCATCGCTCCGACACCCTATTTTTTACATTAAATTTAGCTTATCCCTTCTGTGTAGATACCGTAGATTTTAAGAATTCAGTAAATCTCTTTCAGGCTAAAAATCCAAGATTTAGATTTACTAAATCAACCATTCTCGGTCAACCTGCCTTGCTACCATTAATATGCGTTTACCTAAAATCCTTTTTTTACTACTCTCTTTTTTATCCCTGCTACCTATCATCGGGCAAGCCAAATACACTATCAAAGGAAAAGTCAACCTTCAAGGAGATTGGCAGCCTCAAATCTATCTCGCCGCCATTGATAAACTCAATGATTATTATCGAGCCAGCCCCGATTTAGTGATTAGTATTGCTCCGATTCAAACGGATGGAAGTTTTATCTTAGAAGGAGATAACCTGCCCAAAGAAGCTCGATTTTATCGTTTGTATTTGATGAAAGAGCAAAATAGAGAATATGATGCCTGTTTGTATTTTGGTTTAAATGACCATAATTTTATTCATATCGTTTTGCATAATGAAAGCCAATTGGAAATCAATGCCGCAGCAGATGCTTTTTCCCCTTTCGGTAATTATCAGGTAGCAGGCGATGCCACCAACCAATTAATGCGGCAGTTATCGAATATGGTTTATCCCAGTATTGAATTTTACGATTTTCGGTTTCCTACTGAACAAAAATTGTCTGCGGAAAAATTACAACAAGATTTAAAATACTTTGCAGATACTTGTTCGATTCCAATTGTTAGTTTGGCGGCGGTTAATTATACTGATTTTGAGGAGTATTTTGATATTGACAGTGATTTTTACGAAGATTTTGGAGAACGCCTAAAACAAGCCTTACCGAATTCTATTTATACTAAAAACTATTTTCGCAAACTCAATTATTATGCTTTTGAAGAGCAGGCGATGACTCCAAATTGGATGTATTGGTTGATTGGCGGATTGAGCATCGGATTTTTATTTATGACTGGATTAGCTTATTATTTTTATCAACAACTCGCCCGTCAAAATAAAATACCCGTCAAAAGTACGTCGGAAGAAATAGCGCTGCTTTATGATAAGCTAACCTTAAAAGAACGAGAAATCTTAGCCTTGATTCAAACAGGAAAGGCCAATAAAGAAATTGCTAGTGAGTTGTTTATTGGAGTGAGTACCGTCAAGACACACATCAATAAGATTTATGCCAAATTAGAGGTTCGGAGTCGGAAAGAGGTGGTTTCTAAATTGCGTAAATTATAGCGATTGATGAATGATAAACGATGAATTCACTAGTTAGGAATATAATAAAGGGACACAGATATTAGATAAAATTGTAATTTTTACTTTATCATTTTTTCACCTGACTACCTGAATGAGTTGCCAATTTAATCCATTTAGTAAATCTTTGCAATTTGTATAGGTGAAGGCAAGTAGATATTCGATGGAGGGAATGTTGACCCTTTATTTATCAAAGCTATTATTCCTATTTCTTACTGCTTCACAATTTTCTTCACCACCTGTTCTCCATTCACCTTTATCCGAATCAAATAATTCCCAGCAGCCAAAGCAGGCACACTAAATTCAAACTGCTGTTGCTGCACCTTTTCTTGCGTCATTAACTGTTGGATTAATTGTCCATTAATCGATAATAAATCAATTTGCAAATCACTACTTTTTGGCAAGTCTAATTTAACCGTAATGTGTTCTGAAAAAGGATTTGGGCTAACCTGCATAAAATCAGCTAATTGTTGGATGGTCTCCGTTGAAGTATAAACGCCATTCGCCCTGCCTGGAGTACCATTAGAAGTAAAAGTTATCCAATTTTCGGGTAAGGTATTATCACTATCGGGGTTGATTAATTCTAGACTTGGACCTGTACCATCAGCTGCGGTTGGCCAAGGATTTTCGGGTAAATAAAAGACAGAATCTACCAATATACCATTGGCATCAAAGAGGCGAATAAATTCGCCATTACTGCTTAAACCAAAATCAAAATTGCCTATAAAATTGACAACATCAGGGAATATAGCAGTAAATTTTTCAGCATCTTTAGTTAATACTAAATAGTCATTTTTTTCTAAAATAGTGCCTACAGGGAAAGTGAAAATATGCGCATCGTCATCATCTTTAAATGCCCAATCTGTTAAATCTTGTTCGTTGCCATTATTGTATAATTCGACCCAATCACCAGTATTGGTCTCTTCGCTGGAATTATAATTAATTTCATTAAAAAGCACCTCACTCGTTAAATTATTGGACTCATTTTCTATAAAATTAGCCGTCAATTGTAGGTTGCTAATAGGGTCTATGGTAATAGTTTTTGCAGTAGAGGTACTAGCACCTGACCAATGCGAAAAAGTATAGCCTGGTTGAGCAATTGCAGTCAACGTAATCGGGACGGATGGAAAATAAAAACCAGACCATTCATTATCTGTAATCCGAATCGTGTTCAATTGAATGCTTCCAGCATTAGGACTAACAATGGCTAAATCAACTCGTTTTTGGAAAGATAAACCAAATTCATTCCTGATAAAACTTCGTACAAAAGGAATTCGTTGATTGGCAAAGTTTTTCATATCATTGACTTTGCTTCGCCAAGCGGTTATGCTTGTTTCGCCCCATTTGGCAATATGTGCTGGCATTTCATTGCTAACAATAGTTTCATTGGTTTCAATTTTGGCTTTTACATTTGTAGCTAAAAAACGAGTGTTCAATTCATCTGCAAAGGTGTTGATAAAGCGTTTTTCAAATGCGTCATTTTCCATTAAATTTCGGAATAAAAGGGTTGACCAAGAAGGATTGGGCCAACCTGGACCTGAAGGTTCTAAAGCAAATGCTAGTGTATTATTCGTATATTGTTGAGCATTCCAAATACCAAAACCAAAATCTGTATCAAATAAAATCCAGCGCCATTTGCCGTTTTTATGCTTCCAAAATTTGATATTATTACCTGGCCAATCGGTATTGTCAAAATAAATTTGGGCTACTTGGTATTGGATATAATTGGCTAAATCTATTTCCGCTGCGGCGTTTTCATAATTACTATTATTCGCCATAGACTCCTCACTTATAAAATTGATTAATTCCAAGTATTCTTTATTATCCCCAAAAATGACTTCCGCATTTCTTTCTAGCAGCGTAATATCTTTAGCAGGCACCTTATGCAAAGCAGCTAAATAATGTTCGTTAATTTTTTCTCTAGCATTATAAATGCCCCAATATTCCCCATTCAAATAGGTGACGACAGGGCGACCCGCTTGAATATCCAAATTAGAATCCTCCATTAATCCAGTTAAGGTCAAATCTCGAAGCATCGTTCGTTGCCAATCATTGCCTGCATTTCGCAAAATGAATGCTTCATATTCGTCGTAATCTCGTTGGGCAAAAAGTGGATATTTTAACCTTTTGTCTCCATATTCATTTCTAAAAAAAATAGATAGCGATCGTTGCGGATTGGCTCGACTCCAACCACCAAAAATCTTAGCGCCTGCGCCTGTAGAAAAGCCAATTTCCCCTTTTTCAAAAAAGGTTAAATGAATCGGCTTTTCTAAATCTTTCCAAAAGTTGGCGCCAAAGAAGGGTAATTCATCGGTGTAATCGTTGCCAAAAGAATACATTCCTGTTGTTTCGCTAAAAAA
Organism: Bacteroidota bacterium; assembly: GCA_017857395.1. Classification (GTDB taxonomy): domain Bacteria; phylum Bacteroidota; class Bacteroidia; order Chitinophagales; family Saprospiraceae; genus JAFMDF01. The sequence goes on along the minus strand of JAFMDF010000303.1, from coordinate 1,559 downwards.
ATCAGGTCGATTAAAAGCAATAGACAAAATAGGTAAATCGTGGTCAACGTCTATCAAATAGGAATGAGTTGTAATTTCACTTGGTAAATAACCTGCTTTAAAAATGCCTGCCTTTACAGTTCTGCTTAGTCTGACTCCAATTGGATTTTGATAAACACTAGAAGTAGCAGTTGGTGTTGCCCCATCTGTTGTATATCGAATCGTTGCTCCTTCACTCGCACCAGATAGTGTTAACAAAAATCCATTTGGGAAAATGCCACTACTTTTTGAGAAAAGCACTTCATCTGTTATAACTTGCTCGAAATAAGTAGTTGCATTAGGCGAATTTGGCGTGTTTTCTTCAAAAAATCGCTGATTATTTGCCCCATCTGGAAAGCGGCCAACACTTATATTATTGGTCAATCTATACTAGAAACGGTCAAGTTTTGTGAATTGTTAAGAAAATCTTAACAAAAATATAACTATTTGATTATCAATGTTAAAACTAACGTTTTGCAAGCATAAATCTTGGATTTAAAATCAAAATACTTGACCGTTCAGAGTATAGGAATAAATAAACTATCTTGTAGTTCCTTTTCTGCATTGAATAAATACAGCGTTTCTTCGTTGCTTATTTTAAAATTAGTATGTAAAAAAGAAGGGCGTAAGTTTAAAAAATGAGGTACTTCGCTGCCTATTGTTAAAGGTGTTTTCGTACCAAAAGAAAGGAAAGGAATAATCGTTAAATCAGAAGAATTTGTGTTAACATTATGTACTTGGACAGCTAATACATTTTCTCCTTCCACTAATAATTCCATCACATTTTTAAGCGTAAACTTAGGTGGGACAATTCCTTTGTATAATTCCGCTTCTCGGTCATTGATAACCCCTGCAGAATAAGGCGGAAAAGCTCCTCCTGTTATATTACCTCTGGCAATTTCAATTCCATTAATATAAGCAGCAAAACCATCATCGTAATCTGCATGAAAAATAATTTCTTCAATTTTGGAAAGGTCTGTTACGGTAAATGTTTGTCGAACAAATACAGAACGAGTTCGATAAGGAACAACCGTATTATCGTCTCCATCACCGTACCCTACCCCTGTTTTTCCACCATTCCAATTCGTATCATCAAAATCTATGGTTCGCCAATTACTAGGGGTAGTCGCATTTGGTATCAAGTATTTACAGGCATCACCTTCTTGTAAAATTGTTCGATAAGTTAACAAGGTATTGCGGTCTTTTCCAGAGGCAAAAAAAGTAAAAAAATCTTTTGGTGCTATATCAATGGCAGGAAAAACCCATTTTTGAGGCTTTGTTTTATCATCCGTAATCGTCCAATTTTCTAAGTTGACTATTTCGGTAGATTCATTATATAATTCTATCCAATCTTTCGTTTCCTCGTCTTCATCTAGAAAGGTATTATTGGTAGGGGCGACTTCATTAATTATAATAGATTGACTAAAACCATTGGGTAAATTACTTAAAAATAAACAAAGGAATACAGCACTTAATCTCAAAATCATACCTAGTGGTTTGCGCAAGAAGTTAGCGGCAGTTAATATTCTTCAATTTCTTTC
>JAFMDF010000302.1 GCA_017857395.1 Bacteroidota bacterium | reverse complement strand
AGAAGGAAATTCTTTAAAAAATGACCTCATTTTTGAGGGCGTTGAACAGGCTAGGGTGTTGGACCAGGTGAAGTGATAGAAACAATAGAAGTCCATGACTTAAATAACGGCAATAAACCAACAATTGTCATCAAAGCAAAGATACTAAACCGTGCCCCTGATTGGTCGGTCAATACATCGGCTTATGATAAATCGATGAATATTATTGCCAATTGGCGGTTCACAACGGATGTGGATACGGTACAGTCCTTGGATACGATGGATATTATTAGCGTATGGATAGATGGCACTTTACGTGGGACAGCCTCGGTAGAATTCACAGGACAACTTGGCTTTTATGCGGCCTATTTAACCATTTACGGAGCAACTTCAGATAATGGTAAACCAGTAGAATTTAGGATATGGGATGCACAACCGGGGGTAGAATATTTGGCAACCAATTTTGGGGATCCAATTACCTTTGAGGTGGATACTATCCTTGGATCTACTGCTGTTCCCGAAATATTGCTAGTGGACAAGGAAGAAAATCGAATTCGGTATATTCCACTCAAACAAGGATGGACTGGCTTTTCGCTTAATGTACAAAAGGGAGACAATAGTTTGTTAACAATTTTAGGGAGTTTATCTAAGTTGACGACAGGAGATAAAATTAAAACCTTAGGCAAATTTGCTATCTATGATGAAAATAAAGGCTGGGTTACATCCAATAATACCGCTAGTTTAACGACTTTAGATCCTTTGGAAGGCTATCAAATTTACTTGCAGAATGGTCCAGATACTTTAGCCCTTACAGGTTCGGATGCTAGTTTGTCTACGAGCAATCCTTTGGCGTTTGGTTGGAACTGGATAGGCTTTCCTCTACAAGAAAGTAAACCTGCACAAGCTGCCCTGATATTTAATCCGCCTCTAGCCAATAATAGTGCTTTAAAAACGGTGAATCGGATTACGCCGAATGGAGCAGATTTATTTTTGGATTATATTAATGGGACTTGGTCACCACCGAGTAAGGAATTAACTCCTTACGATTTTATCAAAATAAAAGTAACTAATCCAGATGGAACGGACTTAACTTATGATAATACAACGCCATTCCGAGCTCCTAATGAGGAGACCATTGCACAAGGAAGAGGGAATCCAATAGCAGACCCCAATAATCCTACAACTTGGCAATTGGAAACCGAAGGCTGGGAATATACCGTTCCATTGGTCGCAACTATTTCCTTTAATGGAGTGATTAGTGCCAATACAAATGACCGGATAGCCGTCTTTGTAGGGAATGATTTACGAGGCGTAGGAAATGTGGAAAATCTGACAGGTTTGGAGGAAGGAGTAGTCTCAATCTCAATTGGGGCAACCACTATTGGAGAGAGGTATAGTTTGTATTATTATAATGCGGTGCAAAATAAAGTATATCCAATAGAAGCAACTTTGACTTTTGATGCAGGCAATAATGCAGAAGCAAGTTTTGGATTTGGGGATTATACAAATCCATATCCTTTAGCAATAGCACTTTTTTCGGTTAACGTCCAAAAACAAGATGTGATGTGTGCCGCTGATAACACTGGATTCATAGAAGTGACGCCTACGGGTGCCTTTTCACCAACCTATAATTGGAGTCATAGTGATAATGCAACCACGAATAAAATCGAAAATTTAGTCTCAGGCACTTATGTGGTGACGATTACAGATACCCGGAACATTCCAGTGGTACAGACAATTGTGGTAGAAAATCAAAATGCAAATCTTACAGTACCAATCATTAGTGGAATTGTGCCTATTTGTCAAGGGGATGCAATCACTTTGACGGCTAGTAATACCGCTTTTCCCGATGCTGCCTATAATTGGTATGACCAAGCGAATAATTTAATTTTAGCGAATAATAATAAGCTGAGTTTAAATAATTTACAGCAAACAAAGACCATTCAAGCCATTTCAGTGGTCAATAATGTTTGTTTTTCAGATGCTAAAAGTGAAGCCATTACGGTCAATCAAGCAATAAGCGCCAACTTTACTGTCGATGACAGAACACCTGAACCTAATTTGCAGTTGGTCACTTTTATGCCAGTCGTAAAAGACCCAACAGCGACCTATAATTGGAATTTTGGAGACGGTTCTACTTCCCAAGAAATGTCACCAAGTCGATACTATACCACCCAAGGTATCTATAACGTAATGTTAAGCACGATTTCTAATACAGGCTGTAATGCCAGTAATATTAGTCTCAATTATATCCATACAGATGGCACTATAGTTTGTGGCGGTGGAGCAGATTCAGATGGCGACAATATCGGAGATGATTGTGATAATTGTCCTGCTATAGTGAATGCAAATCAAGCAGATGCGGATGGAGATGGCACAGGAGATGCTTGTGACTGTAATAATACAGACCCAAATGATAGGAGTATCAGCTTATCAGGTACAATAGCGCCAGATACTTATCAAATGGCTTATGGTATTTTATCGGATGGGCAAGTGGAAGCGAATACTGAAGTGGAATTTAGAGCAGGCGAAGTGATTCGGTTACTACCAGGATTTGAAGCCAAAGCAACTTCGGACTTTTTAGCGGTGATTGACCCTTGTATGACTGCTCCATTATTGCCAGATGCAGCTAAAGAAAGAACAGCAACTGAAAGGGAAACACCATTAAGTGTAGGCAAAAATAAATTGACAATTTCCCCTAATCCAAGTGCTGGGCTAACGACTTTGAGTTTCAATTTAGTTGAAGATTCGCCTATCAATTTAGCCATTTTCGATGCTAGGGGCGCTTTAGTGCATCAGTTGATAAAAGAAGAAAACTATGCTAAAGGCAATTACCAAATCCAGTACCGACCGAATGAACAGGCTTATGGCTTGTATTATGTGATTTTGCAAAAGGATACGGAGATTGTGAAGAAGAAATTGATTTTGGTGCGGTAATCATTTTGATAATTTTCCTTTTATCGACCAACATTTCTATAAAAGAGGATTAAATTACAGGGTTGTGCAGGTTTTGTGCAACCCTGTTTTTGTTTTACCTATAGGCCTAATATAACTTTAAAAATCCGTTGTTTGTATAATCCGTTATTGAAAGACTACTAAGCTACATTTTGTAAAAATTTTCAAAGAATCAAAAAAATTCCTTCTGAAGCGTCAACTAGATTTTGATAGATCTAGACTTTTATCATTTTATTAGCTGAAATGCTATATAGAGCGTCAGTAAAAGAGGAGAAATATCGGTGTTACTTAAATAATCTGTGGTATAAAATCACTATCACGGATTAATAAAAGGACACGGATAGTAGACGTTACAAGATTAAATTTTAGCTGATTATCTATAGTAAGATAGGGTATCTATTAAGGTTGAAATATATTTTAAAATAATTTAAAATATATTAGTTTGATTTATTTAATTTAATGAATTGTAATAAAAAGCATAAATAATAATAATATTTATAAATGTGGCAAGTAATTTGCCTTACACCACATGTTACGGATAGCAAAAAGGATAGAGATGATTATATTATATCTATCCACGTTTGCTAAATTTATTTATTAATAAATCCCCCCAGGACATGTTTTTAGAAGGTCATTATTTGCTTCGAAAAGGAGTCAAATCCATTTTTGTTATAGGTTTACTATTATTGTCTATCAATCAGTTAAGTTTTGCGGAGGAATCAGCCTTTGCCTTATCAGTAAATTGTAGCCAAGTTCAGGCTGTTACTGATGAAAATAGCACAGATGGAATCGGTTCATTTACCATAAATGGTGGCGTGATGCCCTTTACTTTCCAAGTATTTGATGCGAATAACCAAGTGGTTAGTAATGGAACACTTCTAATAATCAATCCCACGATTATATTAAACGATTTAAAAGGAGGCACTTATCGCATTGAGGTGATGGGAAAAAATGAAACGCAATCTTGTGCTTTTACCATTGGAATAAGCAATTGTATTTTAGGTGTTTCGGTAGCAGATGCAACTGTAAATTGTGCCAGCGATTTAGGTAGCTTAAGTGCCGTCACTACCAATGGAGTAGCCCCTTTAACTTATCTTTGGAGTACGGGCGCTACGACACCAATATTAAGCGATGTTGCACCAGGTAATTATACCGTCATGGTAACCGATAATGCAGGCTGTGTCACCAGTGATATGGGAACTATCGCCGCAACCAGTAATTCGAGTGTGATTGTTTCTATTACCGCAACAACGCCAGCGACTAATTTTGAAACAGATGACGGGAATGTTAATTTTACCGTTAATGGAGGGGCTAGTCCTTATGATATAGTGATTACCAATACGCACACGAAAGCAGTTATCCCTTTAAATAATATAAATACGCCCACTACTGTTAATCTTCTCCCTGGTAATTATTCCATACTGGCGACGGATAATGCAGGCTGTACAGGTACGAATACTTTTCAAATTGGCGTTACAAATTGTCTGTTTGCGGTAACTGTAGCAGCTATAAATCCAGCTTGTGACATTAAAGATAATGTCTTAACCGCAGTACCCAACAATAGGGGCGTTCTTCCATTTAGCTATCGATGGAATACAGGGTCTACCTCGGATACGACTAGCAATTTACTACCTGGTATTTATGCGGTTACTGCTACCGATGCGGTTGGCTGTCAGAATATTAGAAGTAGAATAATTTCAGGAAATCCACCGCTTCAATTAACTTGTAATACCTCTCAAAATAATACGGTAATTGGAGGGGCAACAGGAGCGGCTACTTATGAGGTTAGTCTAGGAATGCCTCCTTACACAGGCACTTTATTGCGTAATGGTACAGCAGCGTTCACAGATAGTCCAGTTAGTAATGGCCTAACCACACTTAATGGATTAACGACTGGTATATACACGCTTACTATAAAAGACGCAAATAACTGTACGACTGGCTGCAATTTTGAAATAACAGAACCTGCCTGTGGCATAACAGTCACTATTCCAGATGTTACTTTACCTTGTGTTGATGAACGAGGAACTTTACAAGCAACGATTGGCGGTGGTGTTCCGCCGCTTACGCTTGAATGGAGTAATGATCCAACTAATTCTTCTTCCTCCAATCCTAACTTGTTGCCTGGGACTTATACGCTTACCGTAAGAGATGCAGTTAATTGTGTGAAGACGGCAAGCGCTACTATTTTTTCCAGAGATAAAGACGGAGATGGTTATTTCGTAGGATGTGCGACTTTTCCTGCAAGCGCTTTATTAGCGGATTGTGATGATAATGATAATACCGTTTTTCCAGGAGCGCCTGAGATTTGCGATGATAAAGATAATGATTGTAATGGGAAAATAGATGAGGTTATCATAAATGGACAGCCTTGTCCTTCTCAAGTGCCTATTCCTACAATGAGTGAATGGGGTTTATTAATCTTTGGTTTATTAATGCTTAATTTGGGTGTTATGGGAGTTTTATATCGAGAGCGATTGGAAAAGGAATAAGTTATTGTAGTCGTTTTTGGCTGCTTTGATTTGGCTTTTAATTGGGCGATGATTTTGGATTATCGCCCAATTTTTGTTTGTAGCGTTTACTTAATCAGTTTTTTTTATCATAATCCGACACCAACGGAAAAATAAATAGAGCACTTAATATAATCAAAACAATGGTGACCCACGCTATTTTACTAACTCACGATTCCTTCAAAGAATCAACAGGATTTGCCATAGCTTCACTATTATTTTCAGGCTCAAAGGTTTTTTGAGAATGCAGGTGAATGTCAGTAATTATTTGTTCAATGACTTCCTCATTTTCAATCTTTTTCTCAGCTACTAAGCGTTGGCTAAAATTGGCTAAACTATTCGTAAATTGTTCATAATTGGTATGGTCGGCTAATTTCACATAAGTATAGGTGTTATTGCCACTCCAGTTCTCCTCACTTTCTCCCCATTCTGAAACCATCGTTGGATAAGAAATGAGCATGTTGATTTTCAAATGGGTATACACACTATCTAAAGAAACAAAAGAAAAATGGAAAGGCTGCTCTAAGGGATAATAATTTATTCTTCAATCTTCAAATCCTGAAGGGATTGAACTTAAATAACCCCGTATGAAAATGCGGGGTGACTGGAAATATGCTCCAACCTCCCAACTCTGAAAGAGTTGAACTTGTATCTGATATATTTTCACGTTCAACTCCTTCAGAGTTGGGGCAGAGAAATTATCGTCATTTTCCCCGAATTGTTATTCGGGGCTATTCAAGTTCAACCACTTCGTGGTTATTAAGTAATGGAAATTTATACTCCCAATAAATCTGCTCGTTCCAGTCAGGAGGTATGACGATTACGAATTATTCGACACGATTAACTTAACTTGCAAGATTACTAAGCGGGAAACGATTAATAGCTATCGGAGTGGAAAATAGCCGCCTTGTAGGTGCTTATTAGGCGGCTGTTTTCCACAGCCGCCTAATTTAAAGGAATCATTCATTCGGCCGCTCGCTTCTAATTTCAAACTTTCTGCCTAAAAGTTACCAGAATTCTTAAGAATAAAGGAAATTTGCGCCTTACTAAAAATCGTCGGACTATTTTTGATTATTTGAAAATAGCGATGGCGAAATTTACCAACCAGCATTCAATCTAATGATTCTATTTTTTGGAGCTACCGATACGTCTATTTTTGCTGTTCAAACCAGCAAACAATTATCCAGCGAAGATTTACAAAAACTAACTTGGCTTTTTGGCAATCAATCACAAATTGAGCAGGAAGCTATTAATAGCCATTTTGTAGGCCCAAGAGCAGCGATGATTACGCCGTGGAGTACGAATGCAGTGGAAATCACCCAAAATATGGCAATTACGGGGATTCTACGGATTGAAAAATTTCGGAGCGTAGAAGCGGATGATACCGACTACGACCCCATGTTATTGCAGAAATATGCTGCTTTAGACCAAGCAATTTTTACGATTGAAATTGAGCCAGAAGCAATCTTAGAGATAACAGATATTGCTGCTTATAATGCCCAAGAAGGGTTGGCACTTAGTAGCCAAGAGATTGAATACTTAGAAGGCGTAGCGGTAAAAATTGGTCGTAAATTAACCGATTCAGAAGTATTTGGCTTCTCACAAGTCAATAGTGAACATTGCCGTCACAAGATTTTTAATGGCACTTTTGTGATTGATGGGGTTGAAAAACCAAGCTCCCTTTTTAAACTAATCAAAAAGACGTCCAAAGAAAATCCAAACGATATAGTCTCTGCTTATAAAGATAATGTGGCGTTTATCAAAGGGCCAAAAATTACTCAGTTTGCGCCAAAGAGTAGTGATAAACCAGATTTTTATCAAAAGAAAGAAATTGAATCGGTTATTTCACTAAAAGCAGAAACGCATAATTTTCCAACTACAGTAGAACCTTTTAATGGAGCAGCAACAGGTTCTGGCGGAGAAATCAGAGATAGATTGGCAGGAGGTGTTGGTTCATTACCTTTGGCAGGAACAGCGGTTTATATGACGGCCTATTCTCGTTTAAAAGACAATCGACCTTGGGAAAATGGCATGGCAGAAAGACCTTGGTTATACCAAACGCCGATGGATATTTTAATTAAAGCATCTAATGGCGCATCTGATTTTGGTAATAAATTTGGGCAACCCTTAATTGCTGGTTCATTGCTAACTTTTGAACATGAAGAACATGCTCGAAAACTAGGTTTTGATAAAGTGATTATGATGGCAGGAGGAATTGGTTTTGGAAAAGCAGATCAAGCATTGAAAAAAGACCCTAAAAAAGGCGATAAAATCATTCTTTTAGGCGGCGATAATTATAGAATTGGGATGGGCGGTGCAGCGGTTTCTTCTGCGGATACAGGCGAATTTAGTACGGGCATTGAATTAAATGCAGTACAACGGTCGAATCCCGAAATGCAAAAAAGAGTGAGTAATGCCATTCGTGGTTTAGTGGAATCTGAAGTGAACCCAATTGTGTCTATTCACGATCACGGGGCAGGTGGACATTTAAATTGCTTATCCGAACTAGTAGAAGAAACGGGTGGTTTGATTAACTTAGATGCTTTACCAATTGGTGACCCAACCTTGTCTGCTAAAGAAATTATAGGGAATGAATCCCAAGAAAGAATCGGTTTAGTCGTAGCAGAAAAGGATGTAGAAACAGTGAGAAGAATTGCCGAAAGAGAACGAGCACCAATGTATGAAGTAGGCGTAGTAACAGGAGATGACCGTTTCGCTTTTAAATCTGCCACAACGGGTGAAAGCCCAATGGATTTAGCTTTAGAAGATATGTTTGGTAGTTCGCCGATAACGATAATGGAAGATAAGACGGTCAATCGTCAATTTGCAGCAATAACGGAAGATGGTTCAACGAAGACTTTACAAACCCTAGCAGCAGCTGTCTTAAAATTGGAAGCGGTTGCTTGTAAAGATTGGTTAACGAATAAAGTAGACCGTTGTGTTGGTGGATTAGTCGCAAAACAACAATGTGTTGGATCATTGCAATTGCCCTTAAATAATTGTGGGGTCATGGCATTGGATTTTAATGGCAAAGAGGGGATAGCGACTTCGATTGGCCATTCTCCGATAAGTGGTTTGATTGACCCTGTAGCGGGTGCTAAAAATTCCATAGCAGAAGCATTGACCAACATTATATGGGCGCCTTTAAAAGATGGCTTAAAATCTATTTCTTTATCTGCCAATTGGATGTGGCCTTGTAGAAACGAAGGGGAAGATGCGCGATTATACGAAGCTTGTGAAGCGATTTCTGATTTTTCAATTGCATTAGGAATCAATGTACCAACTGGTAAAGATTCTTTATCTATGAAACAGAAGTACCCCAATGAACAAGTCCTTGCACCAGGTACGGTTATCGTTTCGGCAGGCGGGAATTGTAATGATGTAACAAAAGTGGTTGAACCTGTTTTACAAAGAAAGGGTGGGGCGATTTATTATATTAATTTATCCCAAGACCAATATCAATTAGGTGGTTCTTCTTTTGCGCAAAGCCAAAATAAAATTGGAAAAATAGCACCAACGATTAAAGATGATGCCTTTTTTGCTAAGACTTTTGATGTCATTCAGGATTTAATTAAAAGAGACCAAATCATTGCTGGGCATGATATTTCTGCTGGTGGAATGTTGACCGCTCTTTTAGAAATGTGTTTCTCCGACCAATATTTGAGTGCGCATATCGACTTGACAGCTATTGGAGAAAGGGATACTTTAAAACTATTATTTGCGGAAAATAGCGGGATTATCTTTCAAGCAAAGAATGATAAAATAGAAAAGACTTTAACTGAAAAGGGTGTCGAATTTTTTAAGATTGGAAAAGTACAAACGGATGTTAATTTAAGTATTATAAATGGCGAAGAGAATCATCAGTTTAATATTCCAACATTAAGAGATGTTTGGTTTGAAACGTCCTATTTATTAGACTGCAAGCAGTCAGGTGAAAAATTAGCGAAAGACCGTTACGATAATTATAAAGACCAATCACTAAATTATATTTTACCAAGTGACTTTACAGGTAAAAAGCCAGTCATTGACCCAAGCAAGCCAAGACCAAAAGCAGCCATTATTCGAGAAAAAGGAAGTAATTCTGAAAGAGAAATGGCAAATGCGATGTATTTGGCAGGTTTTGATGTGAAAGATGTTCACATGACCGACTTAATAACAGGAAGAGAAACCTTAGAAGATGTACAGTTTATTGGTGCAGTTGGTGGTTTCTCCAATTCAGATGTATTAGGATCAGCGAAAGGCTGGGCAGGTGCTTTTAAATATAATGCAAAAGCCAAGCAAGCTTTAGAAAATTTCTTTCAAAGACCGGATGTATTGTCTGTAGGAATTTGCAATGGTTGCCAATTATTTATGGAATTAGACCTCATTAATCCAGAACATGACCAACAAGGCTTAATGGGCTATAATGATTCTAATAAACATGAAAGTAATTTTACTTCCGTACATATTCAACCTAATAATTCAGTCATGCTAAGTAGCTTGGCAGGAAGTACTTTAGGCGTTTGGATTTCGCATGGAGAAGGTAAATTTTTGCTGCCACATGCTGAAAAAGAATATGAAATTGTTGCAAAATATGGCTACGAAGGTTATCCTGCCAATCCAAATGGTAGTGATTATAATACGGCTATGATTTGTAGTGCAGATGGTCGGCATTTAGCGACTATGCCGCATATCGAACGTTCTACTTTTCCTTGGAATTGGGCGCATTATCCGAAGGGTAGGAGTGGGGATGCAGTCAGTCCTTGGATACAGGCTTTTGTGAATGCTAGGGAGTGGATTGAGCAACGAAGTTAGAAGTAGATAAATACAAATTACATTTATCGTATGAAAATCATCCGTGGAGGTTATCCGTGGGAAACTAAGGCACGTTTAATATTCCACGGATAACCTCCACGGATGAAAACTTGTATTTTTTTTATTATTAAACAAGTTCACAATCCGAAATCCGAATCATACAATCCGACTCTTAATATACTTAATCTGCCCATTATGATTAGACTCGTGTTCTACCACATGAAACCACTTACAATAATTGTTGGTCGGATGCGACCACATCCAATCTTTATCAATTTTCAACAGCCATTCATCGTCTCTTTTCTTTAATTCTGCTAAAGAATATTCCCGCACTCGATTGAGTTTTTCTAGATAAAAATCAATCGGATTGCCTTTGATTTCCGCTCTTCCTGTATCCCCTAATCCCATAGCTACACTAAATTCTTTATCGTCTTTGGCAGGCCAATCTCCCCAAGCTCTATTCTCAAAAGTGTTTAATTGATAAAACCGTTCGGTAGCCGCTAAATGCCAGAGCATTCCACCGATAGAGTTAGAATCATCATCGTGTAAGTAATCTAAATCTTTGATGCTCATATCTCTAACTGGCCAGAGAATGGTTTCTCGCATCCAATTCATCATGGAGACTAAAGTACCGACTTGTGGGGTATACCCTGCTTTAGGACCAACAAAATTGAGGCTATCGTTAGCTGGTGGAGGAAGAGATATTTGTGCTTGACAATTAAGTCCTCCTAGTAACGCTAGACCACTAGTAGCGACAGAAACTTGCGCAGATTTCTTTAAGAATTTTCTGCGATTGACATTGGGTGTTATTTTTTTCATATTGATAATTTATTAAGGAATAACGCTAGGTTCGCTCAAATTTTTGATTAATACATAAATTACACGAAATAAT
>JAFMDF010000301.1 GCA_017857395.1 Bacteroidota bacterium | reverse complement strand
GGGATACTTTAGTGGCATCTACTTCTGCTGATAGCTTTATCGTTTTGACTTTGACCGTTTTGGATACCATCCAAACACCAATTGCACAAACCATTATCGAAGGAAATTCCTTTGATTTTAATGACCAAGACTTAACCGAAGAAGGAATTTATAGAGATACGCTAACCCGCGTTAATACTTGTGATAGTTTCATCGTCTTGACCCTAACCGTTTTGGACACGTTCCGTACCGAAATTGAGCAGGATATTTGCCAAGGCGATAGCTTTAATTTTAATGACCAGGACTTAACCGAAGCGGGGACTTATAGGGATACCTTGGTCGCCTCTACTACTTCCGATAGCTTTATCGTTTTGACCTTGACCGTTTTGGATACTGCTAGTACGCCTCTTACCCAAACCATCATTGAAGGAAACTCCTTTGTTTTCAACAACCAAGATTTAACAGCAGCGGGGACTTATAGAGATACGCTAACCCGCATTAATAATTGCGATAGTTTCATCGTCTTGACCCTAACCGTTTTGGATACTTTCCGTACCGAAATTGAGCAGGAGATTTGCCAAGGAGATAGCTTTAACTTTAATGACCAGGACTTAACCGAAGCGGGGACTTATAGAGATACTTTGGTCGCCTCCACTACTTCGGATAGCTTTATCGTTTTGACTTTGACCGTTTTGGATACCATCCAAACAACAATTGCACAAACCATTATCGAAGGAAACTCCTTTGATTTTAATGACCAAGACTTAACCGAAGAAGGGATTTATAGAGATACGCTAACCCGCGTTAATACTTGTGACAGTTTCATCGTCTTGACCCTAATCGTTTTAGATACTTTCCGAACCGAAATTGAGCAGGATATTTGTCAAGGAGATAGCTTTAACTTTAATGACCAAAATTTAACCGAAGCGGGTACTTATCGGGATACTTTAGTGGCATCTACTTCTGCTGATAGCTTTATCGTTTTGACTTTGACTGTTTTGGATACTTTTCAAAAGACTATTACACAAGATATTTGCCAAGGAGATAGTTTTGATTTTAATGGACTATCCTTAACTGAGGCGGGAATTTATCGGGATACGCTGACAGGTATTAATGGCTGTGACAGCTTTATTGTCCTAACCATTAACGTTTTAGATACTTTCCAAACGCAGATTGAACAAACGATTTGTCAAGGCGATTCCTTTAATTTCAATGGACAAAACTTAACAGAAAGTGGTACTTTCAAAGATACTTTATCTTCCAAAGTAAATGGCTGTGACAGCTTTATTGTCCTAACCATTAACGTTTTGGATACTTTTCAAACGCAGATTGAACAAACGATTTGTCAAGGCGATTCTTTTAATTTCAATGGACAAAACTTAACAGAAAGTGGTACTTTCAAAGATACTTTATCTTCCAAAGTAAATGGCTGTGATAGCTTTGTTGTCTTGACCCTAAACGTTGTGGATACCTTCCTAACGCAAATTGAACATACCCTTGACGGGAGTAGCTTCATTTTTAATGGGCAAACAATAACCAAAGTTGGCATTTACAGAGATACTTTAAGTACAATAAATGGCTGTGATAGTTTTATTATTTTAACTGTTAATGTATTTGATTTAGCATTAAAGAAAACAAGTCAAGATTCTTTTCCTTATGCTTATAATGATACAATAACTTTCGATATAGCAATATATAATCAAGGGAGTATTGCCGCTAAAAACATCCTTTTATCTGACTATTTACCAAGGGGTTATGAATTTATTCCTACCTATAATTCAGATTGGTTTTTTGATACCGAAACTAGGATAGGTACCTATACCATTGCAAAAAAATTATTGGCTGGTGACAGTATTTCCATTCCATTAGTTGTTAGAATTAAGCCTTCTTTTGGGGTGACTGCTTGGAAAAATATAGCTGAAATTAGTGCGGCTACTGATACTTTAAATAATCCAGTTATTGATATCGACAGTCATCCTGATAGTATGGTCGATAATGATGGCGAAATGAATAATGATAAGATTCATAATGAAAATGGAGACGAGGATGATAGTGATTTCCATGATATAGAGGTCTATGATTTAGCATTAATTAAGCAAATAGTTCCCGACCAGCCAACACCAATTTTTGTTGGAGATATTATCACTTACCAAATGCTTGCTGTTAATCAGGGGAACACATCAGCTTATGATATCAGTATTGTAGATTATGTACCCAATAAATTAATTTTTAACCTAGAAGAAAACCTTAAAATACAAACATATAATCCCAACGATTGGGCGCTATCATCACAATTCCCTACTTATCAAATTGATTCTATAAAGCCAGCAGATACCGTAAAAATTTACATTCGCCTTAGAATTAATCCTACTTTTTTTGCAGGTGATATATTGAACTTTGCAGAGATTAGTTTCTCTGCTAAAGAATCAGGTGGAGATTTAGCCGATGATATTGATTCTAATCCTGATGGCGACGATGATAATGACTTGGGTGGAGAAATTAGTACTGATTCTGATGACCATATTAGTAATGATGACGATGGCATTATTGATGAAGACGACCACGATCCAGCAATTATCAATGTAGCAGCTGCATTTCCTCGAATCATCAATCCTTGCAAATGTGTAGGAAATGGTTTGTTTAAGGATGAAATTGTTATTTTCTCAACTTTAGAAAATGAAACTTGGGGGCTTACGCAAAATATAGGTGGATTCACCAATACCGAGCAATTGATTCCTACCGAAACTAAAGTTGTTCCTGATGGAAAAGAAGGTGCTTTTTATAGATATAAACTAAACATTTATCATCAAAATGGTATTGGTTATGCTAGTAAATTTTATAATGGTAAAATTGGCTTTACTGTTCAGAACAGTTGTTCTGAAGCTTTCTCCTGTAGAGTAATCATTCCGCCTACAGACTCAACTGGGACGCCTCCGCCACCACTTCCAATTTGTACCAATATTATTAATATCAGTAACACCCCCGCCATTGACACTTTGGCGGATTGCGATGGTTGTGAATTCAGAAGTGAAGGTGCAGAAGACGCTACTTTATATCGAGATACAAGTGCTAGAAATAATATTCATACTATTTGTCCACAAAATCAGTGGCAATCACTCAAAGTCGTATTTAGTCATTTTGATTTAGCGGCTGGCGATACTTTATTTGCCTACGATGGGCAAGATACGCTTGGTAATTTATTAGGTAAATTCAGTGGCGCTGGGGTAAGCCAAACTGGAGGCTGGATAGCTGCAAGTTGTGCGCCAAGCATTAATCCATCAGGTTGTATCACCTTCAATTTTAAAACAAATGGAGATAATAGTAAGGGAACTGGTTGGATTGCAGAAACAACTTGTCTGGAAGATACAACCAAATTAATTGCACCAAATTATCTAAATACTAAATTAATTTGCGAAGATAGGTTTAGAATTATGGATATTAATCCCGCTACTATTACGACTAATTGCAAGGTAAATCAAGACAGTCAATTTGTCCGAATTTATAATAGTCACGGCGAATTATGTAGAGATACCTTAATTGCTTTTGATGAAAACTTCCAAGATACTTTTGGTATTGGG
The DNA here is from genome assembly GCA_017857395.1 of Bacteroidota bacterium. Classification (GTDB taxonomy): domain Bacteria; phylum Bacteroidota; class Bacteroidia; order Chitinophagales; family Saprospiraceae; genus JAFMDF01. The sequence continues at coordinate 7,660 of JAFMDF010000301.1, read as the reverse complement.
CAGTATTTAGTCGAGTATAAATTAAAAACAGATACGGTTAAATCCACCAAAGTAAGCTTTACCATACAAGCGCCTTCTTTAGTTTGTAATGATAAGGTAACGATTCCTTTAGGTTCTGCTTGCAGTATTCAGATTACTCCTGATGATTTGTTGGAAAATCCTTGTGATACGATTACGGATACTTTGTATTATCATATTACCTTAAAAGGGCTGGATAAAAATGGAAAGGAAGTTGTCTTAGCTACAGGAGGTGGAAAAGGTGGGCACTACCCTATTTTGGACAAAAATCAATTTAATAGTTGTGGTGCTACTATTAAAGCGGAGATAGAAAGACGTTATTACGAAAACACTAATTTGACTTTCTGTAATAATGGAATTAAAGCTATTAGTTGCGAAACTAACCTAGTAGTAGCCGATAAGTCAACTCCTATTTTCATCACTAAAATGCAAGTAGATACTCTTGTTAATTGTGATATTAAGTTAACGCCAACTGGACTTGGCTTGACGTCTCCTATTGCTGTAGATAATTGTGATAGTGTGGAGGTAATCTTCTCAAATGCTACCCTTTTAAATCATGTAGACATCTGTGATACTAATCGGGTATTGGTCACTTGGGTAGCTACTGATTTATGTGGTAATCAAGCGACTCAAACACAGACGATTGTCATCATCCGACCTTCCCTAGCGGATATTGTCCAAACAACAGATATCAAATTGTCTTGTACTGATAATAACGGAGTAGCTATAACTACAGAGGTACCGCATCTTAAAATAGGTCAATTAAAAAATGGGGTCTTAATTCCATCTGATACGATACCTTTAAGTACGACCGAATATACCTGTGGCTATATTTTACAAAAAGAGGCTATTTTCTTACCTAATACTGATTGTGGTAAAAAAATATTCCAATACTGGTCAGTTCTAGATTGGTGCAACCCTAATAATGGTCCACAACCCATTGATACTACTTTAATTAATTTCACAGATAATACACCTCCTAAATTTGAAGTTGATGCAAGTAATTCAATCACCATTAACTTAGACCATTTTGCCTGTACTTTTGATGTCGAACAAATTGCTTTACCAAAAGCAATAGATAATTGTTCTGAACCTGAAGTTCAATTAAATCGAGTTAGTCAACTTAAAAATGGACAGCTACATACCATTCCTACAAGCGAATGGAATACATTGAAAGGAGATTCTTTCCAATTAGAATGGATAGCAAAAGACCTTTGCCAGGAGCAATTAATCAACGATACTGCTTATCAGTTTCTTGTATTAACCGATAGTACAAAACCATCCGTCATTTGTACGGATAAGATTAATTTATCTATTGCTCAAAATGAAGTCCTGCTGCATTATAGAGATATAGATGCGGGTTCTTCGGATGCTTGCGGTATCCATCAATACGAAGTGAGTAGGGATGCCCTTACTTGGGATTCTATCGTTGTTTTCACTTGTGCAGATATTCATCAAAACAATACGGTTTATTTAAGAGTAACCGACCAAGCAGGCAATCAAAATACTTGCTGGACAACCGTCAATGTAGAAGATAAAATTGCGCCTATTTGTAGCGCACTACCAGATATGACTGGCACTTGTTCAGAAAGGCATTTAGCTGATTTTGGACAAAATACAGATAGTAATAATAATGGTCTTATGGACGAATCCGAATGGGTAGATTTAACGCCTTCCCAAATCCAATTTTACAATACGAATTATGGTTATCCAAATTGTTCGGATAATGTTAGTTGTGGCGCATTGAGCATTCAACAACAGTATCAACTGATTGAAAATAGTTGTGGGCAAATCAATATAAATAGACACTATCGAGCCGTCGATTGGCAGGAACAAGGGAATACTTCTAATTGGGTGGAGCAAAAAATCGCCATTCAATATCAACCTGATTGGAAAATAACCCTTCCTGCTGATTGGACTGGCAATTGCAATGCAACTATACCTGCATCAACGGTAGAAATAACTAATGGGCATTGTGATGCGTTGGCTTATGAAGTGAAAGAGAAAACCTTTACCATAGTAGCAGATGCTTGTTTAAAAACTATTAGAACCTTTACTATTATTAATTGGTGTGTTTACGAAGCAGGTGCGCCCGCCTTTATTATTCCAAGAATAGAAAATCAACATGGAATGGTAACGGATACACAGACAATTAAAGCAAACGGCTTTTTGAATAATCAAGCATTAGCGACTATAGGCCGATTAGAATATACTCAAGTATTAAAACTGCAAGATAGTTCTGCGCCAATTATTACCGTCCATCCAGTAAATGATTGTATTACTGCAGATAATTGTCAAAATGAAAAGGTCTTTAGCTGTTCGGCAATGGATTGTAATGTGCAAAGTACCGATGCACTAAAATATCAATGGACTTTATACAAAAATAAAGAAGCTATTGAAACAGGAATTGGGCATACCTTTACTCGAACGGTAACCGTGAATGAACAATTTGACATTAAATGGGAAGCAGCAGATGCTTGTGGTAATGTTGCGCAAAAGACACAATTTTACTACTTTGTAGATTGTCAAAAGCCTGCACCCTATTGCCTCCACGGTATAGCCGTTGATTTAATGGATAATGGACAAGTGGACATCTGGGCGAAAGATTTGGATGTCGCCAGTAAAGATAATTGCACCAATTTAGATAAATTAAAATATAAAATCTGGCATCCATCTTACGATGAAGAAGCACCTACTCATATTGCCTTAATCCATGCCTTACCTGAACGCATCACTTTTGATTGTGGCTACTTAGGCAATCAAACGGTTCGGTTATATTTAATTGATGAAGCGAATAATTGGGATTATTGTGAAACATATATCAATGTCCAAGACAATCAACAAACTTGTGAAAGTTCAGAAATAACGGAAACTGATACAGCTTTTGTGAATGGCCAAGTATTGAGTTGGAAAGGGTCGCCTGTAGAAGCTGTAACTATTGAAATTGCCGAACAGGAACAGACAACGGATATAGCAGGTCAATTCGGTTTCTCCATTCCCAAAAATGGTAGGTATCAAATTACACCAACCAAGGATATTGACCCGCTAAATGGCGTCAGCACTTTTGATTTGGTCTTAATTTCTAAACATATTTTAGGACTTGTTACTTTTAGTAATCCACATCAGTACATCGCTGCGGATGCCAATAAATCTGGCACTGTGACTGCTTTCGACATGGTTCAATTACGTCGCTTAATCTTGGCGATTGACCAACGATTACCAAATAATTCAAGTTGGCGTTTTGTAAACAAAGCTTATGAATTCTCTATAGGAAATCCATTACAAAATGACCTGCAAGAAAGCGTTACTTTAACGGATATTCCCGACAATCAACAAGTCGATTTTACGGCTATCAAAATTGGTGATGTCAACGGAAATGCAGCTACCAATAGTTTATTTGTGGCGGAATCTAGAACCAATGTACCTGTTTTTGAAATCAATGTCCTAGACCAACAACTCAAAGCAGGTCAAGACTATGAAGTTGCTTTCACTAGTAACCAAATGGCAGCAATTCAAGGGTATCAATTCAGTCTTGATTTTGGACAATTAATTGTTAAAAAACTACAACCAGGTTTAGCTACCGTGAATCATTTTGGTTTGCAGGCTATTCAAAAAGGTTGGTTAACGACTAGCTGGAATGGCACTTCCGACTTAACATCAAAAGAGGCATCGACTACTACCCTATTCACCATGAATTTTACTGCCCAAAAAGATGGCTTATTAAGTGAACAATTACAACTCCAATCTACTCCAACTATAGCGGAGGCTTATAATCAAGTTGCGGAAATTATGGATGTTCAATTGAACTTTATTACACCATTGGACGATGCGTTTGAATTGTATCAAAATCAACCAAATCCGTTTGATAACAAGACCGTTATTGGTTTCTATTTAGCCACTCCAAGTCCTGTAACTTTAACCCTTTTAGATGAACGTGGCCAATTATTAAAAGAAATAAAAATTGTCAAAGAGGCTGGTTATCATTCTATTAATTTGGAAGATAACGGTTTACCTAAAGGGTTAATTTTTTATCAATTACAAACTAAATTCGGAACGCAGACTAAAAAGATGTTGCGGATTGAGTAGGTTTTTTGCTAAAGATTTTTTTCCACGGATTTATTTTTACATCCATAACCTCATAAAAAGATGGTTACAAATAATTTACCCAGATTTGCTAACTATTGGTGTAATCCATAGGTAATTAATGATTTAAATTATAATCTATCTCGTAATATCCGTTGCTAAAAAAAATTAGCAACGGATTTATCATTTATATCCTGATACTCCAAAAATAACCAAAAAAAATCCGTGGAGGCAATCCGTGGAGAAATAAAATCCGTGGAAAAAAACCGGCCATCATCCGTTAAATCCATCGGCCAATCCCACCTGCTTTGCAGTTCACTTCACAAAATAGTCCTCTAGGACTTTTTTGTTCGCTCATCCTATTAGTTCGTAAAAATCACATACCAAGCACTCGCCGTATCTGCTGCTTAGTTTCGCTAGGAAAATCAGCCCCCAACACCCAATTACAATAGCTCTTCGTTTCCGTCAACAGTTTATCCTTATGCTTGCCAAAACGCCAATAAACTTTGTCGGCTTTCTCATATAATTTCCCAGCAAAATCCACTCGTTTTAAGTCATCCGAACAGAAAGCTTCAATTTCTCTAGCATCCGAAGGTAGTAATGGATTCAATTCCAATTGTTTATTAAAAATTTTGATAGTCGCATAAATATCAATCAAAGCATCATGCGCACCTTCGAGTTCTTCGCCAGTATATCGTTCATAAGTTGCCCCTAAAGTATGCCCATTGACTTTCCGCTCGATTTTCAAGACATCAATAAAATTCGTCCCTTCTTCGGGGAAAGCAATGCCGACTCGATTAAATTCCTCCATCAACAAGGGCACATCAAAATTATCAGAATTATAACCTGCCAAATCACTACCAGCTAACCAAGCGGCAAAACTCTTAGCAACCTGTTTAAATTTAGGTTTATCCTTTACTTCAGCATCAGAAATACCATGTACCGCAGTAGCCCCAGCAGGAATAGGAATTGTCGGATTAATCAAAACATTTTTAACTTCTTCGCTTCCATCGGGCAGCACTTTAATTGCCCCAATTTGCACAATGCGGTCTTGGGTAATACTAACGCCAGTCGTTTCTAAATCGAAAAAAATAATAGGTTTAGGTTGGTATGCCATTTTTTTTGGCGGCGAAGATAGGGAGAATTTGGTAGAAATTATTTCCGAATTTGACTTGGGCTTATCCCATATTCCTCAGAAAAACAACGACTGAAATAAGCCAATTCCTTAAAACCAACTTGATAAGCGATTTCTGAAACGTTTTTGTCCGTTGTATGCAATAAATCTTTCGCTTTTTCCAATCGAATAAATCGAATATAAATAGCCGTAGATTTCCCTGTAATCGCTTTTAACTTCCGAAATAATTGAGAGGCACTCATTCCTACTGTCTTAGCTAACTGAGTTGAATCAAATGCCTCTTTTTCTAAATTATCACTAATAATTTGATTGACTTGTTCTATGAATTGTTCTTCTAGTGCAAATTTCGTCGAGATTATCCTTTCCTTATCAATCACTGTTTTTTTTCCTTTTTCTCCGCCAAACCTCACTTGTAAATGTTTCCGTAACAAAATCAATTGTTTCATGCGTACCAATAATTCTTCTTGATTAAATGGTTTCGCTAAATAAGCATCTGCTCCTTTTTGTAAACCTAAAACTTTGGAATCGACATCTGCTTTTGCCGTCAATAAAATAATCGGTACATGGCTCGTATGTCGGTCATTTTTAAAGGTCTCACATAATTCAAAACCATCTTTTTCGGGCATCATCACATCGCTTATAATTAAATCAGGAATCAATTGAATCGCTTTTTCAATACCCTCCGTTCCATTTTCTGCAAAAGCCAGTTGGTATTTTTTGCCTAAACAAGTCACTAAGTATTCCTTGACATCTCGATTATCTTCTACGATTAAAGCCAAGGGCAAATTACTATCTCTACTAAAGGCATCTTCTAATTTTTCCGTGCTATCCTGTTGTAAGTTTACTTTTTGAATTAAGGCTTTAGTCGCATCAGGAAAAATCATCGGCGCCACTCTATGCATCGGTAAATACACCGTAAAAACAGCCCCTTTATCCAATTCACTGCTCACTTCAATCTTACCTTTTAGTATTTTTACCAATTCCCTTGTATAAGCCAAGCCGATTCCTGTGCCTTCTCCTTTCCGAGTCGTCGAGTCATCCACTTGATAAAAACGGTCAAAAATGTGTGGTATTTCTGTTGCGGCAATGCCAACACCTGTATCTCTTACTTGAATCGCTAAATTGGATTTTGTAATATTATGCTGTTTCCAAGCCGTATTAGGAATTTGTTCCACTTGCACATAAACATCTCCCCCAATGTTCGTAAATTTAATCGCATTGGAGAGTAAATTAATCATTATTTTCATCAATTTATCGGGATCATAATCCATATAAATCACCGATTCTTTGGGTAAAAAATGCAATTTTATTTGTTTGGTGGCCGCCAAAGAATGAAAGGATTCTGTTAAATAACTTAAATAATTAATCACATCGCTTTGCACCAATTTAATGGGCATATTTCCAGCCTCTAATTTAGACAAATCCAACATTTGATTCACTAAATTTAAGAGATTAAAACTATTCCGCTGAATCGTATTTTTGGCCTTTTCGTTCCCTTCCAATTGCTCGGTCATCCCTTGAATAATCGACAAAGGCGTCCGAAATTCATGAGTAATATTCGTGTACATTTTAGTTTTTATCGTATCTAATTCTTGTAATCTTTTCGTCTCGGCAGTTTCTAATTTCCTTTTTAATTGAAATTTGTATAGGGCATACCCACCAATTATTGCCGCAACTATATATAATATTTGTGACCACCAATCCCACCACCACGGCGCTAATATTTTAATTTTCAAGGAAGTAGGCTGTTCATTCCAAACACCATCTGCATTCGCCGCTTTCACCCAAAAAGTATAATCACCTGGTTTTAAATTATTAAATCGAGCCCTTCTTTCTACCCAATCTTCATGCACGCCATCCATTTTATATTGGTACTGAATTTTTTCTGGATTGTCAAAATGAATTCCCACATATTCTAAAGTCAAGTCATTTTGGTCATGTGCTAAAATGATGGTTTCCCCTGATAGTTGGTTGACATTTATGGTTTGGTTTTGAGCAATTACTTGCCCAATCCATAGTATCATGCTCATGCCTATCCATATTTTTAGATTTTTCATTTTAGATTTTCAATTTTAAATTTAAATCACTTCATCATCATTTCCTCTACGCCATTCCAGTTTTCCGAAACCCCATTCACTAATTTCCTACCTCTATAAATTATATTTAGTCCAAAATGGCATTATTTAACCACAAGAAACAGCAGAGGTCAATCCCTCCCTACTGTTTCCATTCGGATTTGTATGATAAAGTGTTTTAATCGCTTTTTAGGAAAGCGATTAGGATTGAAACACTAGTTTAATTCTTGCTACTGGATGCTGGATTTTAGATATTCGATATATCCAATTTAAATTAACTTAAATGATTAATCATTAGACATTATGTATGAGAAAAATTTAAATTAATGCGCGCGCGTATACGTAGAGC
>JAFMDF010000047.1 GCA_017857395.1 Bacteroidota bacterium | reverse complement strand
TTAAGATAAAAAACAAAAACTAATGACTAATCACTTTGTCGTTGCCATAAGGTGGGGAATGGCTATGCTTTTTATGTTTTTATACCTTCCTGTATTTTCTCAAATAACAGTGGACCAATTTATGGGAGTAACCACTCGTGGACAAGACCCTATTGCAAGAATGAAAGCAGTTGGGATAGTTAGAGAATTCCATCCATGGGTTTTCAATGAAGGTTTTCCAAATAATGGCAATGCTTCTCCTAATTATCCAAACAATCAATATAGCTGGAATCCTAATTATATTGACTATATTCAGTTTGATGATTTTTATAGCGAAATTAATGGTAATGGATTGGCTATCAGCCCTGTAACATTAAGAAGTATTCCTCAAATCGTCAACCCTTTTTTAAGTCAAGATGACCCAAATGCAGAATTGATTTTAGCACAAAAACCAGTTGTTGGAGGAGATAACCCTTTAATGCCTAGTTCTTATATTGCCCACGCCGCCTATTTATACCAATATGCAGCCCGCTACGGAAATACGGTCTTTAATTCCAATAGACAAAATGCTTTAATCGCTCCTAGATTAACCCCTGATGAATTAGCAGTTACAGGTTTGGGTTTTATCAATTATTTAGAAAACTGGAATGAACCTGACCAAAATGGCATCTTCTCTCCAGAAGAATATGCTGCCATGTTAAGTGCAGATTATGATGGTCATGCCCAAACTTTAGGATTAGTAGCAGACCCCGATAATCCTAGTCAAATGATTAGTTCCGTCGGTATCAAGAATGCAGACCCAAGCATGAAAGTAGTGATGAGTGGATTGGAAGATGCCAATCTCGATTATATTCGACGAATCGTTACTTGGTCTAAAATGAATCGACCTGCCAATGCACCGTTACCATTTGATGTCATCAATATCCATAATTATTTAGGAAACAATCCAGATTTCAATCAATCAACTAGTGGTATTAGTCCAGAAGAAGGTGGTTTGAGAGATTTTCTGGCAACTTTTGTGGCTTATCGAGATTCTTTAATGCCAGGAACAGAATTATGGTTATCCGAATTCGGGTATGATACCAATAATAATTCTCCCATTAGTGTGCCGACTATTGGTAATTTTACCCAGTATCAAGTACAAGGCCAATGGCTAGTTCGTTCTTATTTAGAAGTCATCGCAGCAGGGTTTGATAAGGCGATGATTTTTGATTTAAGGGATGCTTGTACAGGGCCATTTTGTACAGTTTTTACTAGTGCAGGTTTATTGGAAACACAATTTAATAATTTCAAACCAAAGGATGCTTGGTATTATGTCTATACCATGAAAAATGTCATGACAGATATGGTATTTGATGCAGACTTATCCACTTGTAGTGATTTAAGTTGCCCAAGAGTTTATCGTTTCCTTGACCCTAACAATGCCAATAAAAGAATTTATGCCGTTTGGAATCCTACTTCAGATGGTAGCACTATCAATATAAATTTATCCTTAGAAGGCGCAACAACTGCTACTTTAGTAGAATTGGGTGCACCAAGTATCAAGGGAATTAGTTCTCCTTTAACAGGAATCTCGCCTACTATTACCGTTAGTGAAAGCCCTGTATTTGTAATCGTCGGAGATAATAATTATGTTTCTGGAACAGGTTGCACTTCCAATTTAACCGTTACCAATCAAACTTGCGGAAGCCTTAAAGTCAATTGGGATGCACCAAATGGCGTGGATAAATTCCAGTTATGGTATATGGAAGGCAATCAAATAGCTAGTGATTTTTCCTTAAATAGTGCGACTTTAGTAGCGGATGAAATTCCAGCTAATGTATTAACCTATACTATAGCGGGGCTTACGCCAAATACACCTCTTACCCTATTTCTAATTCCCGAAGGTGTTGCAATAGCTGCTTCCAATCCAAATACAGCAGCTATTTGTACCTTCCAAACTTCAACCCTTTCTGTTGAAAATACCTGTATCATTCCTTTGGATGCCTCTATGATATTTGACCCTTTTCTCAGTTTACAAAATGCCACTCGGTTAGTAGATGAACAAACTAATTTAGACCCATTTTGTAATCCAAATTTAGCACCCAATACTTTTTGGGGATTTGATTTTCCAGCAGACCAATCCATGACCCAAGAACGCTTGAGTTTAGATTTAGGTGCTTATTATGATATGGAGGTATTAGCACTTTATGATGGTGGAGGCATTGGTGTTTTAGAGATACAAACTGCCAATTCGCCCAATGGCCCATGGACAACTATTCGAACATATCCAACGATTAGTACCAATGATTGGCAATATTTCACCAATTTATTTCCTACAAATCAACCAATTCGCTATCTGAGATTTATTGCAAGTGCAGATGATATGGTTCAGTTGGGCGAATTATTTTTATGCGGAGAAGTATCCACTTTTACACAAGATTTAGCGCCAGGAATAGTACAAGAAGCAATAATTACCGCCAATTCTTGTAATAGTATAACGATAGATATAGTTGCGCCTTTTGACCGAGATATTGCTAGTTATAAAGTCGTTTATAATGGTAATAATGAACAGAATTTTTCTTTTACAGGAAGTGAACAGCAATTAGTGCTAAACGATTTATCAGATGGAGACACCTTCAATTTTTCTATTTTCACCATAGATAATATCGGCCAAACCTCTTTACCTTTTTCCATTACAGGCAACACCCTTCCGTCAGCCGCATGTATTGCTAATTGTACGCCCGATTGTCCAACCCAATTATGTTTACAAGCAAGTTGGATTACAGACTTAACGCCCGTCAAACCTAATGAATATGACCCAACTCGTTTGGTAGATGAACAAACAACTGCGCCTATTTGTGGAGATAATACCAATCCGTCTAATGAATGGGGATTTGAATTTGACCCATCTGATGGAGTACCACCAGTAATTGCTCAATTAGATTTGCAGGCAGTTTATAATTTAGATACTATCTTTCTTTTTGATGGTAATTCAGCGGGTATTTTTATTGTAGAATATTTAGATAATAATGGAAATTGGCAAACACTCTTCAATTATTTCACGAACACATTTAATGAATGGATTCCTTTTGAACATCCAACCATCCATGCTCGTTTTTTACGAATTACTAAAGTAGATAATGATGCCAATATTAATGAAATAGTCATTCATGGTAGTCCTTTTATTCCAGTTAACCCACCATCAGGGACGATAAATAATTTAATCGCTAATAATATAACCTGTACGGCGGCTAATTTAAATTGGACATTACCAACAAATTCTAATATCAACCACCTAAAATTAGTGGTTACGACGACAAACAGTTCAGTAGAAATGAATTTACCTGCTGCTAGCAGTTCTTTAAATCTCAATGACTTATTACCCAATACTGTTTATGAATGTTTTTTATTTGCAGAAAATACCAGCACCTCCCCTACTGAATTAGACATTATTACTTTTCAAACAGCTAATAATAATTGTTTGAATAATAATCCACCAAATACAGTTGCAGGTTTAAAAGCCAGTCAAATAGCTTGTAATGAAATTATTTTAAGCTGGGCAGCTCCTGCAAATAGGGAGATAGCTTATTATAATTTAATCGTCCAACCAAGCAATACCAATTTATCTTTTCGTCCCTTAACTACGCCTATTGCCTTTGAAGTCAATAATTTACTAGAAAACACAAATTATAATTTTAGTTTAAAAGCAGTCGCTATTGATGGGCAGGAATCACCAAATCAAATGATTAGTGTCACCACACTAACGGCTAATCAATGTAAGGATGATGATGACGACAACGACGATGATGATGATGAAAATTGCAATCCTAGTTGCCCAAGCTATATCTGTATTGAGGACGATTGGATTAATGATATAACCGCCACAGAACACTTAGATGCTCGTCGTTTATTTGACGAATCTAATTTAGGTAATCCAAGATGTGGAGAGCATGGTATTCCTGTTAGTAATTGGGGGGAAGATTATACGCCAGGTTTAGGTCCTCCACCAATTATTGCCATCGTTGATTTACAGCAACTATATAACATAGCAGCTATTCATTTATTTGATATTGAAAGCGATGGTCAGTTCAGGGTAGAATATCAAAACAGTAATGGCAATTGGGTAACCATTACAAATTACTTTACAGTTAAGTATCGTAAATGGCATGAGTTGAATAATTTAGACCTAGCCGTTCGATATTTACGATTTACAAAATTGCAAAATTCTGCTAAGGTAGGAGAAGTGGCGATATTTGGAACGCCTGTGAATGATTGATTAGGAGGCTAATTATCTGATTTGCTGAATCTAGCAGATTTAGTAAATCTCTATTTTATGGATAAATATTTTGGAGATTTATAGCATACCTCATAAAATGATGAAATCCGTTGTTGATATAATCCGCTGTTATAAAGTATTTTTGGTCGTGTATTAAAGTGGTTGATTTATTCACGCAAAGTTCGCAGAGAATAAGTTAGTTTTTATTAGCCTCTGCGGCCTCTATGTGAAATACATAAATCAACAGTTTTAATACACGACCGTATTTTTTTCAACAAGGGGTTTTATCAACAAGGGATAATTATCTATTCCTACAACTCAAAGAATTATGTTACGGTTGAACTAGACTCTAACGCTAGACATTCCTCCATCCATACCAATAATCTGCCCTGTCATCCAGCCTGCTTTTTCAGATAATAAAAAAGCGCCCATTTCTGCAATTTCTGCCGCCTCCCCTACTCTTTTTAGTGGATGCCTAGCACCAGAAGCTTCCTTTTTCTCTGGAGTGGATAATAATCTTCCAGCCAAAGGAGTGTGTGTCAAAGAAGGGGCGATGCAATTTACTCGAATCGTCGGCGCCCATTCTGCGGCTAAAGATTTAGTGAGCCCCTCAATCGCACCTTTTGCAGCAGCAATAGAAGCATGAAAAGACATCCCCTGTTGGACGGCTACTGTACTAAATAGCAAGACTCCACCAGCACCTGATTTTTTCAATCCCTTAAAACAAGCTTTCATCGTCTTGACTGCCCCCAAAACATTAATATCAAAATCCGATTGAAATTGTGCTGGCTTGAGCGAACGAAATGGTTTCAAAACGATACTTCCAGGACAATAGGCTAAACCATGAATTAATTCAGGTAGCGTGTCCGCCGATATTTCATCCGTCAACACATCCAATGTTATATGCTTCACGTTAGTCAGACCAACCAAGCTTTCGCCAGTTCTAGAATAAACCCATACATTACCTCCAGCTTGACTAATCAATTTCACGAGTGCTAAACCAATACCAGAACTACCACCAACTATCACATAATTATTTCCCTGCATTATTAATAGCGTCTATTTTAGTTAAAATGGTTTCTGATTCTTCAATCAATACCGCATAAGCTTTTAAATCTCCTGATCGTTGCACATCTCTTGCTCTCTCCATCAAACGCTCGTATTCCTTTTCCAACTTTTTAGTTGGGTCTTTTTTAAATAAGCCAAACATAATTTTTTATTTTTTTGGTTAATAATAAGTACAGAGACGTAACAAGAAGGTGGAAAAAAGGTTGTGGGAGAAGGGAAGGATTAAAAGTAAGTCTTTGGTAATTACAACCGTTGCCTTGTTGCGATGTTGCCGTGTTGTCTATGATAACATCGCAACACGGCAACATCGCAACTAAAATTCATCCATCAGTTTACTAAATGTAATTGCAAAACACGCTTTGTATCGGTAGTCACTTTAAATCGTTCATCAGCTCGATATCCCATGACCCAGATAATTTCTCCAGCAGATTCAATAACCAGAACAATAGATTTTTCAAAAAGAGATACTTTTTTATCTCTTAGATATTGGTTGACTTTTTTACTTTTACCGTTCATACCTAAAGGTTGAAAGCGGTCGCCATCTTGCCAATTTCGAATAATTAAAGGCAATTTTATTTTGTCCAAATCCAATAAAGTAATGGATTCTCCTAGATTTAATTGTGCAGGTTTCTCTTTTAGAATAGTCGCTATTAATTGTCCTTTTGGTAAATCTACATTTTGGGGTAGCATTTCTATCTTTCGCCAAACCGTCGAATAGCGCCTTTTTCTTTTAATCAAAATGGACTTCCTTTCTACCAAAATATGATACATCTTGGAGTAAAACTGAGCGCCCACATTGTCAATCGCTCGAAAAATTTGGTCTACATGATCCGTATTAAATCCATAATCTTTGATAATTTCATATAAAATGGTAGCATTAGCTATCGCTTTCTTTAATTTGGAAATATCTATTTTTATCATTTCTTCAGCCTCCGTTACCATCTCCTTTTTATGGACGTCAACTGCCCAAAGAAAAAGGGCTTCTGTTTCTTGTAGTTGTTTTAACGTTTTAGCGAAAGTCTGTTCTAAGGAAGGATTAATCGTTTTTAAAGGAGGAATAACTTGATGTCGAATGAGATTCCGATTATGCTCCAAGGATTCATTGGATACATCTTCTCTATAAGGGATTTTTTCTAACGCTGTATAAGCCACTATTTCACTTCGACTTGCATAAGATAAGGGTCGAATGACTTTTCCATTTTTCATTGGAATGCCATGTAGTCCCCTAATTCCTGTTCCTTTTGCTAAATTGTACAATAGTGTTTCTAAAGAATCATTCAAATGGTGTGCTGTTGCAACAAATTGATAATCATGCATTTGCAGCAATTCTCTAAACCATTTATAACGCAGTTCTCTAGCTATTAATTCGACCGATTTATGTTGTTTCTCACTTTCCTTAATCGTTTCGAATTGGATAGTATGATAAGGTATTCCCCACTCTTCCGCCAATTCTTTGACCATTTTCTCATCGCCATCCGACGCTTCTCCTCTTAGTTGAAAATTACAATGGGCAATGCCAAAATTATAGCCTGCTTCCTTAAATAGATAAGCCATTACCATGGAATCCACACCACCACTAACCGCAAGTAGGATTTTATCTGTGGCTGAAAAAAGTCGAGTGTCTTGTATGTAATTTTTGAAGGCAATTAACATTGGAAATAAACAAATTAGGTTTTTCTCAAAAAAAGAAGATTGTCTGCGCCAAAGTTAAAAAATTAAACGAGCGAAAAAATAAGAAATGGAACGATTTTAATCTTTTTTTTGGTTAGCCTTTTAATTATTTGGGTATAAACGGGGTTTTTCCCTTTAGCTTAGATAAATTTGCAACTTTTATTGAGAAGTCAGAGGTCAGACCGTTTATTACATAAACTGTCAGAAGTCAGATTTACGACGTAGATAACGCCTCTCGTCTGACTTCTGACAGAAAATTTCAATTTTCGGTCTGACTTCTGACTTCTTGATTAGCAATACTTTAGAACTAATACAACATAATGGATTTTATAGAAGAATTAAAGTGGCGAGGCATGTTACACAATTCAACGCCTGGTGTAGAACAAGCATTATCAAAAGGTATGAAAACGGGTTATATTGGGTTTGACCCAACTGCTCCCTCTTTGACCATTGGTAACTTTGTGCAAATTATGCTCCTTCGGTTATTTCAATTGTCTGGACATAAGCCGATTGTATTGATGGGTGGTGCGACGGGTAGAATTGGAGACCCTTCTGGGAAAAATAAAGAAAGAGATTTGAAATCCTTTGAGGAATTGGATAGCAATCTAAGCTTTCAAGCAGAACAATTTAGTAAATTTCTAGATTTTGACAAGGGTCCGAATAATGCGGAAATGGTCAATAATTTAGATTTCTATAAAAATATGAACGTTTTGGATTTCCTTAGAGATGTGGGCAAGACCTTGACGGTCAACTACATGTCTTCTAAGGAATCGGTCAAAAAACGAGTAGAAACAGGTTTGTCTTTTACGGAATTTAGTTACCAATTATTACAAGCTTACGATTTCCAATGCTTGTATGAGAACAAAGGTGTTATCCTGCAAATGGGTGGTTCTGACCAATGGGGAAATATTACTTCTGGCACAGAATTTATTCGTAAAAATGTAGCAGGAAAAGCGCATGCTTTAACAACGCCTTTATTGACGAAAGCAGATGGTACTAAATTTGGTAAATCAGAAGCAGGGAATATTTGGTTAGACCCAAAAATGACCTCGCCATATAAATTCTACCAATTCTGGATTAATGCAGATGATAGAGATTTGCCTACTTTCACCAGATATTTCACCTTAAAATCTAGGGAAGAAATAGAGCAAAGAGAAAAGGATTTGGCAGATGACCCAAGAGAAATGAAACGCTTATTAGCAGAAGAATTAACCGTAAGGGTTCATTCACAAGCGGATTATGAAGCCGTTTTAAAAGTATCTGAATTGCTATTTAATAAAAAGGCAAGTAAAGAAACACTTTTGGCATTGGACGAAAATTCTTTAGCAACGGTAGCTGGTGAAATTCCTGGTTTTAAAATTGCTAAAGCTCAGCTTGAAGGTGGTCTAAATATTCTAGATTTAATGGCAGACGTTACGAAAATAGTTGGTTCTAAAGGCGATGCTAGACGAGCCATTAAAGGCGGTGCAGTTGCTGTGAATAAAGATAAAATTGGTTCGCATGAGACGGTTATCGGGACAGATAGCTTGTTGCATGGGAAATATATTATGGTGGAGAATGGGAAGAAGAATAAGTTTATGATAGAAGTTACTGATTAAATTTTACCATATTCTTTGTTAATAAAATATCAAAAGCCTTTAATTTTCTAAGAAGATTAAAGGCTTTTCTCATTTTATCTATCCAAAATTTAAAATAAAAATTCAAAAAAATAGCAAATACTAAATAAAAATTCGCCAAACACATATTTATCAAAATTTTCTTACCTTTTATCAATTAACAATTATTCCAATACACAATTATCTCAATATTAGCCATTTAAATCTTAAATTTGTTCCTTAATTTTGAAAAAACGATAATACCTAAAATCTTAAAATAAATTTATCATGGCAAAGATTAAGTTAGAATATATATGGCTCGATGGAAATGAACCGACTCAAGTCTTAAGAGGAAAAACTAAAGTAGTAGATTCTTCAAAATTCTCTGGCAAGCTAGACGAGTGTCCTCAATGGTCTTTTGATGGCTCTTCTACTCAACAAGCAGAAGGTAGTTCGTCCGATTGTATCTTAGACCCTGTTTATATTTGTGGTGACCCAGGCAGAACGAATGCGCATATCGTCATGTGTCAGGTATTAAGTTCAGATGGTTTTCCACATCCATCAAATGGTCGAGCGATGATTAACGATGATGATGGCGATTTCTGGTTTGGATTTGAGCAAGAATATACACTTTGGGATAAGGCGACGAACAAACCATTAGGCTTCCCTGCAAAAGGATACCCTGCACCACAGGGTCCCTACTATTGTTCTGTAGGAGCGAAGAATGCTTTTGGTAGAGAAATCGTAGAAGAGCATTTAGATATTTGTTTAGATGCAGGTTTGAATGTAGAAGGCATCAACGGGGAAGTAATGGCTGGACAATGGGAGTTCCAAATTTTTGCAAAAGGTGCAGCTTCGGCGGGTGACCAAATTTGGGTAGCTCGGTATTTACTGGAAAGAGTCGCTGAAGCTTATGATGTAGTCGTTAATTGGCATTGCAAACCTGTAAAAGGAGACTGGAATGGTTCTGGTATGCACGCTAATTTCTCTAATACACAATTGAGAACAGCTAATTCCAAAGCGGTATTCGAAGAGGTTTGTAATAAATTTGCTCCACAACATGTCATTGAAGCTTGTATCGCTGTTTACGGCGCAGATAATGAGCAACGATTAACCGGTTTACACGAAACACAAGCTATTGATAAATTCTCTTATGGGGTTTCTGATAGAGGTGCCTCTATCCGTATTCCGCTTTATTCTGTGCAAAACGGATGGAGTGGTTATTTAGAAGATAGACGACCGAATTCTGAGGCAGACCCTTACAAAGTAGCTGCTACGATTATCAAAGTAGTGAAAGGTGGTTTTGAAGCAGGAGATGCTGTCCAAGCAGGTACTTATGGTTCAAACGTTGATGATTTAACGATTGTGGAAGGTATTGGACCAAAAATTGCAAGTTTACTAACAGAAGCAGGAATGGACACTTTAATTGAAGTTTCTAATTCAACACCTGAAAAGATTAAAGAAATCTTGGCTGCTGCTGGTAAAAGATATGCGACTCACAATCCTGGTACTTGGCCAAAACAAGCGGAATTAGCTGTTGCTGGCAAGTGGGATGAATTGAAAAAATGGCAAGATGAATTGGATGGAGGGAAGTAATTAGTGATGAGTTATAAGTGGTGAGTGATGAGTTTTCAATCATTCGTTGCTTGATTATTTTCTCGATTTAATTTCTAATAGACAACGAATCCTTTTAAAATATAAAAGCTGCCTCTTACTTTGAGGTAGCTTTTTGTTTTTAGTTGCTTGGCAAGCTGAATGAAATGGGCGATTTGCTAAATCTCCATCCCGATAGCTATCGTGGATTGTAAATCTAAATCCTTGATTTTTAGCAGAAAATAGGTTTACTGAATTCTAAAAATCTACGGTACCGACACAGATGGGCAAATGGTAAGAGATGGTGACGAAGCTACGCTCCTTATAGGGAATTTTGGGAATTTCGTTTCTACAGACAGAGTCAGAGCTACGCTCTTTTGGATTTTTTAGGGGCATCGCCCCGTCCCCGTCTGTAGATTTATTCGATTTCCTTCATTTTCCTAAGGAGCATCGCTCCGACACCATCTTTTACCATTTGCCCATCTGTGTAGATACCGTAGATTCTAAAAATTTAGCAAATCGGGAGTTCTCGGGCTAGAAGCCCAAGCTACTTTTTACTAATCCCAACGCATATTTCTCATTTTCCCACCCGACTAAAGATACTTTCCCAAGACCTTTTTCATACAAAAACCAATCTTGAATAATCTGCTTTTCTCCAGCATTTTTGGTAATAAAATCACTAAAATTAGTGGTATTGGATAATTGGTGAATCGTATCTAAAGGAGAAGCAATAATGATTTGTCTGGCTTGTCCCTTTTCTTCTAGCATTAAGGTAGCTATCGGTCTAACGGATAATTGCGTACCATTTTTCAATTGTTCTGCTATTACTAATACTTCTGTAGACTCATTTAAATATGCTAAATTTCCTGGTAAAGGTAAAAAAGAATGATTTAAGGTGGTACCTGCGGAATTGCTAATTTCTACGGAAAAAGCTTCTGGAATATGGCTATAATCAACTGGCGTTGGTTTATTTTCACAAGCAAAAAGTGAATAAATTGACAATAGGTAAATCGGTAAGTATTTCATTAAGTAGATGCCTTTTTGTAAAAAATCGAGAATTTATAGACTTGTTGGTCGCTGCAAAACTACAATATTTAGCCTAGTCTAAATACAGAATTTATACGCCAATTTTAGCAGGCAATAAAAATATCCGATTATCCGTCGTTAATTCATTGATTCTCAAATCTTTTAAAGGCGCATATTCTTTGGAGTTCATAAAATTTAAGGCGAGTGCTCTGGAAGGAAATTTTAACAAAACAGTCCAATTTCCAAATGATGGTCCTTCTAACGTTTCCGCCTCTTTATTAGCAGCAATGACTCGCCCTTTAAATTTCTTAATCACCCCTATAAATGGTGCGCCGTATTGGGTGAAATAGGCATCGTACTCTTTGATAGCTATTTGGGCTACTATGTAAACTTCTTCGCTCATAAATTTCTTGGTAATTTGGTAATAAAAAATACGCTTGAATACGTAGCCAGATAAAAGGTTGATAATGTTTCTTATCCGTATCCCTCCATTATCATTTTTTAACGGTGTGTTTTTTTATTTTAAGGTAGCTTGGGCTTTTAGCCCGAGAACTCCCGACTTGCTAAATTTTCAAATTTAGTAAATCTATTTTGGGATAAAAATCAAGAATTTAGATTTATAACTCTTGGAGATTTAGCAAATCGTCTACAGTTACGGCTGATACCAAATAGGCGAACTCCAAGCCCGTTCCTGTATAGTCGCAGGTACTTCTATCGGTAAATCTACGCCCAAAGTTGCCGCATCATAAGTCGTCCATCGAGGTGTTGGAATCTCCAATACCCGAAGGTAATAAAATGCAGGTAAACTCGCATCAAATTCGGGGTCTTCCCAAATCGTTTGAAGCCTTATCGCGCCAATGTCATTCGAATAAGTGGCATTGCTCACATCTACTGTATTTCCAACGGATGGAAGTTGCCCATCAGCCGCTTGCACTCGATTATCAGACCATGCGACATTGAATATTTTTTCTTGGGTTTCTCCATTTTTATCCACCCAGCCTTTGATGACTTGAATACGGTCTAAATTCGCTCCTTCTCCATCTTTTATGGCATTAATCAAAAAAGAAGGGGCTTTTTGTGAATTAGTAGAGATACTTCTTAAATCTCCACCCATCGGCACCCCTAATTCATAAGCTAGTGAATCCCAATTATTTTGCTCAAAATTCAAGGTATCAAAATCCCAACTAGCAAAAAATCGAACTTTAATTCTAGGTCCAGAGGTAGCAAAAACTTCTTTGCGCTGAAAGGCTTCAAAAATAGCTTCTCTCGTATTTTCTTTTGCCCAAACGCCCGCTACTCCACCAACTGACCCTTTCCGAATGCGCTCGCCTGACTTCATATCACTCATTCTAATTTCGGGAGTCGGGTCTTGAAACCCTGATTTTCCTATATTATTATCTTCTTCGATGTTACTTGCGCCATTATGACAATCGGTGCTACCAATTACCCCAAATTTAAAAGGATTCCCGCCTATTTCTTGTGCAATAGACAAGCCATCTTTAAAAGCTTCTCTGACAAAACTTCCTTTGGTTTGACTTTCTACTCGGGGTACACTTCTACCCAAAGTATACTGATACACCTCAAAATCAGCAAATTCATCATTCGGTGATAAGGCTGGATGTACCATAGATTGCCCCTTAATTTGGGCTACTTCCATAACTGGTTCATTACGCATTCTAGATTCGGTATACGCTACATCCATCTTATCACCATCATTAGTAGTTGGAGCAAACATTTTTCCATCACTAATATTCGCATTATGCGGAATTGCCATTAATTCAATCCCTTTGGTTCGTTGCAACTCCATCCATTCCCAAAGGTCTTCTGGATTTTGAGAATCAAAGGAAGAAAACGGCATACCCGATACTTTTCCTCCTTTAAAAATGACGTTTCTATGCATATTTCTAGCATACTGTGGCCAAGTAAAATAGGCTGCAGGAGAAGACGTCCATTCGTAGGCAGGAAAAGTCGTGAATTTTCCTGGTTCGTAATGTCTATCTGCCGACTCTACATTCTTGACCCAAGTAGTTTGAATAATATCTCTTTTGATTAATTCTTTATATGGCCAATTTGTAGCCATACTAAATCCTATTTTCCCAAAAGCCTTTTTAGAGACAGCGGGGTCTGGGTCATTGATGCTTTTTGCAATATCCAATTCAGATAAGGGATTATTTTTATCTTTCATCTGCATCATGACGCCCAAATATTCAGAGTGGTCGGTAACTGCCATAAAATCCAATGGTCTTTGCAACTGAATGGGTTGCCCAGAAACGTGTGGAATCGCTTCTCCTTTTCCAAAGCGATAAGCATCATCTGGCGTTGTTCGTACATTATAAATAAAGGCATCAAAAGACCAACTTGTATGGATGTGAAAATCTCCGAAATAGGCATTTTTTGCTTCGTTATAATCAGCCGTTTTTTCGGTATTTATTTTTGTAGTTAACGGTTCAATGCCTTGAAAATCAGTTTTATCGGAACAGTTAGTAAATAGAAAAATAGCAAAAATTATAGATAGGTGGTTTTTCATTTTATTGATAAAATCAGTTAGGAGAATGAAAGGATTTTCAAAGTAATTATTTGGTAGAAAATGGGTTAAGTAAGTACTAGGACACAAATAATCGGCACTTGGTAAAGAAGGGATATAAGTTGATGAGGTTATGAGATTAATAAGATAAGATAGTCCGTTTAGCATAATTCCTACTCATTACCTCATCATCTTATCTACTCATTACCTCAAAAAATGACGACTAATTTTGTCTCCCTACTTACTTAGTCATAAAGTAAGAAAATAAAATAGAAAATTCCCTAAAAAAGTGTATTTTTAAGACTAATTCTACCAAAAAATTATGGGGTAATGAATCTGGATAAATGAATAATACAAAAACGAAAATACTTACCGCAGCGCTTCATTTGTTTAATCAACATGGTTTGGTCAATGTTCGATTACAGCAAATTGCCGATGAAGTGGGCATAAGTGTTGGTAATTTGGCGTATCATTATTACAGCAAAGAAGCGATTGTTAAAGCTATTGACCAAGAATTATCCAATGAAATTATTCCTTTTATCTCCAAAGACCGCTTGTTTTTATCCTTAATGGATTTTGACAATCATCTAGCTCGTTTTTATCATTTATTGAGAAATTATTCTTTTTATTTTATTGATTTACTAGAATTAAAAAGAGCCTATCCTAAATTATATAAAAAACAGGATAACTATATTCAACAAATTACCCAACAAATAGAAAATTGGTTTACCACTAATATTCAGAGAGGATTAATACTTCCTGCTATTCGCCCTAAACATTATAAAATAATTGCCCATACGATTTGGATGATTATTACTTTTTGGTTGACGCAACCGATTGATAAAGGATTGCCAGAAGAAAGAGAACGAGTTTTTAAAGAAGTAGTTTGGAGTCAAATTCTTCCTTATTTAACAGAAACAGGTCGATTGGAATTTGATTTGATGATAGAGCGATTATTGGATTCGTATACACCTTAAATTGATATGAAAGCTACAAAAGTAAAAATAATTCAATCAGCCATTCGATTATTTAATAAACAAGGTATATCGAATGTACGCTTACAGCAAATAGCAGATGAAGCAGACATTAGCGTAGGCAATTTGGCCTATCATTTTGCTAATAAAAGAGCCATCATTCGTCGAATTGACCAAGAATTAGACAACATTATTGCACCTATTTTACTCAATGACCATGCTTTTCCCCATTTAATTGATTTTGACAATCAGCTTTCTAGTTATTATGCTTTATTAAAGCAATATGCTTTTTATTTTTTGGATTTATTAGAATTTGAACGGGCTTATCCTGTGCTCCATATAAAAAGAAAAAAGTATATCCAACAGATGATACAGCAAATTGAATTATGGATTCGGCAACATGAAAAAAAAGGTACTTTTAACGCAGAAATCCAAGCCAATCAATATAAAATTACTGCTCATACGATTTGGATGATTATCACTTTTTGGATGACCCAACAAAAAGTTAGTGGATTGAAATTGGGCAGCGAAGAGGCATTCAAAGAAGCAGTCTGGAATCAACTCTTACCCGTTTTTACACCCGTCGGTTTAATGGAATATGAAGCGATCATATTACCCCAATTAAAATTAGTGAATCTGCCTGATTTTTATTAATTTACACTCGGTTTTAATACTAAATTAGACTACTATTCAAAAAGAGGTCAGAGGTCAAACCGAAAAATTACATTTTTCTGTCAGAAGCCAGACTACACCTGCACAAAAAATTGATAGCCAGTTCTTTAGATAAAATTACTCTGACTTCTGACAGTCAATAAAATTGACGGTCTGATTTCTTACTTCTAAAAATGCATAGTAGCCTAATACTAAATTTTGAATGAATGAATTTTGAATTAAATAGCTATCAATTTTTAGTTTTATTAAAAAAATGCCTTCAACATTAATAGCTTATGTGTTTAGCAATTCCTGGAAAAATAACCACCATAGAAGATACCATTGAAAGTGTCTTTAAAATTGGAAGGGTGTCCTTTGGTGGCATTACCAAAAAGATAAATTTAAGTTTAGTCCCAGAGGCAGAAATTGGGGATTATGTCTTGGTGCATGTTGGTGTGGCCATGAGTATCGTGGATGAAGAAGAAGCGAAAAGAACGATGAATTTCTTGCAAGGGATGGGTGAATTGGATGAACTATTAGAGTGAGTTTAGAATCTAAACTAAAAAAGTAAAAATTATCTGTGTCCCTTTATTAATCCGTGGTAGTCATTTTATACCACAGATTAATAAAGGGACACAGATATAAAAGAAAATAGTAATTTAAATTTATCACATTTATTTTTGTGGCAATTGGTTACTAATTATTAAACATAAAGGACAAACTACACACTCAGGAATAAAATACTATAGAAATCCTGTAAATCAAGTAAAATCCTGTCATCCTGTAAATTTTTATGAAAATAGCAATAGCTGGAAAAGGAGGCGTTGGCAAAACCACCATTAGTGGCACCCTCTGTCGTGTTTTAGGACAAATCGGTAATAAAGTATTAGCCATCGATGGCGACCCCAACCCCAATTTATCAACCGTATTAGGTATTGATAAAGACGCTACTCCACCACCCCGATTAAGCACCGATATTATTGAACGAGTAGAGGAAGGAGAAAAAAGTTGGCGTTTTCAGGTTAAAATGCCCTTTGATGAAATATTGGGCACTTATGGGCAAAATGCGCCTGATAACATTACCCTTTTGATGGTCGGTGCGCCAGAAAAAGCAGGAACAGGTTGTATGTGCGGTTCACATACGGTGGTAAGAGAATTGATTCATTCTGCTTTGACTGCGGAAAATCAAGGCATTATGGTCGTAGATACAGAGGCCTCTTTAGAACACATGAAAAGAGGGACTTCTCGACATGTGGATAAAATTTTTACGGTGGTCGAACCATATTATCGTTCCTTAGAAGCCGCTTCCCGATTTGCCAAAATGGCTAGAGAATTGGGTATTGAAAAAGTCGAAGCCATTGCCAATAAAGTTAGAACGAAGGAAGATGAACAAGCCATTCGGGATTATTGTAAAAAAATAGATTTACCAATTGCGGTGATTATTCCTTTTGATGAACAAGTGACGGATGCGGATTTGCGAGGAGTTTCTGTGATGGATTATGATAAGGATGCTAAGGTGGTGAAGGCTTTGGAGGGGTTTGCTAAGGAGTTGGTGATGAATTGATGCATTTGATTTTTCTGATTAATCCATTGAGACTATCTTTTGACATAATAAACTTTTGCTATCTTGGTAGTCGTATAGACAAGTTCGTTTTCATTAAAAAGAAAAAACAGAGGAATACTAACATAGAAAAAAACAAGAATTTAAAGAAGGTTTTCAATCAGAATAAATTGATGAATAAAGAATTAAAAATATGTGATGAATGTAAAAGTGAATACTTTGGAGAATCATCAAAAATGATAAAACTATGTCCAAATTGTTCCCACTTTTTACATGGATATGAAAATTGTATTCACCAATTTAAAAATAGCAGATGTATAAATTGCTATTGGAATGGGAATGTTTCTAAATATATAGCTAAACTCAAAAAATCTAAATAAATGGCTATATCAAAAAAAGGATTGAGAAAAATTCAAGTTTTAAATAAAGACTTCTATTGGAGAGTAAGAAAGAAAATTTCTCATGATGAATCTCATAATGAACAGCTTGGGATTCCAATCTAACATGAAAGTGGAGGACAATTATTGATTGCTTATATTGGTTATGGAAGGTCGGAAGATTATGGAAGAGAATCATTGAAATCAATAACTCCGTCTATAATTAAAGATTGTATTTTGAATGCAATTAAATTAGGCTGGAATTTTGATAAAAAAGAAAAACCAATAATTATGATAAACGGAGAACTTACTACAGATACAAAAACAGCAAAATGGCTAGCAAAATAAAAAATGAACCAAGCATCTATTTTCATCACTTCACTCCCTATACGGTCTGGCGAAAATAGGTACAAGACCGTTAGCTACAAACAGAAAAAAACATCATGTAATGAATGAAATCTTAGACGAAATAAAAATCTCAAACACTCAAAAGCTGTTTTCTAAATTACCTATGATTACATCCATAATATGCCTATAAAGATAAAATGCATGGAAATGAATACTTTCAAGATATGGAGAAAGAGTTTACTGAACTTGTCGAAGAATTGAATTGGCATGAGGATGATTTAATACATTCAAAAATGGAAGTCTTTTCGAGATATACAAATCAACAAATAAAAGAAGGGAATGATAAGGAATTAATTAGGTGTTTTCATTTTCAAGAGCAAAGATTAGCTAAAATAGATTCTAAATTAGAAAATGCAATTTATGTTTCTTATTGTGAAGCACTTTTGTTAGAAAATAAGGAGGAAGTCATGAAGGAAAAGAAAAAACTAAAGTGGTATTATGATGAATACGAAAAATATTACATGGGATTATTGAAAAAATCAAAAGAAAAGCAATAGAATTGTGTTACAAATAAAAAAGACCTTCAAAATATAAAGGTCTTTTTTATTGCGTAAAATGGTAAACTACTTCACACTCAACAACTCATGCCCATCAGGTCGATTAAAGAAATCAGCACCTAAGGCCGTAGAAAAATCAACATCAGAAAAAACGTATTTTTCCATAATTTTGCCATTGCCCCAATAACGATGCCATTGGTGGCTAAAAGTAATACCATCTACCGTTTTATGGTCTGTCCAAAACATTTCTTCAGGGCGATATTCTCCCCAGTCAGATTTATTTAAATAGTCGATTTTATAAATTAAATTAGTTTCTGGATGTACATAAAATTTCCAGCGGTCTTTGCCTACGTTTGGTTGGTAACCTACATCCAAAACAAGTGGTTGTAAATCCATTCCAAATACTTCCTTTAATGGGTCGAAATTAATCATCGCAAAATCAGTCACCGTCCCATTATCAGGTCGCACTCCATTATCGGTTAATTTAAACGGCATAGAAAATTTGTAAAATGCCATAGATGCCGCACAATCTGGATTGCACCATTTTGAATCACACATCATGCCTAACTCCCCTGATGTTAATTTAGGGTCAGCAGGTATATCTGCTTTAGTTGCCCAATAGCCCGTACCATCTTTACTAATTTGCACCACATCCCCATCTGTAGTTTGAGATTTCACTTTTAGCTGGACATTGCCATTGTTTTTTCTAAAATAGAAGGTTTGAGCAATTTCTGATAATTGTTCGCCATTTTGTCCGTATAAATATTGCGTACGGGTGAATTGTCCTTCTTTGACCGCATTCCAACTTTCCATACCTCCAGCTGCATCCACCATTTTATCCACTAATTCAAACCCCGATGGTTGGCGTAAAAAATTATCCCAAGCATAATAGCCTGCTGTGGCAAATATTAACAAAGCAACCCCATATTGCATTAATCTAACCCGACTAATCGTAATCGGATTCATTAAATCTTTCACTTCTAATCCTGCATACCAAGGAGTTTGTTCTTCTTGCTTTTGTTGCTCCTTAGATGGAACAGACGGTTTAATCTTTTCTTTCATGATATTGAAATTATGATGGCTTAATGGTTAAATTGTTTGATGGTTGTAGAGATGAATTACGTAAATTCTCAATGCTGGTCAGGAGACCAGCATTGAGAACTTAATGAATTACTACCTAAAAGTCTAGCAATCAAACAATTTAACAATCTATTATGTCAAAAATTCTTTTAAACGTTCAATAGCTATCGGAATAGCCGATGTTACCGCATCACTCATCCCAACAGCAAAATCTTCATGTTCTGCTGCTTCACAACCAAGTATATAAATCTTGGGTGGCAAGACTCCCAAAGCTTTTGCCAACATTAAAGCTCTTGTCGGATTGGTGTAATGCATATCTGCTAAAAAAGCACGTTTTTCGTGCAAAGGCATCTCATTAATATCGCTAATGGTTTCCACTTCTCTTAGGTAAATATGTCCTGGTTGTTCGCCCCATAACACCGCATCTACCATAATAAGGATAGCGTAATTTTCGTGTAATTCTTGCACCAAATGAATCCCTCCAATCCCTACTTCTTGAATTTTAACCCCTTTGGGAAAATCGGTTATATCTAATCGTTTGACCAACTCCATTCCAAAAGCATCGTCTTGTCGGAGTTCATTGCCAATCCCTGCAATGAGGATTTTTTTTTCACTCATTGGGCAATTGGTTCAAATAAATCAGCTGCCATTGGTACATCAAACTGCATCTCGTCATTCGCATAGATAGTTTTGATACGCCCCACTTCCTTTTCCGCATTGGCTGCATGACTATTTCGTAATTCATGTAATCTAATACCACCAATATTTGTGAAAGTCTGGTAATTGGTATAAGAATGACCTTCGCCATAATCCAAATAATTAGCGACTAAATCATAAGTCTCTTTATCAAAATAATACCACCAAGTATGATAGCCACCAGAACTCCCAGCTCCTTTTTCATATTCCACTTTTAAGGAATGAACTATCTTATTTCCTTCTATCGTATCTATCCCATCATAAGTCAATATCACGCCGGGGTCGGTTAATTTAAAGGGCATGGAAATCACATAATTCGACCCAAAGGAAGAATTCCAAGCTTCATTCTTTGATTTATCATCCGTTAATTCTTTGCCATCCTCGTATTTCCATGCTTGCGTTCCATTATTGATGATGACATATTTTTTACCTTCTTTTTCCCAAGACATTCTTGCGCCAAAATTGGGTTTTAAGCGGTATTGATGTAATTGTCGAGTCGTTCTAATTTCTTGTCCCGTTGAATCTAATTGGGTGATATTTTTATAAAATGAGAAGTTTGTTTTGGCTGCCCATTTATCCCAACCTCCTACGTAAGCAATCGCTTTTTTGACCACTTCCCCTGCTTGATTATTAGGTAAGCTAGTCATTGGATTGATAGGCGTTGTCATTGTTGCTGGTTCATTTTGGCAATTTTGTAAACCAAAAATGATGCAGAAGAAAAGTCCTATTTGTAAAAATGTCTGTTTCAAACTTAAATATTATGTTTATCCTTTTTTTTAATAGTAGTTGTCGATATTCCAAGTCTCCAGACTTAGAATCATTATCTCGTCGTCCCCAGACGACCGTAATCTAAAGAATTCAGTCGTATTTCAGTCGTCTGGAGACGACCAGATAGTCGTATCGAGTCTGGAGACTCGACACATCGTACATCAAAATTTACAAGTTATTTTTTGAGTACTATAAAGACTTTACTACCAGTATAGCAACTATACCTTTTCTTTTAAAATTCCCACTTTAAAATCCCCAGTCCGTTCCATAGCCACTCTATAAGTTGCTAATTTTTCATTTGGCTTATCCAAAGAATGTCCATTCCGTATATCATACCTGCAATCATGCCAAGGACAAACTAAATGATACCCATCAACTGTACCAAATTGCATGGGCAGTACCGAATCTAAACAAGCATTTCTAAGCGCATAAATTTTTTGGTCAATCTTACATAGTAATACATTTTCCCCCGCTAATTCTTTTGGATATAATTGTCGATTTTTCAAAGCGGCAACATTCCCAGCATCTGCCCAAACCGTTTCCATAATGGGGGTTAATAATCCTACTTGTTCAACAGGAACAAAGCCCATTTGCCCCTTCTTTTTCGCAATCTGTTCCTTTTCAGCCGTTCCCAAATCGTACAAACTTAATAAGGTTTTAACGGTAAAATCGCTTTCTAACTCTCTTTTTAAATTAGGATATTGTTGGTCAATCAAACCCATCATTCTTGCCAATGCCTCTCGATGTACTAAATCAAAATATTTTAATAAGGCAGCCGTCAACTCTTTTGCATTAGGGTAAGGCAACATTTCTGCATCCGTTGTCAATTGATTCAAATAGGCTAAAATCTCTTGATATTCTTCGTCATTATAATATACTGGATTCATAAAATATTACTATAATTGTTTTATTGCTTGATTGCTTGATTGCTTTTGGTTCAGTCGTCAACATCATACACGTCAACAATCAAACAATTTCAACCATCCAACCATCTTTTCTTCAATTAATGACTCGCACAATTATGTACACAATTTTCTAGTTTCACGCCATCCGTTCCGTAACAAAATTCACAATCTGGTCCACATTCCCCATGTCCTGCTTTTTGCAATCCACTAAAGGCATCAGAAAAACGGCGTCCTGCCTCTTTATTGCCCATTTCGGTTAATTCAAACAATTCCTTATTTTTGGTTAAAAATCCGTCTTTTACCAATTTATTCAAATGATATTTTAGGTTGGCTTCGTTAGAAACTAGCAGCGGTACGACTTGTTGCAAACTCACTTCCTTGCCAAATCCTTCTCCTTTCATCCAATACAAAACTTGGAGGATTTCATCTTTCCAAAATAAAGCCCTAAGCGGCGATTTTTCTATCTGTTCTTTCATCAATTGTTAAAAATAGTCCTCTAAATCATCATGATTTTAAAAATCATGGTGATTTGAATGCGTTATAAAAACAAAGTTTCTCCTCGAAGGTAAGTAATTTCTTTGATTTTTGCTGGGCCTTCGTTAGCTAAAGTTTGTATCGTTTGAATAACTGCTGGCACTTTTACCGCTACTTCCTCTGATAAATGTTCTCCTGCAACTTCTGGTCCTGGTTCTACATCTACCAAAAATACTTCTTTAGGCCATATTTTAAAATATTGCCCAATGACCAGTAAGTTTTCTACGGAAATGACTCCTGTTGCGGCATCTCCAACACAAGCTTGAATCTGTTTTTTATCAGGTAAACCACCTTGCCATTGGAAGACATTGATATCGCCAATCTTTCTTGCTGGTCGTTCAATTGCTGTCAATAAAATGATTCGGTCATAAGGTATTTTGGTTGCCTCAAATTGCTGAACGACTGCAATTGGTCCCCAATTTAGTTCATCTATAAAAACACCTTCGGGCCAATTTTGCTGCTGTAATTGTGGCAACAAAATTGGCCCGATAGAATGATTGCTTAATATATGATAGCCGATAGTGCCTATAAATATTCTTTTATCGTTTACCGTAGCCTGGACAACTTGTCCCGATGAATCGGGATTTTTATCCGAGTAATTAATTGATTTATTAGTCATTTTAAGCGTTATTCACAAGTAAAGACACAGACAAGAATGTCTATGCTACGTTATTCGATACCACAAGCACAAGTCGTGACTTCTCTGGTAACTACATGGTCTGTATCCTTTGCCATAATATGCGTTGTACAAGGCATACAAGGGTCAAAACTACGGATAGCTCTTAAAATATCAATGCCTTGATACTCTTCTGGCTTATTGTATTTTTCTAGAATAGGTGTATTTAATACGGCCTCTTCATAAGGGCCAGGTGCGCCCCAAGGTGCTCTTGGTGCCGCATTCAAAGTAGATGGAGTAATAATTTGATAATTATTAATTACCCCATTTTCCACGATTAAATGATGGGTTAAAAAGCCTCGTCCTGCGCCCCATGCACCAAAACCGATATGCGTTCCAGTTTTAGGAATTTCATAAGGGGTACTCACTTTAGTTTCTCCTGCACGAATTAATTGTTGTGCTAACATCCAATTTTCCATTGCGACCATCGCAGAATAAGGGATGCAATAGGCTCTTGCTCGATTCCGCTCAAACGCATTCCAATGCTTAGGAATTTTCCACTCTAACGTTTTCTCTGGTAAAGTATGTTTCGGAACATGAATCCGCATACTATGTCCTGTATTTTCTAAAAATTTACTCTTTGGTGCTTTTTGGGCTTTTGCCGTTACATACATCCGAGAATAAGCGCCTGCCTCCATTGGCATTCTATCCCAAGTTGGACAAGTATCCCAACTATAGCGGTCTCGCCAACTTTGTTTGCCTGGCTTTGGAATGGTATCTTTATTCCAAGGATGGTTTGGACTTAAAGGCATACCCATTGGGTCGGTTTTAAAACGATGTCCATCCCAATCTTCGTAGTAAGAATGTTCTACAAATTCCTCCATTCCACCATTTATCTCTCTTAAATTCGTGGTTACCACCTCTCCATCAACTAAAATACCCGGTGTAGACCAACGGTCGTTACCCCACTCATTGCAATTTTTGAAAGTTGCGTCGTAGGAATCTGGTCTATCCCAAACGCCTGTATCCGCCATCGTTGCAGGTCGAACACCACACTTTTCATATTCTGGATTATTTTCTAAAAAGAAATCAAAAACATCATCCCAAATAGCCGTTACCTTCTGCGAATAATCGAAAAATTTAATTAATCGACTATATACTTCATTTAAGGTACTAATCGTAATTGTGACGGAAATACCTCCAGGAATAACTGATTGTGGATGGGGATATTTACCACCAATAGCCACATAAGCCTCTCTCGCTACCCTCGTCATAGATAAGGCCTCTAAGTATAATTTCCCTTTCAAAGGATTGAGGTCTTTCATGATGTCCAATACGGTGCTATAACCATGAACCGCTTTACCTCTTGCCTTGGCGTTTCCAGCTTTGTCTATTAATTCTGGATTGGTGGCTGCTACTAATTCTTCCGAATAATCCGGCCCTGCCAATAAGAATAAATGTAGTGGATGGTCATATAAATATTCAATCGCTAATAAAATATTTCGCATCACAATCCCTAATGGCGGCGGTTTAATACCCAATGCCATTTCGATGGCTAAAGCAGAAGTTGTCGCATGTACCCCTCCACAAACCCCACAAGCTCGGCTACTAATATAAGCCGCATCTCTAGGGTCTCTACCTTTTAGAATGATTTCATAGCCTCTAAACAGCGTCGCCATTGAATTCGTAGATAATACTTTCTTCTTTTCTAAATCTACTACACTATGAAATGCCAATGCACCCGCTACCCGTGTCACAGGGTCATAATCCACACTTCGGATAAAACCATTTTTGACCATTAAATCCTTCAGCTTATCTTGCTCAATGCCTAAATCCACTACTTTATATTCGTAGGGGTCTTTCACACCTTCTTTCAGATAAGCATTCCCGTCTTTGTCAAAAGCAATTGGTAAATTTTTAAAACACATATTTTATTGAATGATGAACGATGAATGATGAATGATGAATTGGGCAGTTTTTCTCATAGATTAGGTTAATTTACCAATTCATTCAAGCTTTTTTCTTTAGTTTTCCTTTGGTTTTGAACTGGGCTATATGTTTCACTTTTAGTTTCACACCAATTTCAAAACTTTAGCTATTGCTACTAAATGTCCATCTACAGAAGATAACCCACCGTGTAATTGACTTAAAGCGCCATTGATAGTGCCTAGTTTTCCTGCTAGGGGTTGGCTATCCTCTACTATTTTCTGTAAACCACCTGCTAAATTTTCTAAATGAGTCCCTGCTCGTCTTAAAGCGATAATGATTAACACTAAATAAATCACTAGGACGACTACAACGAGTCCAACAATGATTAAAGTAGCAGGTAATAATATAGATGCGTCCATTTTTTTAGTGATTGGTGATTGGTGATTGGTGATTGGACGGTGCTAACTAATCACCTGTTACCAATCACTAATTACCAACCTATTAATTCAATTTTGCGGCTCTTCCGCCTAGGGTATCTTTTACGGTTTCAGCGTGTGTATTAATATCTCCAGCTACTTCTAAAATGCCAGAAGCTACGCCAATGGTATCATCTAATGCTTTGATGTGTTCCGTATTTCCAGCGATTCCTACACCCGCTTCCAACATCTCTTTGAAATAGCGTTCAATATTACGAGAAGCCACCCAAGTTCGGTGTAATAAATAAACAATATAAGGCAACAGTAAAACGGTTACGATTAATAAAATTGCCCAAAGGATGAATACTGCTTGTGGCATATTGGTCGATTGATTATTAGTTAATTAATTATTAGGTTAGTAAGTTCTCAATGCAGGTCAGGAGACCTGCGGATAGTCGTTCCTAGTCTGGAGACTAGAAACATCGACTACCTATATACTACCGATATTCCTAGTCTCCAGACTAGGAATGGGTATCTGCTCGTCCTCCTGACGAGCATGTATTGAGGACTTACTTAGTTTTACTGCCCTTGTTTTACAACCGCTTCTATTGCGCCCACCAAATGGTCATCTACTACTTTTAATCCGCCTGCGGTATTCGTCAATGTTCCATTTAATTTAGTTACTTCGACAGGTAAATGCCCTGTTTCTGTTTCAATAGCTCGTAATCCTAATCTTAATTTAGCTAAATAACTATCTCCTGCCCCGCCAATACTATTCAATAAAGAAATAATGCTTCTTAAATATTTGACTAGTACAAATACTAGTAGCAATACTGCCAAAATTGTGAGTACCATTAATAAGGTGTACATAAAAAACGATGAATGATGAACGATAAATGATGAATTACCTTTTCTCTTTTAAAATGCAATCGGGGCAACCAGGGCAACCTTCTGTATGTTTTTTAATCGCTTCTGCGCCACCAACAATATTTACTGCCGTATCATAAATTTGATTGACTACTCGATTGGTGGTAGATAGAAACAAAGGAATTTGAATAGTATTATTCGCTACCATTTTTCCTTGTGTCCAAATTTTACTGGCGGCAACATCAATTTCTTTAGCCGTATTATTAATACGACTTAATAAGAAAGCAACGACGCCGATGACGACTAAACCGACGACCAAAGAAACTATCCAGATTATTGCTACTGCTTCCATAATTGAGTGATGAGTGATGAGTTATAAGTGATGAGTCATACGTCACCTGATTATTTATCCACTTCGTGCATAGCTTCTACCACCATACCTGCGTGCGTTTCGATAGCTTTTGCCCCTTCTAAAATATCTACAGCTACTTCGTTGGTTGTTTCTAATCCCCAAATACTATTGGTATTCGCACGAATTTGCTCAACTAATCCTAAGGCAGCAGTTGCCAATCGAAGAATTCTACGAGCTGCCATCCATACCATAATTAATAGGGCAGCCGCTGCAATGATTAACACCGTTGCGACACCAAGCCATAAGTAGAAATTTTGATATAAAGTTGCTTCGTCCATTTTTAATTATTTTATCCAAGATTTGTCTCTCTTCCCTTAATGAAATGGTCTCTGCTCTCTGTTCTGAATAGCCAACTAAACTTTTAGCTTCCCATTCTCTTTCTTCCAATCCATTTTATGTTCTAATATATTGCCATGCGTCGATTCTTTGGGTTTGGGGCTATTCCAAAATTGTAATTTTTGATAAGCGAAATGCGCTACTTTTTCTATTAAATTTGGTTCTTCCACATGCCCCCAGCCAGATGGTACTTTGCCATCTCTATTCCATTTAGCTGTTCTATTTTGATAATTCTGGGTCATTTTACGCAGATTCCCAACTATTGAACCTGTTACTCTTGAAATATTGGAAGACACAATCGTTCCTGGAGGTGTGGCATAGAAAGGGGCAAAACTATCTGGAAAACCGGGCATGGTACAACCAATACAAGGCGCGCCAACATTCATACATCCACCCATTCCACCGATAGCTCCTCGTTTGTTAATATTACATTGTACCACAGGGCCCCAACAACCTACTTCTACCAAACATTCTTTATCGCCATATTCTTCTGCAAACTCCCCTTCTTCATAAAATCCAGCACGGGTACAACCTCTATGTACCGTCTCTCCAAATAACCAAGCAGGGCGTCCTAATTCATCAAATTCAGGCAATGGGCCTAAACCGTGCAGAAATAATAAAACTGCTGCAATGGTCTCTGTCATATTATCCCCTTGTGGCGCACAACCTGGTATATTCACCACAGGCAAACCTAAGCCACTTCTATAATCTTCTCCTAAAAAATCCATTAAACCCGCTGAATTAGTCGGATTACCTGCTGCTGCGGGAATCCCTCCCCAAGTAGCACAAGTACCAACTGCTATCATAGCTGCGGCATGCTTAGACATCCTTTTCACCCAACTAGACGAAGGAATCGGTTGAGGGTCGCCATTTTCATCTTCATCAGCACCTAAGCCTGACCAATATCCACCTGTAGCGCCCGCAAGTCCTTCATCCATAATAGACCCTTCACAGACGACGACAAATGGCGCACCTAATTTTCCTTCCGCTGCTAAACGAAATGGCGCCATAAATTTCTCTCCTGCTGTGACCGCTAATACGGGATGATGCAAAACTATTTTTGGTGCACCGGGTATGACCCCTCGCAGCAAATCTTCCACCGACGGAGAAGTCGCACCAACAATGGCTATAGAACAACCGTCACAACTTCCTCCTGCTATCCAGAAAGCATGCACTTCCTCAATATTAGTTGGAAGTAAACTTGCTGATACACTTAATGCTGACATAATTATATTTTACGTAAATCAATTTTCACAGAATTTAGAGCAAGTTAAGTGGCTTTCTACATAAATCTAAACTTTAGGTTTAATTCTGCCTAGAAAACATTTTCTAAAGTCCAAATATAGTACATTTTAATGCTACTGGAGTCTAAAAACAACCTTTTAGAAAAAGTTTTCTAATTTTATTTGAAAGAATATACCAAATTAAATTTCTTCATTTCCTACATTTGACAAATGGTTTTTTTAGAAAAAATTTTCTAAAACCCATTTCAAACCAAAAATAAATCCATCGCTTTATGAGAAAATCAATTTTCCTTTTTGCAACTTTTTCTTTTTTAATAGCTTTCCAAACACCCAATCTTTACGCACAAAGAAATTCAGATTCTATTAGATTATCCATTGATATTGACGAAGTATTGGTTTCTGCTACTCGTTCGGAAACCCCAATAGCTGATTTACCCTTAACAATAGGTATTATTTCAAAAAGTCAAATAGAAGAAGAAATGCCTATGACACCCGTCGAGGCATTAAAGTATGAACCGGGGATAGTTCGCCAAAGTGATGGTGGTTTGGTCAGTACGCCGATTATTAGAGGTTTGTCTAGAGAAAGAGCTCCTGTTTTGATTGATGGTAATCCATTTGTAGGTGGACGGATTCGAACTTTCAGTTTAATTGACCCTTTTCAAATAGAACGAATGGAGGTGGTGAAAGGTCCTGCCTCTGCTTTTTGGGGAAGTGATGCGGTCGGCGGTTTGGTGAATATTATTACTAGAAAAGCGGAATCTGGTTATAATAAAGATTTTAAAATTGGTGGCAGTTTATATGGCGGTTTTCAATCGGTTAATAACCATCTACGAGGTCGAGCAGAATTGGAGGGTCGAGGAAATGGTATTGATTTTTTAATTGGCGTTGGTGGTAGAAATGCCGATAATATTACAGATGGGAATGGCGATGAAATTTCGAATAGTCAATTTGAATCTACTAATGTGGATTTTAATTTGGGTTTTTCCCCACAGGAAAATCAGCGTTTAGAAATAAGTGGTAAATATTTCAAGAATGATAATGTCGGATTCCCAGGTGGTTTAGGTGCGCCAGGTCCACCAAGAATTATTAGAAGGTTTGCACCGGATGAGCAACGAGCTTTGAATGTGTCTTATGATATAAAAGAAGTGTCTGACAAAATAGCTTCTGTTGGAGTGCGTCTTTTTTATAAAAAACAAAATTTACATATTGACCAATTTACCAATGTCTTTTTTCCAATGACTATGAATGTCAACCGAGAAATTCATCCAATGCTCGATGTAGATGTCCCTAATTTTGGTGGTAAATTCTTTATGTCTTTTAATCAGAAAAAGAAGGCTAAATTAACCGTTGGTTTAGATTATATTAATGAACATAGAATTGGTACACATCGAGATTTGACCATTAAGATTATGAACCCAATGGGCGTTCAAGTCAATGAAATTAACCGTCCTTTTACCCAGATTCAACCAGATAGTTATTATAAAGGACTCGGTATATTTGCAATTGAGGAATTACATTTCGGCGATAAATTGGATGCCTTAATTGCGGTGCGTTTTGATAATGTAAATACGAGTATTGAAGATGGACCTTTTGATATTCCAGCAATTGCAGAAATTTATAATAATGACAACCGAGAAGATACCGATAATGCCTTTTCTGGAAATTTAGGCATAAAATATAAAGCAACAGAGACCTTTAGTTTAACTGCCAATTTGGCGAATTCTTTTAGAGGGACTGATTTATTTTCTAAATATCATTTTACCGCCGTTGGTGCTGGTTTTTTAGTACCTAATCCCAATTTAGACCCAGAAAGAGGTGTTTTTTATGAATTGGGTGCCAAGTTTAATAATAAAAAAGTAGTAGCTGGATTGAATTTTTATCAGAATAAGTTGACCGATTTATTTGTGCGACAAAGCTTAATGTTTGATGGTTCTCCTTCTATCCAATTTCAAAATATTGGAGAAGCCACTATTACTGGTTTGGAATGGAGTGTAAAAGCTAAATTAGGTACGCTTTCGCAAGTCTTTTTTAGTGGGTCTTATGTCAAAGGGGAAAATGATATTACGGGCAATCCATTGTCTGAAATCCCTGCCTTACAAAATATACTAGGCATCCATTTTAGAGACCGAGACAATCGCTTTTTTGTACAAGCAGATGCTATAATGGTGGGTGAACAAACGGATATTGCACCGAATGAACAAGAAACACCAAGTTATACCCTGATAAGTATCAATGCTGGTTTAAATTTGCATGAATTAATCAATAATTTCCCTTATACTAAGTTGATGATTGGGGCGACCAATTTAACAGATAAAGCTTATCGCAGTCATGTTTCTAGAGGTGCGCCAGGTAATCAAAATGTATTTTTAGAAGCTGGTAGAAGTATCAATATTGGTTTTGTGACTCGTTTTGGGGCTGCGGTTCATTAAGTCGGAACAATTTTATTTCAGCTCTTTTTTATATAAAGAATGTACGTAATTTTCACCTTAGAGCAACTCTGTGAAAGCTCCAAGTAACTCTGTGAAACAACTAAAGTCTATGAGTTATTACACAGAGTTGCGCAGAGAAAAACACAGAGTTTCTCAGAGGAAACCATATAAATAAATATGCAAACATGGCATATCCACATAAAAGGGCAAGTGCAAGGGGTCGGATTCCGCCCCTTTGTTTGTTTATTGGCGCAGCAGTTTCAGTTGACTGGTTGGGTGAATAATGACGTGGACGGCGTGCATATTGAATTTAATTCCGTTAAACAAAAAGCAACAGATTTCTTAAAAACGATTCTAGAAAAACCGCCTATTTTAGCACAGATAACCGCTCATGAATTAACCGAGGTCTCCGCTAAAACCTTTTCCTATTTTAACATAAAAATTAGTCAACATAAAGGAAAACCCAATTTATTATTAACGCCTGATGCAGCCATTTGTGCGGATTGTACAAATGAATTATTTGACTCCGATAATCGGAGAAATGCCTACCCTTTTATTACTTGTACCAATTGTGGCCCACGCTATTCTATTATACAACGATTGCCTTATGACCGACCGTTTACGACTATGGATACTTTTAAAATGTGCCCCAATTGTAGAAAGGAATATAAAAATAAAACCAATCGACGATATTTTTCGCAGACAAATTCCTGTCCTGATTGCCCTATTCAATTGAATTTATTTGATACTAAACAACAAGCTATTACAGCTACTACATCTGCAATTATTGATTCAATTTGTTCTTTTTGGGAAACTGGGAAAATTGTAGCTATTAAAGGAATAGGCGGATATTTATTGACGGGTGATGCTAGTAATGAATCAGTTGTTCAAGTATTAAGACAAAAAAAACATCGCTTATCAAAGCCTTTTGCAGTCATGTTTCCTAGTCTTAAATTGCTAAAAAAAGAGTTGGTTGTCAATAAGAAAGAACAGGAATTATTAACTAGTATTTCTGCACCTATTGTTTTGTTAAAAAATAAAAAAACATCCGATACTTTAGCTCCATCTATTGCCCCTAATTTAGACTATTTTGGTGCGCTAATCCCTTATACGCCACTTTATCAATTATTATTAAAAAAATTTGATAAACCAATTATTGCCACTAGTGGTAATATCAGCAATAGCCCCATTATTTATGACAATAAAAAAGCCATAAAAGAGCTTTCTCTTATTGCCGATTTTATCGTTACCAATAATAGAAAAATCGTTATTCCCCAAGATGATAGTGTCGTAAAATTTACGCATTTTAAGCAGCAAAAAATTATACTTCGTAGGTCAAGAGGATATGCACCAACTTATATTTCTACCACTTTAAATTTTTCTTCCAAGACCATATTAGCAATGGGCGCTATGTTAAAAAGCACATTCTCTTTAGCACATCAAAGCAATTGTTTTGTCAGTCAATATTTAGGAGATTTAGACAATTTTGACACACAAGAAAACTATAAACATACTCTTCATCATTTCTTGAATATATTCCAAACCCAACCTGAAATTATTTTAATAGATAAACATCCACAATATCCATCTAGTATTTATGGGCAAGCATTAGCTGCTCAATTCAATCTACCAAGTAGCGGTATTCAGCACCATGAAGCACATTTTGCAGCTATTTTAGGAGAACATAATCTAGTAGATAGCCAACAACCGATTTTAGGTATCATTTGGGATGGCACAGGCTTGGGCAATGACGGACATATTTGGGGTGGCGAATTTTTTGTTTATCAAAATTATCAGTTTGAAAGAAAGCATCATTTAGATTATGTCGATTTTATTTTAGGGGATAAAATGGCTAAAGAACCTCGAATATCTGCCTTATCTTTTTGTTGGGATATAACGGAGGCTATGCCCATTTTAAAAGAAAAATTTAGCAAAATAGAATGGTCTATTTATCATAAATTATTAGAAAAAGGAAGTGCTTTAAAAACGGCTAGTATTGGTCGGTTATTCGATGCGGTAGCGTCCTTAGTTGGTATTTTGGACAAACAAACCTATGAAGGAGAAGCAGCAATGTTATTGGAAACAAAAGCACTCCAATATTATCAAAAAAATGGATTATCCGCTAATTTTTCTTTTTTTGATGAAAATAAAGATAACTTTAACTTTACAACTAGACATATTTTGCGCCTACTCCTAGCTGATTTAAGGCAGGAAGCATCCAGAGAATACATAGCGGCTCATTTTCATTTTTTATTGGTAAAATATATTGAAGACGTCGCTATTGCCCAAAATATTCGACAACTAACTTTTAGTGGTGGTGTCTTTCAAAATGCATTATTAGTAGATTTAATCATCCATCATTTAGGAGCTAAATTTGACTTGTATTTTCATAAAGAAATGTCTCCTAACGATGAAAATATTTCTTTTGGGCAATTGGTACATTATCATATAAAAAACTGTAACACGACTCTCTGAGTTGTGAAATCATTGTGGTATATACAAATTGTGAGACCATCTAAACTGAGCACAACTCAGAGAGTTGTGTTACTTAAAAAGTATAATATGAAATACCTAACAGAATATAGAGACCCCGAATTAGCTCAACGCTACCTAACTGAAATTCATAAAGCCGTCACTCGCACGTGGACTATCATGGAAGTTTGTGGAGGTCAAACCCATAGTTTGGTCAAAAATGGTATCTTGGCAATGCTGCCTAAGGAAATAAATATGGTACATGGCCCAGGTTGCCCAGTCTGTGTGACGCCCCTAAATTTAATTGATAAGGCAGTGTATTTAGCGGAAGAAAAGGGCGTTATTCTTTGTTCTTATGGGGATATGTTGAGAGTTCCAGGCTCGAAAAGAAGTCTATTAGAATCTAAAGCTACCGGAGCGGATGTACGTGTTTTATATTCCCCTTTGGAGGCAGTAAACATTGCCCAACAAAATCCAGATAAGCAGGTTGTATTTTTTGCAGTTGGATTTGAAACGACCGCTCCAGCGAATGCTCTTTCCGTCATACATGCCCAGCAATTAAAGTTGGATAATTACTCCATTTTAGCCTCTCATGTCTTAGTTCCGCCTGCCATTCAAGCTTTGATGAGTGATGAAGAGTGCGTGGTAGAAGGTTTTCTGGCAGCAGGACATGTTTGTACCATCATGGGCATAGAAGAATATTATCCCTTGGTAGAAAAATTTAACGTCCCGATTGTCGTTACGGGTTTCGAACCTATTGATTTATTGCAAGGTATTTTGATGACCGTCCAACAATTAGAGAAAGGAGAAGCTAAAGTAGAAAATCAATACGCCAGAATGGTCAAAGAAAAAGGGAATAAGCGGGCCATGGAAACCATTTTTGAAGTCTTTGAAGTAACGGATAGAATGTGGCGAGGGATGGACGTTATTCCAACAAGTGGCTATGAAGTAAAGGCGACTTACTCAAATTTTGATGCCAAAAAGAAATTTAAAGTCAATATTCCAGAAGTACCTGAAAATAAAGAATGTATTGCTGGTGCAATTATGAAAGGGATTAAAAAACCTTTTGAGTGTCCTAATTTTGGTACTAAATGTAAACCCGAAATGCCTTTAGGCGCACCTATGGTTAGTTCGGAAGGGGCTTGTGCGGCTTATTACCATTTTTCGGATATGATTAATCAAGTAGAGGATGCAACGGTTGTATAAATTTAGGTCGTCAGGTTAAAAAACAATATTTTAATAAGCCGTCAGTCAGAAATTATTCTGATAAATCATTGATTTAAATGAATTTACGATTCGTTCCATACTATGAAGAAAAAAGAAAAATCCATAAAAGATGAGCATAAAAAAAATTCTAAAGTGGGGCGGCTTGATAAGTCTAATTTGGATTATTATCTTTTTATCTAACGAATTTTTCATAAGAGATTGGCGAATAGAGCATTCAGAACAGAACGTTCAAAAAAGTATTGTAAAAAATTATAAAGACAAAGAAGAAAAGTTTGAACGCTTAATCAAATACGTTCGAAAACTGGAAATAACTCCAATAGCCGAAATTGAATTCATTAAGAATATAAAAATAAACAGTTACTTAAACAGTCCTTTTAATTCCGATTCAATCAGCATTAATACTACACCTTTTGACTTTACATACTACGATTTTGAGGATAAAAAAATAAAACAAGCAGAGTTTGAGTTTTTACACGACGGAAAGGCAAGAATTGGTTATCTTGATACAATCATAGAGACAAATAATTGGCATTGGAATTTTGAAGGCGGAAATGATAATCCTCATTTTGAAAAATTTATTGGCTACCTCGGAATTTCTGAAAGTGAATTGGAAAGGTTAAGAAAATTAATCAAAGAGGCTAACTGCGAGGCAATTTCAATTTACCACGACAGTAGTTTTTCTTTGAGATATGATGGAATCAGCTTTTGTCAATACGAATACTTCATTCCAAATGAAAAAACAAGTAATTATAAGGATTATTATAGACTTGATGATGAAATCTTTTGCGGGTTAAATCGTAATGGACTTTTTTGTGGATATGTAATTTATGACAAATAAAAAGAGAAGAGAAAAAACAGCATGGACCATTTGTGTATGATATTCATTACGAGCAAAAGTTCGCATGCCAACGAAACCATTCTGTGCAATAAAAAATGAAACCAAGAATAAAATGGATGAGTTTACAGATAAATTAATTCAAAGTAAAACTGAAGTATTTAGAAAATATTTAAAAGAAAGTGAAAGAAAGATTATAAAATAAAGCTATTGACACAAAAAGAGAAAAAAATAAAAATGCAATTGTCCTGCCCCATGCCTAAGTTGGACATTGACGTCATTACTTTAGGGCATGGTAGCGGTGGTATTTTAACCAATAGACTACTAGATACAGGGGTTTTTAAATTATTGAAAAATGACCTTTTAGATAAACGTCATGATGGCGCTGTACTAAATTTAAGTGGTAAAACTGCCTTTACTACGGATAGTTTTGTCATTTCTCCCATCTTTTTCCCTGGCGGTAATATCGGTGAACTGGCAGTCAATGGAACCGTCAATGATTTAGCCATGTGTGGGGCAATTCCCCAATATTTGTCCTTAAGTTTTATTATTGAAGAGGGGCTAAAAATGACCGATTTTTGGGATATTTTAGTGGCTATTAAATTCGCTTGCGAACAGGCAGGCGTACAGGTAGTGACTGGCGATACCAAAGTAGTAGAGAAAGGAAAAGGCGATAAAATTTTTGTCAATACTACAGGCATTGGGCAACTACATGAAAAAGCAAATATTGATATAAACAATGTCAAAGTAGGAGATAAAATTATTGTGAGCGATACTATTGCTACACATGGAATTGCGATTATGTCCGTTCGAGAAGGCTTAGAATTTGAAAGTACCATTGAAAGTGATACCAGAAATTTAAACCATATTATTAAGAATTTATTAGACGAATTCGGCGAAGCCATTCATTTATTAAAAGACCCAACGAGGGGTGGAGTTGCCACCGTATTAAATGAAATAGCAAGAGATGCTAAAGTAGGAATTGACATCAATCATAAAGATATACGGGTCAATGGGCAAGTAAAAGCGGCATGTGAAATATTAGGACTTGACCCACTTTATGTTGCCAACGAGGGTATCTTTATGGCTATAGTTGATGCCACCGTAGCCGATAAATTAGTTAAAAAGCTAACTATCTTCGATAATTGCCACCAAGCAGCCATTATTGGAGAAGTCGTCGAAACACATCCTCGACAAGTCATAATGACAAGTGCTATCGGTGGAAAAAGAGTAGTCAATATGTTAGTTGGGGAGCAATTGCCACGGATTTGTTAACCAATAAAATCAATTAGTCGACTTCGTATAACAAGCGGACTATCTACGAAAAATAGTAGTTTTGAAATAATTATGGCGAATAAAACTCCTATATCCTTTAAATTTAAATCTATTTGGCTTCGATTTAAACAGTTCCTACAACTATTTCCGCTACGTCTTTGGCGATTAGGATATCATATTTATAGAGGTTTTACTTTTCAAATGAGTCGCAAAGAATATTGGAAAGATGAAGCCAATGAAAGCAGTCGAGCTTCAGTCATTTTATTATGGTTCGCCGAACTCTTTATCTTAATTCTAGAAGTATTCGGCATTGGTGAATTATACGAAACGATTACGGATTTTTTAAAAACTAAAACTCGCCCTTTAGCAGATTGGGAAGTAAAAATGGCTACATCTATTTATGGCGATTCTATTAATTATCAGCTAGTTAG
Source organism: Bacteroidota bacterium (assembly GCA_017857395.1). Taxonomy (GTDB): domain Bacteria; phylum Bacteroidota; class Bacteroidia; order Chitinophagales; family Saprospiraceae; genus JAFMDF01. The sequence goes on along the minus strand of JAFMDF010000047.1, from coordinate 5,337 downwards.
AATAGATGAAACCGCTTGGGCAGGTCCTAAACAATTTCATTTTTGTTATGTCAGTTTTAACCTAATAAATTCATGGAAACCAATGTCCCATCATATCTTGATTCACGAATTGATGCATATCTGGCAATATCAACGAATGGGCGCTATTTATATGGTGCGTGCCTTATCTGCTCAACATACTAAAATGGGGTATAATTATGGTGGCATTGATGCTATTCGTGCAAAGATGGACATCGGGGAGACTTTATTGGATTTTAATTTTGAACAGCAAGCAGATGTGGTAGCGGATTGTTTTTTATTGCGACAAGGGTTTGCGCCGCAATGGGGTGCGGCTCGGTTGAATGACCTTGTTGTTTACGAAAATTTTTTACGTATTTTGAATGAGTCGACTACTACTCAAGTGTAATTTCAATTATCAAAGAAAATATCCATTTGATGATTAATAGCACATTTAGCTGTTTGACAAACTCCTAAACAGCTAAATCTATGCTTTTATTAGAAAAACCATTGTTTTGAAAGTAAATTATTTAAGAAACAGAAAGGATTTAAAATTCCTCTTTTTTTCATCTTAAAATTCTAATTTTAAGTATTCGTTTGCACATCATCCCAATCAGCGCCTTGATAATTCGTCAACCAATTCAAGGCATTATGCCTTTCATAAACAACTCCTGACAGTAACCCTCCTTTTACCTCTTCTCCTTTTATCCTAGCATCAACACAAGCCCAATGCATGCGATAAATCTTATCCAATTGTTCTAAAATTTCGGCTTTGCTTCGCAATTTGGCGCTGTCTTCAAATTCTTTTCGATTTGGTCGAAAAATAGCATTGACTATTTCTAGTACATTACAAATCTCAGCAGGATATTTCAACTGGTCAATTTTGCCTAAAGCCCATAATAACACCGTTAAACTTTCATATCTCCAAGTCGCATACGCTCTTTCTCCATCTTCCAAGTTTTCTTTCTTCAAAATCATAGTTTCTTTAGCAGAAAAACTAGTAATGTTTTTATCTTTAATTACTTGATTTAATTTTTCCTGTTCTACCCCCTCTCCTTTAACAGCAATAATTAATAGCGCATAAACTCTCTGAATAATGGCTTCTTTCGTTCTTAAATTAGTTGCTGCTTCTGTTGCTATACAAGGAATATTTTTATTAACCTTCACCTCATTTTTAGACAAAATACCTTCACTCTTTGATTTTCTTTCCAATTGTTCCTCAACATAATTAGCAGTAGGAATATCATGATATTTAGCATTCACATTGACGACTAAATTATATATCTCACAATTACCATTGTTGTCTAAAATTAAATTCAAGTTTTTATCTAAAAAATGTTGGCCAGTAGATTTGGCGAAAAAAGAATTAGGTGGAGTAAAAATGATGGCATCTAACGCAAATGTAATTGCTTTTAAAAATTTTTGAAAATCCGCTATTAAAGTTGGTTCAGCCATAAAAGCTATTTCACAATTCATGGACATCACTTTGTGCAATAATTGTCCTCTCACTACCTCATTTTGTGCGGGTAGAGATTGGATAAAATTAGCCATTCCTGCTAAATTTTGGGTTAAACCACATTCAATTTCTTCTAATTTATAAGATGGATTAGCCCTTTCTCGATAGTTGATTTTGAGTGTTTTAGTTTTACTAAAAAAACCTCCTTTGATAGTGGCTATCATGCTTTTTTGTAAACCTCCATCTTCAATTTCTATTTGTGCTTTTGGTAAATTCTCTTTTATAATTGATAGAATTTGGTCAAATTTAAGTTCGTGGCTGTAAATTGTACAGTTTTCCATCGGTTATTTATTTCTCAGGTAAAATCAACTGCTGAGCAGCATCCCATTTTTGCGTCAACCGAGAAACAATTATAATCGACAATAAGCCAGAAACCATTGCCAACGTTCTAAAAGGAAATAACACTACGCCATCTTCAATCATCGGATAATCAATTCGTATCGGCATCCCTAAAGTCGTATCTCCTCCACCAAATCGGAGAATAAAAGCGACCGTAAAACCTGCAACTGCTCCGTAAGTATTCGCTTTTTTATCGAATAATGCACAAACTAAAGGCGGGAAAAGTAGGCAATACACAAAGTCGCTACACAAAAACCATAAATCGTAAATACTATTAATATTCAAAGCTAAAATAGTCGCCGTTACGCCCACTATCCAAATACACCCTTTTAATATTTTAGCTAATTTTTCCGTCGTTATTTCTGGGTCAATCAAAGGCCGATAAACATTCCAAGTTGCCATTGAAGAAGCCGATAAAATGGAAGAATCCGCGGAGGACATAACTGCCGCTGCTACTGCCCCTAAACCAATAGTCGCTACCCACGGATTCGTTAAATATCGAATCACATGCGGTAAAACCGAGGCGGAATCAGGTGGCGCTGGCAAGCCCATTGCCGCCCAATCTGCCACATCTCCCACAATGCCAATCATACCTGCTGGAACAGCCGCAAACAAACAGAAAAAACCTGCAAATAAAGATAATCGAACAGCTGTATTTTCGTCTTTAGAAGCCAAAACTCTTTGAAAATAAACTTGCCATGGTAAACCACCAAAGACCAATAAAAGTGCATAATCCCACCAATTCCAATAATACACCCCTAAAGCTTCGACACTTGGAAAAAAGGAAGCCGCTGCGCCTTTTTTTGCTTGATATGTAGTCCATGCCAAATCCCACCCCCCAACAGTATCTAAGGCAAATGGCACCACCAAAAACAAACCGCCAATCAATAAAATAATTTGTACCACATCGGTTAAAGCTACCGCCCATAAACCGCCTAATGCCGTATAAGCAATCGCAATAATCGCTGATAATATAATTGCTGGTGTCGTCGCCAATCCCAAAACGGTCCCAAAAGTCGTACCCAACGCCATCAAAATAGCGGCTGTCCAAAATATTTCTCCTGTTAATGCGGGTAAAAATAAAACGGCTGCCATTCGTTTTCCAAAGCGTTGTTCCAAAGGATCGAGCATTGTTTTAAACTCATAGCGGCGCATTTTTCTAGCAAAGAATAAACCTCCGATAATCAAACTTAAAGCATAGCCCCAAGGTGCTTGCACCCAAACTAATCCAGATGCTGCTGCAGCTTCGGCTGTTCCATTGATAAAACCACCACCAACCCAAGTTGCCCCCATGGTCAAAACGGCAATACCAATAGGTAAAGAACGTCCTGCCAACATCACATCCGTCATCGTTTCAGATTCTTTTTTACTACTGGCATAAGCACCGATATAAAAAATCACTCCATAAAATATCGTCATAGCAACGTATCCTCCCCAAAAGACTTCATTCTCTGTAAAAAAATAGAGGTACAGTCCTGTTAATACGAGTAATCCCAGTAGTCCTATGGTTGGTAAAATTGCTTTTGATTTTGTTAGCTGCATGGGCGAAAGGTAACATAAAAAATCATAAAAATCAGCGTCCGTCAGCGTCAAAAAAACTTATTCCACAAAATTGTTCTGCCCTTAATCAAAATCCGACCATTTCAGAATAGAAAATTAAAAAGGAAGCAGACAATACCAAAATAATTCCTTTTCTTTGGACAAATTTTCAAAACATGACAAAACCAACTATACTACAAAAATCACTTGCTTGGAGTGTACATATTTTCACTGCATCTGGTTTATTGGCAGGTTTTATGGCCATTTTAGCCGTTCAAGCGCACGATTGGCGGACTGCAATGTTCTGGTTATTGGCTTGCTTGGTTATTGATGGAATTGATGGGACTTTTGCTCGACTTTTTAGAGTGAAAGAAGTCTTGCCTTATATGGATGGAAAAACGATTGATTATGTGATTGATTTTTCGACTTATGCTATTATTCCTGCCTATTTTTTTTATGAAGCGGAACTGGTAGCACTCGATTGGCGCTTACCTTTGACCTTTCTCATTCTAATAGTTTCCGCACTTTATTACGGCAAAGAAGGAATGGTTTCTGATGATAATTATTTTATTGGCTTTCCTGTTTTATGGAATATGGTTGTTTATTATTTGGTTTTCGTCTTGGATTGTTCTGCCTTGATGAATGGATTATTAGTCGTTTTATTTGCCATTTTACATTTTGTTCCGATTAAATTTGCTTACCCAAGTCAGGGTAGTCGATTAAAAGGATTAACTATTGCCGCTTCATTGGTCTTTTTAATTGCTTTACCACTTACTGTTTATTATTATCCTGAACAACCGCTTTGGTTGAAAACATTGATGATGCTAAATTTAGTTTATTTTGGGGGGATTGCTACTTGGGATACCTTTTTTGTGGACAATCATAAATCTTAAATCTTACATCATAAATCCATCTAGGTTTTATGTGACAGATTTATGATGTAAGGTTTATGAATGATGATTTATGATTTTTTGCCCCTCTCAAAATCTGGGGGAGTTTTATCCCACATTTTGAATAGCCTAATTTCAAATAATCATAAACCTTTTATTCCTTTTACTGTTTATCTTCTACAATCTACAAATTATGATAAGTAGCAGCATAAAAAATATTTTTAAGGGAATGGAGACCAATGAGGGAAACACCATTGGGCAACTCTCTACACGTCAGCCTATTATGTTAATTTTTTTGCGACATTTTGGGTGTACTTTTTGTCGAGAAGCGCTTTCTGAATTGTCTCATAAAAGATATGACTTAGAAGCCAAAGGTTCCAAGTTAGTATTTGTTCACATGGCAGATACCGAAACGGCTGACCGTTATTTTGCTAGATATAATTTAGAAGGAATTGAGCATGTGAGTGATCCAGATTGTCAATATTATACCGCTTTCGGTTTGGTTAAAGGTAATTTCAGGCAACTATTTGGCTTATCTAGTTGGATTAGAGGCTTTCAGGCAGGCGTTATTGAAGGACATGGTATCGGTCAGCAAATGGGAGATGAATTCCAAATGCCAGGTGTTTTTGTCGTTCAAGGTAATCGAATTAGAGAACATTACATTCATAAATTATCTTCTGACAAACCTGACTACGAAAAATTGGCAGAGTGTTGTGTGATTTGAGGGAGTGAGGTAAATTGAGGTATATGAGGTGATGAGGTAATGAGGTGGCTAAGCTGTAAGCTAAAAAGATTGTTGGATAATTATTCGGTCAATTCAACTATACAAAAATAATTATACTTAAATTTGAACATCCTGCCTAACTCAGGACGTTTACTATTTAAGAAAGTATTTACTTTTATTTTTTCTAAAATGAGTAATTGTGAGGTGAAACACTAAAACTGGCAATTCCATACCAAGTTTAGCCAATATTTATTCATTTTCACATTCATTCATTTACTCCGCTAGGTTCGCCCAAAATTAGTTAATAAAATAAAATATTATCAAAATAATAT
>JAFMDF010000300.1 GCA_017857395.1 Bacteroidota bacterium | reverse complement strand
ACATATTATAAAAATTCCTTAGCGTAAGTTTACGCACCAATCTCTTTAATACCCTAAGTAGGTAGCAAAATGGGAGGTGTTAAACATACTGTTAAGTCAATAAACACAAGGAATGTTGCTTATTCCATGTGAGACAAAACCCCTGTTTGTTCTCCTAAGACCTAAGTTCTAAAAAATATTATCAAAATAAAATAGTCAGTATTTCCTTGTTTACTGACTATAAAATACTTTCTCTTAGTTAAGAGGGTGGGGGAGTAAGGCTAGAAAAGTCGGCTATGCTAAAATAATAGAAGTGGTGAAGAATAGCTTGCAGAGTTATAGAATTGATAGTAAAAGATTCTCATTAATCAATATACCGTAATCAAAAATTTTAATAAAACCATCCTTTTTCAAGGTATGTTACTATTAAAAAAACGATAACTCATTGATTATCAATAAGAATTTAAAAGATAGTCATCCATTAAAAAGCTAATAATCTATACTAGATACTTTCAATACTAGTAATTATAGGAAGGAATAGATTTGTCAATATTTTTTATTACTGTTTAATCTACCTCATTAGCTAGGCGATTTAAAGTTTTCACAGTGCATCAAATATTTTTTAATTTTAACTACAAGACGTCGCACCTGATAGAGCAGGGACGTTACTTATAAATTGTCTTAAACCATTGCTCGCAATATCCCTTAATACTATTTTCCAATTGGGCTTCATAATTGGGTATATCTTTAAATGAATTGAAAGCGTTAGTGCGCTCTTTCCTAATACGTTGATACTCTTCCTTATAATCTATTTTAAATTGATGATAATCAAATATCTTTTTAGTGCGGATACTGCCAGTAGGTCTGACTAATTTTTCTATAGATTGTTCAAAAGAAATAGGTTGGGCATCTTGTTTTTTTACGAAAGCATTATTTTCCACCGCCTTATGTTTTTCGATATAATCGAGGTATTCCGAATGCGTCATTGTTTTGGCTACTTTGCGTAAACCTTTGATATTATCAGGTAATTTTTTAGTCGTCTCCCATAATCGTTCTATAATTACGGCATGGACACTATCTTTAGTCAATCGACCATTTTTCCACCAAGAAACAAAAGCACCCGCTTTAGATTTAGATTTCGTGGCCTTTAAAAAATATTGCCAAACCGTCTTAGCATATAAATCTTCATGCCCAACGACTAATTCATATTTCAACTTCGGGTCAGACAAAATATTTTCAATGATAAACGATTTATTAATTCCATTATCTGCTAAAAATTTATAGGCGTAGTACTGAGCATGCGTTAATTGGGCTACTTTACCACCGTGATTAGAACTACCTTTTTTAGCCCCCAAACTTCTTTTGATATCTCCTGTTCGATAAATACTATATTTTATTTCTGTAATTTTTTTAGTACCAGACTTTGAAATACCTGTAAAGAAAAATTTTATATCTCCACTTTTTTTAGAATCTTCTGTTGCTACATCTAAAATTCGTCGTTGAAAATCATAAAAGCGATTATAAGTCTTTACCGTATCTAAGCCAAATCTTTGACGGAAGGTCATTATTGGTTCTGCACCATGAAATTCAGCTCGACCATCATATATTTTACTTTTCATATAAAGAAAAATCGGTACCGAATATTTACCATCAAATTCCATCGTACTCTTCGCAAGCATCTGCAAAAAATTTCGCTTTAACCCCATCAAAAAAGGCTTGGCAAAAGAAGTAATCACAAAAATTAAATCACCTGATTTTTTTTCGTGTAATACTGCCTGAAACCAAGCAAAGCTTCCTTCTAATTGTGGGCTATTTACTTTTATAGGGCGGTCTTTTAGCGATAAAACAGCATCCATTGCTCTTTTGATAACACCGCCTCTTGGTGTTTCTCCTCCAGTAAAGTATCTAACATATTCTTTGTAGGGAATTCGGTAAGTATTTTGCTCAACTACTTTTTGCTCTAAGTAAGTCATTTGATCCCGCTTATTGGTGATCCCTAATTCTATAATTTCATCTTTGATGTCATCAATGCCATAAACGGGCTTCTCTGTACTATCAATACAAGAGACCAAAACAAGTAATGCCTGATATTGCAATTTACTTAAATCAACGGGTGGATATTCCGCTGCTTCGTTAGATAAGGCTACAAGGCGCTGTAGCTCCATTGGCTTTGACATCGTAACATTTTTGTGTAGTATCGTTGAATAAAATCAACATTTTAAAATAAATCTCATAGTCGTTTTGACATTATTGCGTCAAATTAATGTATAAATTTTAATCTATTTATGTAGCTAACCAAATCAAATAATATTTTTTTATCAACATTCTAACCTTTTGAGTACTAATTAGACGCAATAGGGAATATCTAAAAGATTTAATGGTACTATTAAGGCGTAATAATAAGGTTATGCTATTTACTTGACTTGCAATTCTGAGTTCCTCTACAAATTTTCCATATATAAACAATAAGAATTTAGCCGATTTTGCTAAAAAAAGAGCTCTTTGTAAAATTTGACCATGAAAAGCGTCTAAATAGTTCGATTATAGCCTGATTATTTATATTTTATACTAATTTGACGTAATAGTTAATAATAAATAGGTGCTAATTTGACGCAATAGGATAGATAAGAGCGCTTCTTTATATAAAATGAAACTATTTTGACGCAATAGAGTACTTGAGAAATCATTTATTCAGTACAAATATACTAATTTGACGCAATAGACCTTCTCCGATAAGTGTATTTACTAATCCGACGTAATAGACACAGGAAAAAAAAGAGGTTGATAAATTTGATACTTCCTTGACGCAGTAGTGACCTAATCTGACGCTATTTAAATACCTTTTTGACGCTATCGGTACTTTATTGACGCTAGATAGTGCCCTAAACTGCTGGTTAACAAGTGATTATAAACCTCTTAGAAATATCAGGTTAAAAGAAACTTAAGAATAAAAGTAATAAACCTAAGGTATTTTTCTTTTATTCTAGGTTTTTTATCTAGAGTAAAAACATGTCCGTAAAGAAACTTTAGAATTCTAACAAAAAACACTATTCTCTTTCTTTAGACTATTTTTCGTAATTGATTTCAAAATCAAACAGAATTAATTTTTATAGTTACCAAACAAAAATTCTTTAGGGGGTATTCTATTTTACTAATATAGTTTTTTATTAGTAAGAAATTTTAACTGAGTAAAATAAATTTAAGAATACACATCCTTTTTTCTCTTAAAAAATTTTCAACAAAAACCAAATCGCATTTTATTGATTTTAGACTAGTAGTTACTTCTAGAGTACTTCCTAAATCATTACAGGTCGAAGGAATTGGCTAATACAAAATAATGCAAAAGTCTATATTCAAATAATTCTATAAAAATCATTAATCCTATTTTTTTTATTACTATTTTTAGAGCATCTAGTAGCATTGAATTATTTTTAAAATGAATAAATTTCCCATTTTTATTGTAGGCGTTCTCCTTCTATCATTAGCCGCCTGCTCAACATCTCTTCCAGAAACTATCCAACAGGCTAGTATTGATTTACCTGAACAAGTAGATTTCAATTATCATATCAAACCCATTTTATCTGACCGCTGCTACAAATGTCATGGCCCTGATGCGAATCAAAGGCAAGCCGATTATAGAATAGATTTAGCAGAAGGTGCGTTTTCTACAACCAATGGAGAACATAGTCAAACGACTTATAATTTATCCGCTAATAATCTTTCTAAAAGCGAAGTTTTTCATAGACTTATTTCTGATGATGAAGAATATATGATGCCGCCGCCAGCAGCTAATTTAGCTTTAAGTAATCGAGAAAAAGCCTTAATCATTCGTTGGATAGAGCAAGGTGCGGAATACAAACAACATTGGTCATTCGTCCCTCCCAAAAAAGAAGCTTTACCTAAAGTAAAAAATGAGACTTGGGCAAAACAGCCTTTAGATTATTTCATCTTGAATAAAATAGAAGAAAATAACTTGGTAGCTTCACCAATCGCAAATAAAACAACGCTATTCAGAAGAATAACTCTTGATTTGACTGGACTCCCACCATCCCCAGCAGCAATAGATGCTTTTTTAAAAGACGACGCTCCTGACGCTTATGAAAAAGCGGTTGACCGTTTATTAGCAAGCCCTCAATTTGGGGAACGACTAGGGGTAGAATGGCTGGACGTAGCACGATATGCGGATTCTCATGGCTACCAAGATGATGGGATGCGTACCACTTGGCCTTGGCGAGATTGGGTTATTAAGGCTTTTAATGAAAATATGCCTTATGACCAATTTATTACAGAACAAATAGCTGGTGATTTATTACCCAATCCAACTAGGGAACAAATATTAGCGACTTGCTTTAATCGAAATCATCCGCAATCACAAGAGGGTGGGGTAGTAGCAGAAGAATACCGAGTGGAATATGTATCGGATAGAACCAATACTTTTGGAAAAGCATTAATGGGAATGACCATGGAATGTGCTCGTTGTCACGATCATAAATATGACCCTATTTCCCAAAAAGATTACTATGCCTTGTCTGCTTTTTTTAATAATAATAACGATAACGGCGTTGTTCCTTACATTGGCGAAGCTACACCTACCGTACTATTGCCCACCCCCGCAGAAGAGAAAACATTAGATAGTTTACGAGCTGCCATGCAGCCTTTAGAGACCGCATTGGTTACTGATAATTATAAAGCAGCCTTTGCAACTTGGTTAGCTAAGCAAGAACCTTCCATTGATTTGAAAGAAGGATTAATAGCTGCTTTTGATTTTGATAAAGAATTAGAGATACCGAAGCGTCGCTTGAATTTAGACCGCAAAACGACTGGTGGTTGGGGAGGAATCGGTGAAAAAGGAAAAACGATTAGCTATATCAATCAAGTCCTAAAAAAACCAGATGCAGCCGTTTTTGGCAACTATGATAGTCGTCCTGTTTTAGTAGATGGTAAAAATGGAAAAGGCTTGTCTTTTAAAGGTGATTGTGGTATTCGATTTAGTCGAGATTTAGATTTGGATAGACATCAACCGTTTTCCTTGTCAATATGGGTAAAGGTATTGAAGGAAGGGGAGAAAGGGCCCATTTTCTTAAATGCCAATGGTGATTTTGAAGGCTATCGAGGTTGGGGTTGTTTATTAAATGAGGACGGTACTTTGAATTTTCAAATGATACATACTTATCCTGATAATGCCATTATTTATAAAACAAAAGAAAAAATTTCAGTAGGGGAGTGGACACATATCACAATGGCTTATGATGGAAGTAGTCAAGCCAAAGGGCTGCATTTTTATATAAATGGGAAAAAACCTACGGCGGAACTTTTAGAAGATAATTTACAAAAAAGTGTATTGCACGCTGCGGAAGGTAAAAATTGGACCAACTACCCATTTGTATTAGGAAAGGAAAATGCTTCTTCCATTGAAAATATCGTAATGGATGAAATGCTGGTATATGATAGACAATTATCCGATATTGAGGTAGTTCGACTACACGATAAATCCGTAGCAGATACACCGACAGAAAACCAATTATTGGACTATTATGTACTAAGCGGAAAGAATCGAACTTATAACAAACAACTAAATCAGTTAACAAAACTTCGAGCCGTTGAAAATACCTTAACGACCAATTTTTTAGAGGTCATGGTGATGAGCGATAAAGAAATTGTGCGACCTACTTTTATTTTGGATAGAGGGATGTATGATGCCCCAAAAGAAGAAGTGCAAGCGAATACACCAACAGTTTTTGCCGAGCTTCCCGATAATTTACCACCTAATCGGTTAGGTCTAGCTAAATGGTTGGTTTCGAAAGAAAATCCATTGACTGCCAGAGTACAAGTCAATCGACTTTGGATGATGTTATTTGGTAAAGGCTTAGTCGCAACTCAGGAAGATTTTGGCAATCAAGGCAATTTACCAAGTCATCCCGAATTATTAGATTGGCTAGCAGTAGACTTCATGGAAAATGGCTGGGATATGAAAGCGTTTATTAAAAAAATTCTCTTATCCGCCACCTATCAACAACAATCTATTATTAATCAATTGACCAAAGAAAAAGACCCAACCAATGCTTGGTATGCCCATTTTCCAGCCTATCGATTATCCGCAGAAATGATTCGGGATAATGCTTTAGCTGCAAGTGGTTTATTAACGGACAAAATTGGCGGGCCAAGTGTTTATCCTTATCAACCAAAAGGAATTTGGAAAGCTTTGGCGACTAGAAATGCGACCGTTTATGAAGAAGGCAAAGGCGCTGACCTTTATCGGAGAAGTATGTACACCGTATGGAAAAGAAGTGCACCACCACCAGCTATGATGAATTTTGATGCACCTGACCGCTATTATTGCACCGTAAGTCGGCAAAAAACAGCGACACCTTTGCAATCGCTAGTACTAATGAATGACCCACAATATGTAGAGGCGGCTCGAATGTTAGCGGAACGAACGCTGCAAGCAGGTGGATCAACTACAACGAATAAGCTGCATTATGTCTTTAAATCTTTGATTGGTAGAAATGCAGATGCGAAAGAATTAGCGGCTGTCACGGCGCTTTTAGAAGAAGAATTAGTTCATTTTCAACAAAATAAAAAAAGTGCTGCCGAATTACTGACCGCAGGAGCACATCCTGTTAATCCCAAATTGGTTCGTACAGAATTGGCCGCTTATACCATGGTGGCTTCTACGATTATGAACTTTGATGAATTTGTGATGAAGCGGTAATTCGATTTGCTTTTATCATAGAATTCTTTACTACCAGTTATCCGTAGTTTGAAATAACAACCATTAATATGATCGATAAATTCGATAAAATAGTAGCAGACATGAACCGTCGAGTGTTCATGAAAAATAGTCTATATAGTGTAGGTTCAGCCGCCTTGACTTCTTTATTAGGCGGAAATAGTATTGAGAGTCTGATGAAAAATGAGTCAGGCTTGCCTCATTTTTCTCCAAAAGTAAAACGAGTCATTTATTTATTTCAGAGTGGTGCACCTTCTCAATTGGAGTTATTTGAAAATAAGCCGAAGTTAAAAGAAATGTTTGGGCAAGAATTACCTGCTTCTATTAGAGGGAATCAACGAGTGACTGGCATGACTTCTAATCAGCGGTCTTTTCCATTAGCGATGGGGGATTTCACCTTTAAACAATATGGGCAAAGTGGAGCTTGGCTAAGTGATATTTTACCACATCATCAGAAAATTGTGGATGATATTGCTTTTATTAAAACCATGCATACTGAGGCGATAAACCATGACCCTGCCGTTACATTTGTACAAACAGGGTCGCAACAAGCAGGACGACCTAGTATTGGTTCTTGGCTAAGTTATGGATTGGGAAGCGAGAATAAAAACCTACCAGATTTTGTGGTGCTATTATCAAGAGGCTATCCAGGAGGACAACCTTTATATGCTAAACTATGGGGCAATGGCTTTTTACCTTCCCAACACCAAGGCGTCTTATTTCGCTCGGGTGATGACCCTGTTTTATATTTAAACGACCCGAAAGGCATCAATCGAGATAGTCGTCGAAGGATGTTGAATTATTTGGAAAAATTGCACCATCATCAATTTGAAAAAACGCAAGATGATGGACTGAAATCTAGAATTGAACAATATGAAATGGCGTTTCGGATGCAAATGTCGGTGCCTGGCACTTTAGACATTTCCAAAGAGCCTGATTATATTTTTGACCAATATGGCCCAGATTCTAGAACGCCTGGGTCTTTTGCCTACAACTGTATTCTAGCTCGAAAGTTAGCTGAAAATGGCGTTCGTTTTGTGCAATTATACCAGATGGGTTGGGATTTTCATGGCAACTTACCTAATTCTATTCGCAAAATTGCCAAGACCGTAGACCAACCTTCTGCCGCCTTAGTCCAAGATTTAAAGCAAAGAGGGATGTTGGATGATACCTTAGTTATTTGGGGTGGTGAATTTGGAAGAGGGGCTTATTCCCAAGGGAAATTGACCAAAGAAGTCTATGGTCGAGACCATCATCCACGTTGCTTTACTATCTGGATGGCAGGAGCTGGTATTAAAAAAGGAATTACTATTGGGCAAACAGATGACTTCGGATATAATATCGTGAGTGACCCTGTTCATGTCCATGATTTCCAAGCCACTTTACTGCATTTAATGGGCATTGACCACGAAAAATTTACGCATAAATTTCAGGGGCGACGGTTTCGATTGACGGATGTGCATGGGAAGGTGGTGAAGGATTTATTGGCTTAGGGAGCGTAGAGACCATCCTAATAAAAATCCGTGTCCCTTCAATAATCTGTGGTATTGAAGGGACACGGATTTTAGGCGTTATTAAGTAAGAAGAATATTTTTTGTAATATCAATTTTTAATCTGACTCTCTAAGCAAATAGTATTTTCCACATCCAGAAAGATGTATTTCTCCAAATCTTTTATCCCACTCAACTTGTTATGCTTCCGAATAATTATTTGCATTTATTTTTTACTCATATTTGCACTTTTTTAATAGCTAAAATACAGCAATGAAAATTGTCCAGACAGAGGTATTAATTATCGGCGGAGGTCTAACAGGATTAACGATTGCTTATTTATTACAAAAAGAAAATATTGCGGTAAAAGTCGTGGAAGCTAGAGATAGGCTAGGGGGGCGAATCAAAACTAAGGGGCAGAAACATCGGCTATTCATTCAGGATATATGGATGGGGCGGTTGTTAGTGCGACTCAAACTAGTCAGCAAGTGAGTCGTTTGTTAAAAATATTATAATATACTCAAACAAAAAAATATGATAAATATATTTAAAATTACAAGTTTTCTAGAAGGCGTATCCTACATTTTATTATTAATGGTCGGAGTTCCGCTCAAATATTTTGGGAATAATGATATTTTGGTAAAATCATTAGGCATGCCTCATGGGATGTTATTCCTTGCTTATGTAGTCCTAGCCTTATTGATTCGGAGTCAGATGAAATGGGATGGTAAAACTACCTTTATTGTCCTAATTGCATCATTGCTTCCATTTGGTACTTTTTACGTTAACCACAAATATTTAAAAGCTAATTAATATTAATCTCACAACAAACAACAATTTATGAAAACCGTAAATACGGACATACTGATTATTGGAGGAGGATTGACGGGATTAACGTTGGCTTACCTTTTACGGGATTCAAAATTAAAAGTAAAAATTGTCGAAGCTAGAGACCGAATAGGTGGTCGAATCCATACTTTATATAGCAATACAATTCCTTCCTTAGAGATGGGCGCTACTTGGTTAGGAAAAAAACATTCGGCTTTAGTCCAGTTATTGGAAACCCTAAATATTGGGATTTATGAGCAAGAAATGAGTGATAAGGCCATATATGAAGCAGATGCAAGCAATGCTGCACAATTGATTCCTATTCCGCCTAATCCAGAACCAAGTCATAGAATTGAAGGCGGTAGTTCGAACTTAATTAATGCCTTAGCGGGTCATTTAGAAAAGCAGCAAATTGATTTAAATCAGATTGTTCAATCTATCCATAAAGAATACACAACTTTTACGGTTAAATCAACTACTCAAACGTATCAAGCTAATATCGTTATTTCTACTTTACCACCATTTTTATTAAAGCACAGCATCGACATTACACCAGCATTACCTGCTGATTTATTAGGGATTGCTGACCAAACGCATACTTGGATGGGGGAGTCTATCAAAGTGGCTATAGCTTATAAAAAACCATTTTGGCGAACCATCAATGGTACAGGCACTATTTTTAGTAATGCTGGTCCAATCAATGAAATGTATGACCATTCTAATGAAGAATTGGGCCTTTATGGCTTAAAGGGTTTTATTAACGGCGCTTATTTCACAGCTACTAAAGCACAACGACAACAAGTAGTTATTCGACAATTACAAAAATATTTTGGCGAGCCTGCTGCCGATTATTTAAGCTACGAAGAAACGGTTTGGCGAAAAGAACCCTTTACCTTTACACCTTATCCAGGCTATATCATGCCCCATCAAAATAATGGGCATACTATTTATAGACAAGGCTTTTTGGATGGTCGTTTTTTTGTAGCAGGTTCAGAAACTGCGGCTCAATATCCAGGATATATGGATGGTGCGGTTAGAAGTGCCTATTTTATTCATCAAGCAATTCAAAAATTATGAGACAAATAGACCATATTGTTTATACCGTTCCCGACTTAGCAGCAGCGATGGATTGGTTTGAAGAAATTTCAGGCATTCGGCCTACTTTTGGTGGCTACCATACCACACAAGGCACTAAAAATGCAGTGGTCAATTTAGGCAATCAACGATATCTAGAAATACTAGCAGCCGATGAGGAGAATACGGCTATTCAACCCCCAAGATGGATGGGTGTAGATTTTTTAGAAAAGGCACAAATGACTCGTTGGTCTTTAAAATCAAATGATTTGCCAAATGATAGTGCCATTTTAAAAAATTATCATAAAGAAATGGGCCGTATCCAAGGAGGACAACGAAAAACAACTAGCGGTAATTTGCTGACTTGGGAAATGATTATGCCCTTGGCTGCACCACAATTGGAAGTAATGCCTTTTATGACGGATTGGCAAAATTCGGCTGTCCATCCAACAGATTCAATGCCTCAACAATGTCAATTAATAGACATGCAATTTATCCATCCAACACCTAATTTACTTGTGCCAACTTTGACAAAATTAGCGCTTGATTTAGATTTAGTAGTTGGAGAAACGATAAGTATTAAGGCAATTATTCAATGTCCTAAGGGGATTATCACGATTTAATGAGCTTTCCAAAATAGAACAATTTATTTTTTTCTGACACAGGACATATCCTATTTCTAAGGCTACAATCGTTTACTAAATATAATCTGATTTTTTTCAGCAACGGATTTTAGACAAAAAATATTAACCAGTAACATTTCTGTTACTGGTTAATATGGTATCGGTATTATCTCTATACGCTTATTTCAACTTCAACATCTTCTTAGCTTTAGTGCCAAACTTAGTTGATAATTGATAGTAAATAAAGCCGCTTATTAAAGCATCTTCTTCTATTTCAATGGTATTATATCCAGCTTTTCTCTCCGTCTTAATAGACTTCAATAATCGGCCTGTTTCGTCTCTTAATATCAATTGTACTTCTGAATCACCAGGGAGATAGAATCCAATCATTGTTCTATCTTTGAATGGATTTGGTTGATTCTGTAATAATTCAAACGCTTCCGTTACTATCGGGTCTGTGAAGGTTAATTGCACATCCATGATTGTGCCTTCATTGTCATAGGCTTCTATGGCAGTTGGTCGATTTAGGATGCTTCATAGGACTAGCGGGGGCATTCGTGCAGAAAGTTACGGTTAGCAATACAATTACATACTATTTCTGATTTTTCTCTTCTT
>JAFMDF010000299.1 GCA_017857395.1 Bacteroidota bacterium | reverse complement strand
CCGATACAAAATTTAGCAAAAATATTCCCTAAAAGGTCATCTGTTGATACTTCCCCAACAATCTCCCCCAAAAAATAAAGCGCCCGCCGAATATCCATCGCCACAAAATCAGAAGTCACTTCCATTTCCATACTAGCCAACACTTCGGTCAAAGAATGATGGGCATTCTGCAAAGCTTCTAAATGTCGAGTATTAGAAACGATGGGATTGTCTAGATTAATTTGTTCGGTAATCACCGTTTGATAGAGTTTTTCTTTGAGGTAAGCAATATTCATTTTATTCAAAGCAGAAGTGGTCACAATATTTTTAGCAGGGACTAAATCAGAGACATATTCATCGGGACGGAGGTAAGGATTTAAGTCCATTTTATTAGGAACTAGTAGAATCGCTTGATTCGGTTCTTTTAAGGCTTCGAGGTCTTTTTGTACTTCTTCTGGTGGGAGTTTAATGGCATCAAAAACATAGACTAAAATAGCAGATTGTTGGACTTTTTCCATGGTCTTTCGCACACCAACGGCTTCAATTTGGTCTTGGGCATCTCGAATACCAGCGGTGTCAATGAGGCGAAATTCGATGCCTTGGATATTTAAGACTTCTTCGATGGTATCTCTGGTGGTGCCCGCTATCTCGGAAACGATGGCACGTTCTTCTTGTAAAAGGGCATTTAATAGGGTGGATTTTCCTGCATTGGGACGACCTGCGATGACGGTATTTACGCCTTTTTTAATCACATTCCCTAATTTAAAAGAATCAATGAGGGATTTGATTAACAATTGGATTTTAGCGACTAAAGCTTTTAGTTCTGTGCGGTCGGCAAATTCTACATCTTCTTCGGAGAAATCTAATTCTAATTCTATGAGACTGGCAAAATCTAATAATTCTTGTCTTAATTTTTGAATTTCATTGGAAAAGCCGCCTCGCATTTGCTGCATGGCAATGGCGTGGGCAGAAGCGGAGTTGGACGCAATTAAATCGGCTACGGCTTCGGCTTGCGATAAGTCCATTTGCCCATTCAAAAAGGCCCTAAGCGTAAACTCGCCAGGTTGCGCCATTCGAGCGCCTTTCTCAATAAATAATTGGATTAATTGTTGAATAATATAACTCGAACCGTGGCAGGATACTTCTACTACATTTTCTTTGGTATAGGATTTTGGGGCAACAAATAAGGCCATTAATACTTCGTCTATAATTTGTTTTTTGTTATTTTTGACCGTACCTAAATGAATGGTATGACTGGCTTGTTTTGTCAAATCTTTACCAGAAAAAACAGAATTAGCGATAGTTATGGCTGCTGTGCCAGAAAGCCGAATCACGCCAATAGCACCTACGCCTGGAGGTGTAGCTAAAGCGACAATGGTATCTTGTAAATCGTAATTAGTATATTGCATTTTTTGACCCTAAATTTTTGAACTGCGAAGGTAAGTACAAGGATTGGATAAAGGAAGGAAGCGGGTACAATAATATGGTCACTAAACGTGGAAAGCCGAAGGATGGACGATAAGCGGTTAGATAAAATTTTCAATTTCCAACTACCTTTGGTGGAAATTCGATGCTGAAATTAAGATAGAGGTTAAGATTTGAAATTATAGATTTTCCAGAACTTGTCTTCTGGAAAGCAAGTATCAATACGGACTTATACTAGAATTCGTTTTAAAATTTTGTAATAGCCTAAAAAAGTAAATGCGAAATAATTTTTAAGAGATGCTTTATTTCTAAAACAAATAGTTGTTAATTTAGGTAAAATAAAATATTTTTGTAAAGTATAATAAATGTGTAATTTTTTTGCTAACAAAAAGGAGGTATTATTATATATTTTTAATTTAAATACAAAAACATTTCCACTGATTTTCTAAGATATCCACATCTTTTCAACATCTTTTTACTATGGGGGAATTAGGTACATTTATACATCTAGTTATATTTTATATTATGCACTATTAAGGTCTAAAACACGTCAATTTTGCGAGTAATTGGGCTATTTTTTTCATAATGTGTATTTTTTTAAATATGTACTTGTTTTTTATCACATTGTGGAAAAGTCACTATTTACAATGAGTTATTAACATTGGGAAGTGTAGTTACTAACATTTTTGGCAACATATATTTATTTTGATAATTGGATAAAGTAGGTTTTAGGTTGTATTTTTGTAAACTACTACTACACAAATAACTTTTATAGCACTATGGCAGATAAGGATAAAAATAAACCAGGCAAATGGAATCCAAATCTTCGTCCTAAAAAGGATGAGGGAGATTTGTCGAGTTATGTACTAGGTAAGGTGCAGCCGCAGGCATTGCCTTTGGAAGAGGCAGTATTGGGTGCATTGATGTTGGACAAGGATTCGATTGCTATAGTGATTGATATTCTGCGTTCGGAGAGTTTTTATTCGGATGCCCACCAAGCTATTTATAAAGCTATTCTTCGATTATTTGAACGCTCTCAACCTGTTGATTTATTAACGGTAACAGAAGAACTAAAAAAAGGCGGGGAGTTAGAGGTTGCTGGTGGTCCTTATTATTTAGTGGGTTTGACCAATAGAGTGGCTTCTGCTGCGAATATAGAATATCACGCTCGTTTGATTGCGCAAAAACATATTCAACGAGAATTGATTCGAGTATCTACTAAAATTATTCGAGATGCTTATGATGATACCACCGATGTTTTCCAGTTGTTAGACGATGCGGAACAAGGTTTATTTGATATTACGCAGCAAAACTTAAGTCGTAGTTATGAGAGTATGGGAACGTTGGCAGGGAAGGCTTTAAAAGCATTAGAAGAACTATCTAAGCGAGAAGCTGGATTGACGGGTGTCCCTACTGGATTTACTGATTTAGACCGAATAACTTCTGGTTGGCAGCCTTCGGATTTAATTATTATGGCGGCTAGGCCAGGAATGGGCAAAACCTCGTTGGTATTAGCACTAGCCAAAAACGCTGCCATGGACTTCGGAAAAGGCGTGGCTTTTTTCTCGCTGGAGATGTCTAATGTCCAACTAGTGAATCGTTTGATTTCTTTAGAAGCAGAGATTTCTGGTAGTAAACTGAGAAGTGGACAATTAGAAGATTTTGAATGGCAGCAACTGCAAGGGGTTATCGAAAAAATGAGTGAAGTTCCCATTTTTATTGATGATACGCCAGGGATTAATATTTTTGAATTGCGAGCGAAATGTCGGCGATTGAAAATGCAGCACGATATTCAAATGATTGTCATTGATTATTTGCAATTGATGACTGGGGGAGGGGAGAATAAAGGAAATCGGGAACAAGAAATTTCTTCGATTTCACGGGGTTTAAAAGGTTTGGCGAAGGAATTGAGTGTGCCTGTGATTGCTTTGTCGCAGTTGAGTCGGGCGGTGGAAACACGGGGTGGTATGAAACGACCGCAGTTATCGGATTTACGGGAATGTATTACAGGAGATACCGAAATTTATTTGCCAGTAACGGGAGAGTATAAGCCAGTCAAAGAATTACTAGGTAAAAGTGGATTCCCCGTTATGGCAATGAACAAGCAATATAAATTGGAAACATCTACTTGTTTAGATGTTTGGGAAACGGGTAAAAAAGAGATATTTGAAGTAGAAACGCAATCAGGATTTAAAATTAAAACGAGTTTAAACCATCCTTTTTATACGATTGATGGTTGGCAACAATTGGTTGATTTGAAGGAAGGCGATTATGTGGCGACTTCTCGTAGCCTTACAAGTGAGTCAAAGAGTGATTTAAAATCGGAAGAGATTATTTTGTTAGCGCACATGATTGGCGATGGTTGTTATGTGGCTAGACAACCAATTCATTATACAAGTCAAGAAGCAGCATCTTTAGATATTGTTGAAAAATGTGCTAAAGATTTATGGAATATTGCCCCTAGAAGGGTAAAAGACAGTAATTCTAAAAGTTGTTATCATGTTTATTTACCATCTCCTTATCATTTGACACATGGGGTTAGACATCCTTTTTCTAATTTATTAATAAAAGTAGGTTTAGAAAAAGCGAGGTCTTTTGAAAAAACCGTCCCAACTACTATTTTCCAAAGTAATAAAGCACAAATTGCGCTATTCTTAGAACATTTATGGTCAACGGATGGCGGTGTATATATTCGGGAAAGTAAAGGTTCTTCCAAACTTCATTATTCTTCCAATTCATGGGAATTGGTCAGTGGCATTAAATCTTTATTATTAAGATTTTCGATTCATTGTTCGATTCAAAAGACGACTAAGGCGGATTATAAACCTGTTTATCATTTGAATATTACAGGTAAAGAGAATATATTGAAATTTGCTAAAGAGATTGGTGTTTTTGGGAGTAAATCGGAGAAACTCAATAGGCTGGTTGTCTTATTAAAAGAAGTCAAAGGAAATCCTAACTCAGATGTAATTGCTAAAGCTATTTGGGATAAGATTAAAGTACTTAGAAAAGAAAAAGGATTTACGGAAAGAAGTTTCCAAGCGGCTATTGATACCAATTATTGTGGAAGTGCTTTATACAAAAGTAATTTACCTAGAGAGCGTTTAAATCGAGTGGCTAATGTTTTAGAAATAGGTGATTTGAAAGATTTAGCCAATAGCGATATTAAATGGGAAAAGATAAAATCTATCACCCATATTGGCAATGAAATGACTTATGATATTCATGTAGAAAAAGAGCATAATTTTGTCGCTAATAACTTTATTATTCATAACTCAGGAGCGATCGAACAGGATGCCGATATAGTTTCCTTCATTTACCGACCAGAATATTACCAAATTTTAGAAGATGAAGAAGGCCAATCCTTAAAAGGTATTGGAGAGGTCATCATTGCCAAACATAGAAATGGTGCATTGGGAACCGTCAAACTAAGATTTGTGGATAAATACGCTAAGTTTATGGAATTAGAAGATATGGGCTTTGGCGATTTACCTGGTGAAAGTAGTGGCGGCGGTCCTTCTCCCGACCAAAATATTATCAGTTTGCCTTCTC
Source organism: Bacteroidota bacterium (assembly GCA_017857395.1). Classification (GTDB taxonomy): domain Bacteria; phylum Bacteroidota; class Bacteroidia; order Chitinophagales; family Saprospiraceae; genus JAFMDF01. The sequence continues at coordinate 6,433 of JAFMDF010000299.1, read as the reverse complement.
GGATGAATGATGAGGATATTCCGTTTTAGAAATGAGTAAATGGGTAAATGAGGTGATGAGAGAATGAGTTAATGAGGTTATCGAAACATGTAAAATAGAAAAGCCCAATATGACTTGCATATTGGGCTTTTCTATTTTTAAAACCGTGATTATAAGGTCAGATTTACTGTCTAATGCTACTCAGGCTGGAAGCCTAAGCTACTGCTATTGACTACTATTTTTGTCTTTTACTTTTAATACTCTCCAAGAACTTATCTAATTCTCGTTCGTCGTACATCAATACTTCTCTAGGTTTACTACCTTCACTTGGGCCAACGATACCCAATTGTTCCATCTGATCCATAATTCGACCAGCTCGATTATACCCTAATTTTAAACGTCTTTGTATCATGGAAGTAGAACCATGCTGATTAGAGACGACCAAACGAGCGCCATCTTCAAATAAATCATCCAATTCGGATAATTTAAAGTGACCTGGTGCAGCGTGGTCTTCATCATCTCCATGGAATTCTGGTAAAAAGTGAGGAACAGGATAGCCTGGTTGGCTCGCAATAAAATCAATCACTCGCTCTACTTCTGGCGTATCTACAAAAGCACATTGCAATCGAATGGTATCCCCACCAACAGATAATAACATATCTCCTCGACCAATTAATTGATCTGCACCACCACCATCTAGAATAGTTCTAGAATCAATTTTTGACGTTACTTTAAAAGCTAACCTTGCAGGAAAGTTCGCTTTAATAACTCCTGTAATAATATTTACCGATGGTCTTTGCGTTGCAATAATTAAGTGAATCCCAATCGCCCGCGCTAATTGCGCCAATCGACCAATAGGCAATTCAATCTCTTTACCTGCGGTCATAATTAAATCAGCAAACTCATCAATGATTAATACAATAAATGGCAAAAAGCGATGCCCTTTTTCTGGATTTAAACGCCGATTGACAAATTTTTCATTATATTCTCTAATATTTCTAGCATGTGCTTTTTTCAATAAATCATATCGCTGATCCATTTCAATACACAAAGAGTTTAAGGTATGCACTACCTTATTGGTCTCCGTTGTAATCGGTTCATCTTGATTGGGCAAATAGGCTAGAAAGTGATTTTCTAATTTTGAATAAGGGAATAATTCTACCTTTTTAGGGTCAACCAATACTAGTTTAACCTGAGAAGGATGTTTTTTATATAACAGAGAATTTATGATGGTATTGATACCTACCGATTTACCTTGACCCGTTGCCCCTGCCACTAACAAGTGAGGCATCTTGGCTAAGTCGGCTACGAATACCTCGTTATTAATGGTTTTACCAAGTGCTATTGGTAAGTCCATTTTTGCTCGCTTAAATTTATCTGAAATTAAGACTTCTTTTAAGGAAACGATTTGTTTTTTCTTATTCGGTACTTCAATACCAATTGTACCTCGACCTGGAATAGGCGCAATAATCCGTATTCCCAAAGCAGATAAACTCAAGGCAATATCATCTTCCAAGTTTTTAATCTTAGAAATTCTTACACCTGGCGCTGGTACGATTTCGTAAAGCGTAACCGTAGGACCTACCGTCGCCCGAATTTTAGTAATCTCAATTTTATAATTGAGTAAGGTTTCTATAATTTGGTCTTTATTCAGTTCTAATTCCGCTCTATCAATTTCTATTTTCTGGTCATCATAATCCTTTAATAAAGCTAATACTGGACTTTCATAGGAAGATAAGTCTAATGTTGGATCATAAGGTTCTAAATGCTGTTTATTCTCTTTCTCAACGGAAAGTATTGGTTTTGGTATTGCATTCGGATTAATCTCAGGGTCTTTAGGTAATTCTTTTCGAGGTACTGCTGCCTCTGGTTGAGGTGTCGGCGTCGGCGTGGTTGGCATTTGAATCTCTAATTCTGAATCTGTCGTTAGAGAAGCTGGTTTTTGTCGTTTTTTATCGGCTAAACCAAAAGCCAATTGACTACCTTTTGGATGTGACTTCCCTGATGGTTTTAAAGATGGATTTTTAGGTGCATCTAACGCTAACTTGTTACCATCTTTAGATTGTTGTTGATTATTTGACTTTGAGGAATCTGGTCTATCTTTTTTAGGCCTTAAGCCAACAGGTGGTTCTAAAGTTGCTTCCGAAGGGTCAATACTTGGACGCCTTCTAACATCTTTATTCATTATTTCCTTGGCGTATAATTTAGTTTCATAGACTGCTTTCTCGTAAGTTAATTCATTATAATTGGGATTAAACATCCAAGTAATCATCCCTAAAACAGCAAATAAGAAAATTACAATCATTCCTGCTTTGCCCACAAATCCTATTAACCAAGAATTAATACCTTCTCCGAACGCACCACCCCAAGGGAATTGAGATTCAGGCATGATGAATTCAAATAAGACAGATAATAATAATAATATAACTAAAGAATATTTGAAAGTACTGTAAAATCGAGTAAGTGGAATATTCTTAATCAATGCTTTTCCTGCGCTATACATCAAAAAGATGACAATAAAGGAAGGAATCCCAAAACCCCAGTAAAAAAACATATTAGAGATAATGGCTCCTAGTCGACCAAGCCAATTCGCCATCTGTAAATCACTTTGTGTGAAAAGTGACCAAGAGAAGCGCAAGACACGGTCTTGATCTTCTTGCCAGGTAAATAAATACGAGGTAAAAGCAATGAAGAGGTAAAAGGCGATGAACCAGCAAAATATACCCATTATTTTGGGAACTCGTTCATCTATGACGTCGAATTTGAAGGTCCTTGGTGCCTTCTTTTTCTGTTTGTTTGTAGCCATTTAAAAAGTTAAATATCCAGCCTTTTTACGATTTGAAAATGACTATTTTAACTTAGCCAAAACCATTCATAAAATTGCTAATGTAGTTATGTAGTAGTTGTTAAATTGAATAAAAAGCATTGTTTTGTTAACTTTTGACTGTGTAAGGTCAATCGTTCCTAGCTTTTCTATTGAACACTACCATTCTCATTAGTTCTATTCTAGCAAGAAAGATACCTAAAAAAATTGGGAATTAAAATTCTTGCCTAGTCCGACTACAAAAGTACTTAAAAATAAAGGGAAAGGCGAATTTTTTTGGTTAGAACTTATGTTTAAAATAAACAATATGTTTTTTATTGTTAAGTATTTTGTACTTTAAAATAAATTGTGTTTGATTTATTTATGTTTGGAAAACTATCAACTATGGCTAAAAAGCGTAAATTAAGCAATAAAGAAGATTCATTTTAGTATTTTTTCCTTGACAATCGAATTAAACTTTGCAGGCTCATCTACAAATGGCGAATGGGCTGAGTTGTCAAAACGATGAAACCTTTTTTGAGGAGCTTTTAGTTGGTCAAAAAAAGCTTTGGCGGGTGCATAAGGCGTTTGATAATCATGTACACCTTGCATAATATGTACAGGAATGGCTAAGCTATCTACAGCGACGGAAAGGTTGGTTTGTAGCACATCATCCCAAAGATGTTCTATCGAGAAAGTCGCTCCTTTCATAATATTGAGTTTATCAGATATCGTATATTCTGGCGTATCAAAAATATAGGTTTTATAAACTGCCATCATATCGGCATCTTTACGCTTCATTCCGCCACCATATTTATTGACTAAATCTCGTTCAGGTATTATAAAGTCAATCCAAGTTTTATTACTCGCTAAAGAATCGGGGAAAGTTAAGTCCGTTAAAAGCGCTAAATCAGCAGTATTGTTGGCCTTAGCAGCCTGTGCTTTCACCCATTCATAAGATAATCGTTCTCCTAAATATTGATGAGCAACTTGACCAATACCCGTATAACTATGAAATAAATTAGGATGTTGATGCGCCAATAAAACCCCTAAAAAAGAACCCCAAGAATGTCCCATTAAGTAGACCTTTTCCTGCTTAAATCGACTACGTAAATATTCGGTAACAACTGCCCCATCGTCAACGAACTGCTGAATAGTCATGCTTTCTTTGGGAATATTATCATAATAAGATTTTCCTGCCCCTCGTTGTTCCCAATGAACAACGACAAACAATTCTTCTAAATTTAAATCTTTGTCCTTAAAAAATGGAAATTCTGGTGAACCTGGACCTCCATGCAATAATAACAAAATAGGTTTATTCACATTTTGGCCTCTAATAATCAGGTGTTGGTCTATCCCATTAACAGGGATTTTAATGATTTCCGAAATACTATTTGATAGTTTATTTCCATGCTCATCTAATATCCTCTCTGGAGTACCTGGACTTTTAATCCAGATATAAAATAAGGTAACCAACGTAAGCAAGAGGATAATACTAAAAAGGGCTAAAAATAGATTTTTGATTTTTTGCATAATGACTGTTAAATAGGAGGAATTATCAAAATGGTAGTAGCACCTATCATAAAAGTAGCGAATAGACTCGGCATTACCCAATTTACCTTGACGGTTAAATCTTGAATTCGATTGAACACCCAACCACCAATTAATAAACTCATAAAACCAATAAATGACCAAGCCGCTAAAACAATAGTATTTGTATGAAAAATTTGAACTATATCCCTTGTTGTATGAATTTGTAAAGCCACTCCATTTCTACTGACACACACCACATAAATGACTAACAAAAAGAAAGGGATAATATCAGAGTCAACCAATTGTTGCGTCGACTTGGAATGAGGACGTAACAACATCAATAACCATTGAGGTAATATAATTAGAGCGACGGTTAAAAAAGCGATATTTGGTGTCATGATAAATGGTTTTAGAAATGGTTGACAGTCGAAATAGAGCATCAGCTAAAAAAAGATAAAAATTCGTGAGGAAAAGAAATTCGTGGGGGAAGAATTTCTTTTAAGCCCAATGAATTAGGTTTCCAAGTAATTCGATTACCACTTTAAATCACAGGAGTTTCCTGTTGCACAGGCTGAAAATTTAAATCCAATTTTCCTTCAGTCGTTACTTCATAAGTCGTATCATAATCTTCTCGAATGGTACCCATTAATCTATCCCAAATCAAAAAATACAAACCATAGTTGCCATGAAATTTATCGTGGTGTAAATTATGCGCTACAGAAGTGCTGAAATATTTACCAATCCGAGTTTTATGAAAGCCTTTTGGAAATAATTCAAAACCCAAATGCGCATAGACATTATAACCAATCGAAGCCAAGAAATAGAAGCCGATCGCAGGGCCATGTACAGGTAAGGTAAAAGCAATGAGCGGTAAAATAGCTATTTCTAAAACTGCTTCTAATGGATGAAAAGCATAAGCCGTCCAAGGCGAAGGATTATGAGATTTGTGGTGGATTAGGTGCACATATTTGAAAAGGGTAGGGTGGTGCATCATCCGATGTGTCCAATAAAAAAGGGTGTCATGCAAAAAGAACATCCAAACCCAAGTAAAGACATAATAAGCCGTACCGTATTCTGTTATATTATTATAGACATTGGTATAGCCAATTAAATAATAAAAGGTGATGGTATTAATAATCGCAAAAATGGCGACGGAAGTAATCGAAAAAAATATATCCCGACCATAGTCAGTTAGTTTAGGCATTTTTTTCTGAATCTTTCTAAACCATAAAGGTTTTTTTAGAATAACATAAAAAAGGACGAAAGCCATGGTTGCGAATCGGATATAATCCCATAAAATAAATTTTATGCTGCTAAAAAATTCTTGAAATACTGCCATTTCCATAATGTATCGTTTTTAAGATTTTAAAATAGTGGGTGATTAAATACACTACAATAGTCCCTCAAAAAAGGCTTGACATCGTGTAAATAGCTGAAATAGCAGGGATTTGGACGAATTAAAGAGGTGCGAATGGGTGAATTACAGGTAGCTGGACTATTTTTAGTGATGAGTTATGAGTGATGAGTATAGCCCTCGTTTACTCATCACTAGTTTAGGCTTTTTTTATAAGCAGATGGCGTCATACCTGTCATTTTTTTAAACACCGCATTAAAAGTAGATTTAGATTTGAAGCCAGCCTCTAAGCCGATACCAAATATGCTATAATGCGCATAATCTGGATGCGTAAGATTGGTTTTGACTTCTTTTACTCGATAACTATTAATAAAATCATAGAAATTCTTCCCTTCTTTTTGATTGATGATTTTAGATAAATAACCGTTGCTTAAGTCCGTTTTTTTAGCGAGCGTATCCATACTTAATTGGGCATCTTGGTAGAGTTTTTCTTCTTGTAATAATTGTAATAGTTTTTGATAATGCTCTTCTGTCTTATCAGAAAGTGTCGATTTTTCATTTTGTTGAACAGTTGTTTTGAAAACAGGAATCGCAAAAACATCTCGCCTTAAAATAACAAAATACGCCAACCAAGAAATCATTAAACTAACAGCTACCCAGATAAAATAAAATGGCCAAATTCGTGTTTGGTAAATGATTATAGTGCTTGTATTCATAACTACCCTAAAAAATTGCAACAAAATACAGTCGTAGTTCTTTGAAAA
>JAFMDF010000298.1 GCA_017857395.1 Bacteroidota bacterium | reverse complement strand
ATTTTTCTTGTAAAAAGTTGGGGAACTTTTTAGCCTCGTTTGCACAGCCTATATCTGAATATACCATTTCGTGAGGAAATCCAGATATGTCCATTTTGGTCTTCAATGATAGCCGTAATAGTTTTAAATCTGCCCTTATCTATCAGCTGATAGTGTATAAATTTTAACCCATCAAAATAATGAAGTGTACCGTCTTGAGTGCCAAACCATAAATTCCCCTTACTATCTTTAAAGCCACTCCATCCACGATTGCTTCTAAATCCACTTTTTTCGGTAAATTGAACAAAGTTTTGCCCATCATATCGTATCAACCCTCCTCCTTGGACAATAAACCACATATTGCCATCTTTGTCTTCTACAATGTCCCTAACAATTCCATTTAAATCAGATGAGGGGAGAAAATGATTAAATTGAATTCCATCATATCGACTTATCGTTCCATTACCCATTCCGAACCATATATTTCCTCTACTATCTTGTTCTATAGACCAGACATCATAATCAGAAAGCCCATGCTTAACACTTAGTACTTGAATATATTCTCTTGCATTAGGAGATAAATCAAAAGGTAATGCCTTAGTAGGTTTGGGATAAGTAAGAGATGGTATTCTTTCTTTTAAATAAAAAGAATCTGGTAAAATAAAGGTATCAACTTTAGGGTTGATTACAGGAATAGTTGATGAAATTTTCGTTATTCTATATGGTTTAATATCTTTTACATTTGGATGTGCAGGGATTACTTTAGGTTTTTGTTTTAATGGAATTTCAATAGGTGGCAAGATACTATCCGAATCTATTAATTTTCCTTTTGAAGGAATGGAGGTTCCTGTTACTATTGAATCTCCTAAATAATTTACCCAAAAATGATTTTGTTTTGAATATTTAGATTCATCTATTGTGGAAATTTCTTGTTTTCTCGTACAAGAAGGCCCAGCCAAGAATAAAAGCAAGGAAAAAAGAATTAGTATTCTATTTAGCAAGGTTGTTTTCTCATTCATAAAGAAAGAGTTTGGGGTCAATCTTTTCTATTTGATGTTTAAAAATAATAAAAAATACACTCCTATAAAAATTTGTGGGTTATTTTTCGCCAATTCAACAATGAATGAATGAATAATTATTCATCCCTTATCCAATTATCAGATTTATTTTCCAAAGCAGATACTATTTTGGGTGGCTCATTTATAGGAATTTTTTGAGGATTCTCAATACTATCCAAATTAACCGTTTATCCCTTCGGAAACTTTTTATACCCCTTCGGAAACTAATAGTATGGATTCGGAGGTATTGCTTATGTTTACTCCCCAAATCACCCTAACTTGCTAAAAAGAATAACCTAATAATTTGTATCCGTACCTGACCGTTAGAAAAAACTTTAATCACTTTTTAAAACGAACCCCATTATGAAAAAAGCATCTAATTTAGTATTGTTGGTACTATTCGCCATCGGTTTAATGGTAAGTTGCAAGAACAATGAAAGCAAGTCCATGGTCTTAGAAGAAACCCAAGAACCCCCTAAAACGGTATTTGCAGAAAACGTACAAGTTGCTAACGAAAGAATAGCTGTCCCAGCGACAGGAATCCTAGTTAAGAAAGAACCATTAACTGCTGTTGGAACTAGAATTGAATATTTAATTACTGTAAATGTAAAGCAAGAGGAAGCGATTCACTTACAAAAAGGAGATATAGCAGCAGTAAATTTACTAGAACAGTCCGAAAAAAAATATCAAGGAGTCGTAGAAAGGATAGGCCCCATAATTAACCCCGAAGATATGATAGCTTTGGATATTAAATTAACCGTAGATAAAGGGCGACCATTAGCTGGTGAAAAAGTGAATGTAACAATTACCTCCCAGGAAGAAATTCCATTAATGCGGATTCCAATTCAAGCGTTAGCTAGTAAGGAAGGCAAAAAAGGCAAGGTTTATCTCTTTGGAGAAGGTACTGTTAGTTCAACTGAAGTGCTTATTTTCAAAGAGGAGAAAAAATATGTCTTAATCTCGCGTGGATTATCTAAAGGGGATCAGGTTGTGATAGTACAGGATGATTTTGTTCCAGATGAAGAAACGGTTACGAATAAATAACTGCATCATGGTTTGATTGCTAAATTGTTTTATTGTTATGGAAAGTCAGTACTAAGACGTCAGCAAATAAATTAATAAATCCGTTGTCCTTTAATTATCAGCTGTAGAAAAATTAATACAACGAGTAATTAAAGGACAACGGATTATATATTTTATATTTACAAAATACATAACATCTAGATATTATTTTCTTAGCTGACTATCTAACCAATCATCAGCTTTATTTTCCAATCGAAACTGCTCCGCTTTATTAAAAAATAATTGAGTAGTGCTATCTGATGGATGAATCAATAAAACATTATTAAAGGAAGCAGCAGCAGATGTGTATTTTTTGGCTAGATAAAACAGCACACCTTCTTCAAAGTCGGCTAAACTTTTCTTTTTAAGCGCAATTTCCTGCTTGTGTCCTCCACTAAAACATTCATAAAGCCCTATTCCTTCCACCTTACCTTTTAATTTTTCTTTTCCCAAGAATCGTAAGTGATAGTTATCTTTTTTGAGAAGTTTTTTGACAATAGATTCACTTACCAATAAGGAAGTCTTAAAATATTTATTCCTGTTTTCAATACGAGAAGCGGTATTGACGGTATCCGCAATAGTAGCCGCATCCATCCTATTTTTATCTCCAATTATGCCCATGATTAAAGGCCCATTATGAATGCCTATGCCAATCCGAATGGCAATTCTTCCCGCTTTTTTTCTTTGTAGGTTATAGGTAGCCAAAGTTTTTTGCATTTCAATTGCAGCGTTCAAAGCATCCGATGGATGGTGTGGAAAAATGGCCATAATTCCATCCCCTAAGTATTGATTAACAAAACCATTATGTTTTTGAATAATCGGCCCCATCCGACCATTATAAGCATTGACAAATTTGTAGGTATCTTCTGGACTCATCTTTTCTGCCAAAGTTGTAAAATCGCGAATATCAGAAAATAGAACGGTTACTTCTTTCATCGCATGATCACCTAATTGTACTTCGGTAATCCTTTCCTTACCTAAAGTTCTAATAAATTCATTCGGTACAAATTTTTCTGTTACGCTATAAATTCTATGTAAATCTAGCTGCGTTTTTACGCGAGCCAAAAATTCTTCTTTGGAGAATGGTTTGGCGATATAATCATTAGCCCCTAAGTTTAATCCTTCTACTAAATCTGCTATCTGGTTTTTTGCAGTTACCATGATGATAGGTAATTCACTTGGCAGATATTTTGCTCTTATTTTTTCACATACCTCATATCCTGACATTCGAGGCATCATCACATCTAATAATACTAAGTCAAAAGCTACCCCTAATTCTATCGTCTCCATAGCCTCCTTTCCACTCATAACCGCCGTCAGTAAAAATTGATTACCCGATAGGTAATTGCGTAATACTTGATGGTTGATGGGTTCATCATCTACCACCAATATTCGGATTCGGTCTTCCGCAGAACCTGCTAATGGGAGAGCAAGTTTGACTTCCTTAATTTTATTTCGGAAGAAGGTATTTTCTAAAGAAGGGATTTTTTCAACCAACTGGGTCGGTTGGTTAGAAATCGGAATGGTAAAAAAGAATTTGGTACCTTCCCTTGGTTTTGAATCCAACCATATTTGCCCACCATGCAACTCCACTAATTGTTTGGTAATGCTTAAACCCAAGCCTGTTCCACCATATTCTCTAGCCGTGGAACCATCTGCTTGCTCAAAAGATTGAAAAATAATCGCTTGCTTTTCTTTAGGAATTCCTATACCTGTATCTGCTACACATAGTTCAATCATTCCATTTTCTTTTTTTGCTTGAACCGCAATAGCCCCCTTTTCCGTAAATTTGATGGCATTACCGATTAAGTTAAAAAGTATTTGTTGTAGCCGATTATCATCTGCTAGTATAGGAGGTAGTCCCTCTGCAATTTGATTTTTGAGCTGTACGGATGAATTGCCCAATAACGTTTGGCAAGAGCGCACCGTTACATCCACTAAGCTTTTTAAATCTAAGCTTTTAAGTTGTAATTGTAAATCTTTATTCTTTGCTCTAGAGAAATCGAGCAAATCATTAACTAAGCTGGACAATCGCCGACCAGAGGCTACAATAAGTCCTAGGTTTTCTTGTAAATCTTCTTTGGATTTGTTTTCCACTTTGTCGAATAGAGATTCAGCAATCCCAATAATCCCATGTAGTGGTGTTTTTAGCTCATGAGAAGTATTGGCTAAGAATTGATCTTTTAGTTTATCTAGTTGGGTGAGTCGTTCATTTAGCATAGTCGCCATGACTAACTTTTTTTGTTGCGCTCGCATTCTCCAAGAATAGGCCGCATAAAGGATTCCTAATGTCATCAAAGTATAGCCTAGATAAGCCCACCAGGTTAGCCACCAAGGAGGCAATATATTAATACCGAATTGGATGGGTTCACTCCAAAACCCGTGATGATTTCTACATTTAGCTTTGAAAGTGTAAGTCCCCTGCGGAAGGTTGGTATAGGTCGCTTTCCTAACACCCCCCACCATTCGCCAATCTTTATCATAGCCTTCCAATTGAAAAGCATAACTGGTGTTTTCAGTATGGAGGAATTCCATTGCTACATATTCAATGCTAAAAATGCGCTGGTCCCAATTTAGATTAATAGATTCTGTATAATTGATGTTTTTGGACAGTATTCCCGTGGTATCATTGATTTTAACTGATTGATTGGCTAGTTGAAAGTCAGTAAAATGGAGTCTGGGTAATATGGAGTCAATAATAACACTATCAGGATGAAAATAAAACATCCCTTCTGAGGTTTGATAAAATAAATTGCCAGCATCATCTCCAAATGATATTCCTAAATCACACTCGGCAGCATTAAGTCCACTTAATTCAGAAAAGGTATAAAAGGATTGAGTTGTACTATTAAATTTAACTATTTTACGACGGTAGAGAATCCATATATCTCCATTTTTATCTTCAGTTAATTTAAGGACGCCTTCATTTGGTAATCCATTTTCATTTCCGTAGCGAATGAAGGTATTATTAGTCTTATCATAGCAATTCAACCCAACTATTGTAGCAATCCAGATATTTCCTTTACTATCTTCTAGCACATCTTTCAATTCATAATCTGTGGAAATAGAATTTGGATTGTTTGGGTCAGCAGTAAACCATTCCAGCGTATCCTTTTCTGGATGATATCTAGCTAACCCTCTATTTATGTGTCCTACCCAGACATCTCCATTACTATCGCATAAAACACTTTCTACCGGAACGCCATATAAACCATTTTCTTCCGTATAAATAGAAGTTAGTTCTTTTGTATCTGGATTAAAATGTTTTAACCCTCTCCAACCTCCCAACCAAGGATGACCATTAGGGTCAATATCAATATCAAAGTAAGTATCAATAAAACAAGTATCTCTTCCAACGCAGACATATTCTAATTCTTTTTGTCCATTTATATCAAAACGATATAACTTTACGGTTAAAGGAAATTGATATAATAGTAACCAGAGCTTATTTCGTAGAGTATCTTCTCTAAAAATAAAGGTTGATAATTCAGTCGTGTGTGCTGCCTCCGCAGAATGAGGAAGATTGGAGGATGCACTTAAAATATCTGTTTTTGAAAATACTAAATTAATGGGAGCTGTAGTTCCAGATAAAACGGGGACTAATCCTTGTTCGGTGTTAAAATAAACATTCCCATTAAATTTAACCAAAGATTCATGACGGGAGGCAAGCTTTGGTAATCTGCTTTCAGCGGGAAAGGGAATGGTTTTAAAAGGAGAAAGATTTGGTAAAACCTTATAGGTTCTGTGTAGAGTAACAATCCACAATAGTCCGTCCTTAGTTTGAAAAGTTTGTAATATAGGATCAAAAATATCTGAAGCTTTTGGTAGGTCAATGAAAGGCTCTAATTCTTTTTTTAGGAAATTGAATTTTAATATTCGACCCTTATCTGTTCCCACAAGCAGTTCTTCGTCCTTTCCATAAATAGTATGTACCATTTCTCCTTCATGTAACCCTTGAATAATAGGGGTAATAGCATTAGTACTGCTGGAAAACTGGTACAAATTTCCAATATACGCAATAAAAACTAATCCTTTAGCTGCAATATCTACAGGTTGTGGTTGCGATAAAGAATACCTATCAAAAGTAGAAGGGTCACCAATAAAAGGGAAAGGGATTGACTCCTGCGCTGTTCCTGATTTTGGGAATACTTTCCTAATTGATTCCTGCATGGGGTCTCCTGCCCATACATTTCCATTTGGGTCTTCAAAAACGACATGCGTATAATCATTAGCCAACTCGAAAGAAACTACTTTTTCTTTTTGGTCATATTTATATAAACCAATTTGTGTACCTATCCAAATATATCCCCTACTATCCTCCAAAAAACTATTATAAAATTTAGGATTTTCTCCTTTTGCAGCAATAATTGCTTGGTGAAAATGCTCAAATCGATTTTTAGTTGGGTCAAAACGGTCAATTCCATTATTGCCATAATCTATCCAAACTTTGCCAGAAGATTCCAGATTAATATTTCTAATTTTGGGTCCAGAAATACCAGTAGTATCAGTAGGACTATAGATAAGAGTTTCTACTTGATATCCATTATATCTTATCAGTTTCCTATTCATATCCATACCCCAAATAAAACCATCTTCATCCTGAAGCCAGAATAGAAAAGGATTTTTTTCAAAATGAGTTATTAGATGTCCGCCTTCATAAGCAGATAGAGGTTGAGCAGCTCCTTTTGGTGAAAAGAGAAAAAAAAATAGAGAAAATAAAAGTAAATAAATACAAGGTTTTCTGTCTATAAAAACGATCATCGTCAATTATTTTTGGGGATTTTAAAAAAGATAAAACCAATCTTTAGGCTGGTTAATAGCAATCACCATTTTGAGTAAGATTACTATTTACATCAATTTCTCGTTGTGGTATAGGTAGGCGTAGTCGGCAATCGCTAAAAGGGATGTCCTGTACACTTTTTTTCAAGCGCACCAAATCATGTAAATAATTACCTTCAAAACATAACTCTACTCTCCGTTCAACGGCAAGGGTTTCAATGAAATTTTCTAGTCCAATAGCACCTGGAAAATTTTCTAGCTTGTATTGAATTATTCCTGTAAAAGTGGAACTGGAAACTTCATTACCAACTGCATCCAATCCCCGCAGTGCACGCAGCCGAATGACATTCAATAAATGGATACTTTGTGGGGTAATCCCTTCGGTTCGGGCAATTGCTTCGGCGGCCATTAAATAAAATTCTGCTAATCTAGCCATAGGGGTATCATCCGAATTACCTCCTACCTCCTCATATTTATTGGTGTAATTTAAATCATTGGATACTAAGGGGAAATTATTTGGTAAGTCAGCTGTAGTCCTTAAATCCACTCCTTGCAAGCCAACATCTGATAATGCCTGTTTTTGTTCATTGGTAATAATTTGATTAAACGCTACTTTTAATGCCGGACTAATGGAAATTCTAGCTTGATTTTCATGAAACCAGGCTGCTTTTCCTCCATCCATTCCCGTATTTGGGTCACTTGGTGTATAGCTGATTGCCCAAATTAATTCGGAATTATCTTCATTGGTAAAAAAGTCACTTGGTGTTTCGGTAAGGCTTAACCCATAATTATCGAATAAATTCTGTGTATGAATTATTACGTTCGAGTAATCTTCTTTTTGAAAAGCTACCCGTGCTAGATACGCAACTGCCGCAGCTGGGTTAGCACGGTCTTTTGGTCGAGACATTGGCAAGAGCGCTTTAGCAGTATTTAAATCCTCCTCAATTTGGGAATATATTGCTGCCACACTTTCACGAAAAGGGAAGGTTAAGGAACTAGATTCCAAAACAGCTCTAGTTATAAGCGGAACACCATCTTGTTCAGGACTTATGTTATAGGGAATTCCGTAGAGTTTGACTAATTCAAAATGAAGGACTCCTCTTAAAAAGAGGCATTCCCCTCGAATTCGTTCTCCTTTACCTGCATTTAAAGAGGCATCTTGGGTTGTTTCTAAAGCATCGAGAATATTGTTAATCAAGTTAATTGCTTCGTAAGTTTTAGTCCAAGTTTGCGCTACTCGGAAGTTGCTACTGCGCAAAGTTTGGTTGGCGATATCAAATTCTTCTGGAAATCCACTTATGGTAAAGATGCCGTTTCTGCTTAATAAATCTCCATAAAGTAAAAGATTGACTCCAGCAATTGCAGGGTGTTGTAAGATATTATAGACCCCATTTAAAGCAGATTCCAAATCTTCTGCTGTCTGAAAAACACTTGTTATAGGTAGGTTGTCTTTTGGCTGCACCTCACTCAGAAAATCATTACAGGCTGGAAAGGTCATTAATAAAGTGAATGCAAGGAGAAGTGGTTTAATATTGCTCATCTTAATTGTTATTTAGAAAATGGTCATCAATAAAAACTAGTGGGTTTTAACTTAGAATTCTATATTGAATCCTGCTGTAAAACTTCTAGCTAAAGGCATAGTACCTAGTGTTGCCCCTTGTTCCGCTTGTCGAGCACTATACACCTCGGTATCAGGGTCTAATCCAGGGAAAGAAGTAAAAAGGAATAAATTCTGTGCTGTAATGAAAGCCCTTAAATTTTTTATAGTCGTAGATTTGACTGGAAAGGTATATCCCAGCGTCAGGTTTTTTAATCTAAGATAATCCGCATCAAATACATTTCTAGAAGTCCGTTGTTGGCCATTGGTTTCAAAGAGACGAGCTTCAGGAATAGTAGCGTCCGTATTTTCTGGAGTCCATGAATCGAGTGTATTTTTAGTATAATTACTACTTCCATTAAAAGGACCATTTATGTTTTGTCCTTCGAGGATATATTTTTGAAAACCAGTTTTGTATTCAAAAAAAACAGACAAATCAAATCCTTTATATTGAAAAGTGTTCAGAAATCCTCCCGTAAAATCGGGGAGAGATTTACCTACTATTTGCCGATTGGCAGAGGGTGTTTGATTGGCTAGTGTATTTCCTTCTAAGTCAAAAAATAGGGCATCTCCATTAGTTGGATCCACACCAGCGTATGGCACTAGGAAAAACGTACCTATAGAAAGTCCTGGGCGGAACAGGAATCTAAATTGAGTATAGATGTCATCATCAACTCCGTCTCCATTATTATCAACCAGTTGAAGTACTTCATTTTTTAAGGTGGCTCCATTCATTTGAACATTCCATTTGAATGGACCTGTAAGAATATCCGCTGATAATTCAAATTCAAATCCTTGATTTCTAACCCTCCCAATATTTTGAGTAAGCACAGATAATCCATTAGTAGCGGGGATAGGCACTTCCAAAAGAAGGTCTTTAGTGTTTTTAATGTAATACTCAAAAACACCCTCAATTCGATGATTAAATAGTGAAAATTCTAATCCTACATCCCATTGTTCATTTTTTTCCCATCCTAGCGCCCTATTTTCGATGCTTGCTAAGGTGTATCCTGGTTCTGCATTGTAATTTTGTCCAAATTGGGCAATTCCTTGCCAACCGAAATCACCAATTTCTGCATTACCCGAAACGCCAAAACTGCTTCTTAATTTTAAAAAATCAATAGATTCTACTTTAAAAAATGCTTCCTCGCTTAACATCCAACCAGCGGATACTGCAGGAAAAAATCCATAACGTTTGTCTACGCCAAATCTAGAAGACCCATCGTAACGAGCGGAGAGTGTCAATAGATACTTTTGCTTATAATCATATTGACCT
This sequence comes from Bacteroidota bacterium, assembly GCA_017857395.1. Classification (GTDB taxonomy): domain Bacteria; phylum Bacteroidota; class Bacteroidia; order Chitinophagales; family Saprospiraceae; genus JAFMDF01. The sequence goes on along the minus strand of JAFMDF010000298.1, from coordinate 1,653 downwards.
CTGAGATGCACTCCCATAAAAGCATTAATGGTTTGGCTGGTCATATGATTTGAAATAGTGGCTGCTGACCCTAAAAAAATTAGTCGGTCATCAGGGAAACCATTGCCTTCTAGAAAAGTACCCGTTAGATTTTCTTTTGTTATATGAAGCCCCGCAGACACTTCTAGGTTATGTGAATTAGAAAAGGTATTAGAATAAGTGGCTACTGTATTCCAATTATAATTAACCGTTTGGCAATTAAAAGAGGTGCCATAGCCATTATTTCCAAGAAAAAAATCAAAAAGAGTACCTGACCCATATTTAAAATACTCGTCTAATTGGGTAAACTCTGTAGCAAAATCTGTTTTCATTTGGAAGTTGGGTGTAAATGCATACTTAAAGTAGGAATTGAATAGTAGCATAGAGTAATTAATAGTACTATTGGTATTGATTAAATTACCCAAAGGAGAGCCAGGTACACATTGAGGTTCTTCTAAATTGGTGCATAAGAGCCCATTTAATGCCTTTCCATTTTCATCAAAAGCTGCTAAATTAGGATACCAATAAAGAGACTCGTAAAATGGAGAATTTGATGAACCAGGGCGACTGTTTTCCACGCGAGATGGATTAATGCCTATTCCCACCGTAGCTTTATCCCTAATTAATTGGTCTATATTCGTTCTAAAGCTATATCGCTTGAGGTTATAATTTTTAAGATAGCCCTGTTCTTCTCTGAAAGTACCCCCCAAATAATATCTGGTCGAAGGAGCACCTCCTGATACACTAGCATTTGTTTCTTGGATAAATCCTTTTCGAAGCGTGAGGTCCAACCAATCGGAGGAGGGTTGATCCGCCACGTTATAAATCAACCCAGAACCTTCGTCTAATCCTACATTTCGTGCAGCCTTGTTCCATTCTGTTACAAATTCGACACCATCCAGTAAATCATAAGTTTTAGAGGCTTCTTGGAAACCAGCATAATAACCTAGATTTACCTTAGGACTACTATTAAATGAACCCTTTTTGGTGGTAATCAAAATAACACCATTAGAACCTCTAGCACCATAAATAGCCGCAGCCGCTGCATCTTTAAGCACTTCAACTGACTCAAAATCATTGGGGTTCAAGGTAATGAAAAAATTAGTATTCATCCCAGATAAATTACCCTGATTTGGTGCATTGATTCGCCCTGAAAGAATGAGTCCATCTACCACCACAATAGGCTGATTACCCGCCCCAATAGAGGAAACCCCTCTGACTCTTATACTTGATTCAGAATTAGCTGCACCAGAGGAATTAGAAAATACTACTCCAGGCAGCCTTCCCTGTAAAGCATTTTGAAAATCGGGAACTGAAATATTTTTAAAAGCATCGTTTCCTATAGAGGCTATTGAACTAGTGACTTTTCTTCGGTTTCGAGTTCCATAGCCTATGACGACTACTTCGTCAAAAATCTGACTGCTTTTGCTCAAAATTATGTCTATTTGTCTAGCAGATCCAAGTTCAATTAATTGAGTGTTATACCCTAAATAAGAGACTTCCAGCTTGATACTATCGTTAGGGATAGCTAATGAAAATTGACCATTCAAATCAGTAGATGCTCCAACTCCAGTTCCAATTGCTAGTGGTTTGCGCAAGAAGTTAGCGGCAGTTAATATTCTTCAATTTCTTTCC